>NZ_CP108002.1:8472724-8775322 GCF_041435055.1 Streptomyces sp. NBC_00341 | reverse complement strand
GTACTGCAGCGGCAAGCCGCTGCAGAGTGATCCGCCTTGCGCAAGCGCAAGGCGGATTCCCCCGCAAGCGGGGGAATGGAATTCCGCAAGCGGAATCCACCCGCGCAAGCGCGAATTGGAGTGATCGCGCTTGCGCGATCACCTGGGCTGGCTATACGAGGAGGTGCATCGCGTGCGGGCCTGTGTAGGGCTTGGGGTTTCTGGCTCCCATCTTTGTAATGGATGTGACGGTCCGTCGCGCCGGCGCGCGCCGGAGTGAAGGGTTCCGCTGCGCTCCACCCTGCCCTCTCCCCCACTCTCGAACCCGTCCGGTCAAGCTCACCAATACCCTACCGGCATGCAGGGCGACCGAGGCTTCGGGGTAAGATTCGGTCATGTACCACTCTGGGGGTGATACATGGCGCTCGGGTGATGCATCGCGGGTTGTGCCTGTGTAATGTTTGGGATCAGACTCCACAACCCCGGGTCACACTATCGCGCCGGGAACTTTCATTTTTATTACGCGCGACATTCCGCGAAAAGGAGATCACGGGAAATGGCCGTGAAGTTGCGTGACCACCAGATCGAGGCCGTTGCCGCCATCGTGCGGGGCTTCGATATTCCGCCGGGCGGTATCCCCGTGAATGGCCTGCGCGGGCAGGTACACGCCGCGTGTGGCACGGGAAAGACCATTATTGCCGCAGCGTCGGCAAAGCGGCTTGTGCCCAAGGGGCGCATTCTCATCCTGGTGCCGACGCTGGACCTTCTGACCCAGACGGTGCAGGCGTGGCGCTCGGCTGGGCACACGGGGCCGGCGGTTGCGGTGTGCAGCCTCACCGACGACCCGGAGCTGTGGAGCCTGCAGGTGCGCTCCACCACGAATCCTGTGCAGTTGGCTCTCTGGCACGGCTCGGGGCCAGTGACCCTCTTCGGGACGTACGCCTCGCTGGGTGTCCTGGCGGAGGCGTTCGAGGGCGCCTACGGGCAGCAGTTGGACCTGATGGACCTGACGGTGGTCGATGAGGCTCACAGGACCAGTGGCTCGATGGGTAAGGCGTGGGCGGACGTCCACAACCAGGGCGTCATCCCCTCGCACCGGCGGCTGTATCTGACGGCTACGCCGCGGATCTGGGAGGAGCGGCTGAACCGTGAGGTCGCAGAAGGCGTACGTGACCCGCTGCCACGTGAGATGGCGGCCTCCATGGACGACGAGAAGGTCTTCGGACCGGTCCTCTACAAGCTCTCGTTGGCGTCGGCCGTGTCGCGGAAGCTGTTGGCGCGGTACCAGATCATCGTCCTGGAGCTCCAGGACCCGGTCGTCACGCCCGAGCGGCTGATGGGCGAGGAGCGGCACAGCGAGAAGGTCCGTGGTGAGCGGCTCGGGGCGCTCCAGGCCGCGCTGCTGCACACGATGGCGCAGCACGACCTGTCGGCGTGCATCACCTTCCACCACCGGACGATAGAGGCGCAGGCGTACGCGGAGGGTCTTCAGCGGGTGGCGGCAAAGCTGCATGCCGACCAGCCGGAGAAGTACCCCGCCCGGATCTGGGCGGACTGGCTGTGCGGCGAGCACGTCCCGGAGCGCCGGCGGGGCGTGCTGGGTGGCTTCGGGGCCACGGCGCTGCGGGCCGTTCTGTCGAACTGTCGGGTCCTGGGTGAGGGCGTCGACATCCGCGCGGTGGACTCGGTGGCCCTCCTGGACCCCAAGGGCGCTCCGCACGACATCGTCCAGGCCATCGGCCGGGCGCTCCGTCAGAAGCCCGGACAGGGCAAGGTGGCCTCTTTGATCGTGCCGGTTTTTCTCCAGCCCGGTGAAGATCCGGAGGATATGTTCACCTCGGGTTCGTATCGGCCTTTGGTGAAGGTGCTTGAAGGTCTGCGCGCTCATGATGAAGAGGCAATCGAATTGCTCGCGATTCCGCAGGAGCCTCAGAAGGACGTCGTCCAGTCGTCCGAGTACATCGGTCCGCCACCCGAGGAAGGCGAGGACGAATCCCGTCTCCTGCTGCGTTTTGCGGCTCCGCGTGATCCGATGATGGTCGCGGACTGGGTGAGCTTCAACGTGATCGACACGGAGAAGCAGGACTGGGCGCGCGGCTGGGCGTCGCTGAAGAAGTTCGCGGAGCGGGAGCTGCACGCCCGGGTTCCATACGGGCACAAGGAGGGCGCCTACCCGCTCGGGCAGTGGGTCGCGGAGCAGCGACGGGCGTACGGGGCAGGGCAGATGACCGGCCAGCGCGCCCAGCGGCTGGAGAAGCTCGGCATGGTCTGGAACCCCGCCGCTGAGCGGTTCCAAGAGAACCTGGAGGCCGCCAAGGCGTACTACGACCAGCACTGGACGCTGTGCGCGCCCCGCTCCGCGACCATGCTGGACCGGCCGTTGGGGATGTGGCTCGCGAATTTGCGGCGACCCGGCGCGCTGGAGGGGCACCCCGAGTGGGAGACGGCGCTCAGGGAGGTCGACGAGGACTGGAACCCGTCGTGGCCGCCGGAGTGGCAGCGGCATTACGCCGTGGTGCGCGAGATGCTCGTGGAGGAAAGCATCCTCGCGTACATCGAACCCGGGGTCACCGTCCACGGCATGGACATCGGGAAGTGGCTCGCCAAGCAGCGAAAGCCCGAGGTGTGGGCCGCCCTGGTCGGCGGGCAGCGCGAGCGCCTGGAGGCCATCGGCGTCGTACCGATCGCGGCAGAACTGGAAGCGCCGGCGAATCCGTCCACGACGCCCGTGAGCGCCTTCGAGAAGGGCGTAGCGGCCCTGGCGCAGTACAAGGCCCGCGTGGGCTCTGTGAAGGTCCCCAGAGCTCACGTAGAGGCAATTGTCGTAGAGGGACAGGAACACCTCGTCAAGCTCGGAGTGTGGACCATGAACCAGAAGAGCCGCCGGGACAAGTTGACCGCCGACAAACTCACCGCACTCGCCGCACTCGGAATCGAATGGGCAGCATGAGTTCCCGGGATGAGGGACACGAAGCGCGGCTCGCGGCACCTGAGGTCAACGTCGAGCCCGACGGGCGCTTGACCGTTCCCGCGGAACACGTCACCGCGCTCCTGCGGTCCATCGCCCGCTCGTGGCAAGCCGGCGCGCAGGACGGCGTCCCCGTGCTGACCACGGATAACGGACCAGGAATCAGACTTGAGCCCATGACCGTCCGCTCCCTCGCCGACGTCCTCGACAACATCGCCAACCAACTCGACGTCCAATACATCCACATCACCACCCACACCGAGTAGCAACACCGACAGGACAAGCAACTGGCGGGCACTGACATCGCCATGCCGAACCACCACCGACAAAAACCCGCAGATCATCAGCCGGCCAACCCGCGCAGTCGGCGGGGGGGGGGACCTGGGAGGTTCCAGTCCTTCACGGGGCCTACGGTCAGCTGCTCCTGGCGCACGGGCTCGACGCGGACGGTGCCCCGGACCGGGGTACTGCCCGCGGCCCAGCCCTCTCCCAGCAGGGGCAAGGTATCAAGGTCACTCTGGGCGTTTCGCTCCGCAGGCTTTACCCCGGGCCGACGGACCACTTCTGGGTGTCCGCTCCGGAGACTTGGACGAGCCGGACCGTGCTGCCCGAGTTCTCGAGGGCGTATCCCGGGAATGCGCGGCTCTCGATCTTGCTCCAGCCGCCGGTGGCGTCCACCTTCCACCGCTGGGGCTTGCCCGGGTTGGCCGCGCAGGCGGCCAGGGTGACGTAGTTGTTGTCCTCGGCCGTGACGCACTGGTCGCTCTCGAGTACCTGGAGCTGGTACACCCCGTGCAGGCGCGCCCTGGGGCGACTTCAGCACCCACCCGGTTGCTCACATATCGGTTCTCAGTCACAGAGCCGTAACCAGCCCAGCTGAGGTACTCCCTGTCGACGCGGCTCTGGATGAGCTTGCCTGCGTCCTGGGCTCCGGCCGGCGATCCTGCGAGGGCGCCAGCGCACAGCCCCACCGACATCTGCCGCCCCTTATGGGTGTGAACCTGGAAGCGGGCTGGCAGCCTTGACGGCTTGGGACGGTGCCGGGGAGACATGTGCGGGAGGTCATGGGGGTGGAGGTCGGGACGAGAGGGGTATGGGGTAATGGGTTCGTCGGAGACGGGGTGAGATGAGCGAGTCGTGGATGGATAGGGACGTCCAGGTACGTCGGCTGATGTCGAGGCTGAGAGGTACGCGAAGGGTCTTCGTGCTGTACGGACTGCCGGGGTCCGGTAGGTCCGCGCTGGCAGAGGAGTTGGCCCATGAGGCCGGCGCGACGTTGAGCCTGCCCGTCCACTGGCTCTCGCTCGGTGTCCGGACCGCCGCCCCGGAGCGACTGGTGCTGCGGCTGCTGCTGACGTCGGGTGCTGCGCAGACCGAACTCGGTCCGGCCCTCCTGAGCACACCCGAGGTTCTGGCCGGCCTGGCCGCGGCGGCCTGTCAGAACCACTTCCGGGCCCACCCGGCAGTGATCGTGCTCGACGACCTGCCCGAGGACACCGACGGCAAGGATCTCCTGCGGACGGCCGTTCGGCTGCTGGAAAACACGGGTTGTGTGCTGATCGCCACCACCACCCGAGCGATCCGCACTTCGAATTCCGACCGTTCGGACGTCACGCAGCACCAGGTGGACCTGACGCCCGAGGCATACCAGGATCTGCTGTCCACGGCACGTCGGGCGCCTGCCCTGCTCCGCACCCTGGCGGTCTGGGAGGGCGCGGAGTTCTCGCCGGACATGACGTTGCCCGTCGAGGACCTCTCCCCCGCCGAGTGGCGCGAGGCGGTCGAGGGGCTGCACCAGGAGGGTCTGCTGCAACAAGCCCGCCCCGGGTGGTACGAACTGCGCCCCGCCCTACGCGCCCAGCTCGTCCCCGACCACACCCCCGACGAGCTCCGGTCCGATTCACAGCGGTTGGACTCGGCACTGTCCCGGGCCGTGCCGCGTGAGCCGGGCGCACTGGATGATGCTGCCGAGCCCTACGTCGACCTCGCGCTACGTCTGTGCCGGTCCCGCGAGGCGAACTCCCGTGAATTCACCACATGGCTGGCGCACCAGCTAGTCGGCGAAGGCGCCCTGCTCCCGCTGCTGATGCTGCGGGCCGGGCTGGGCCATGCGGCCTACGACCGGGACATCCTGAGGGTTCCGCTGGCTGCCGCCGTCCGGCAGACCGGACAGCCACAGACCGCGGCCGAGGCGCTGGCCGGCATCGACACCCCAGACGCCATCCGCGAACTCGCCCTGGCCCGACACCACATGGGACAACTGGACACTGCCGAGGTCCCCCTCGACGCCCTCCCCGCCGACTTACCGGACGGCTGGGCTCTGCACACCCGAGCCTCGATCCGCACCGACCGCGGCGAGCTGCGCGAGGTTGGCCGACTGCTGCGGCGCGCGATCGAGACCCACCAGGTGCATGGCGACCGCCGCGGCGAGGCCTGGGCCGTCTTCCACTACGGGCGGTGGCGGCTGATGTGCGGCGACCCGGAGGAGGCGCTCAAACGGTTCGAGACGGCGAGGTTCGCGTTCCGCGATGTCGGCGACGTGGTGGGAGCGGCCTGGACGAGCACCGAACTGTGCAGGGCCGAACTCCTGCTGAACGGCGCCCGAACGGAAGTGATGCTGGAGCTCAAGGCCACGCCCTTGGCCCACCGGGAGCACGGCGACGTACGGGGGGAGGCCTGGGCGACTCTGCTCCAGGGGGTGGCGTACGCGGACGCGGACTTGCCGGGTTCGGCGGCGCATGTGCTGCTCCAGACGTTGCGTCTCTTCGAGAGCGTGCCGGACCGGCTGGGTATCGCCTGGACCCGGCACCACCTCGCGTGGCTGACGAAGGGCGACCGCACGGCAGCACTCCGCCGGGTCCTGGACGCCTTCGATGAAACCGGATGCCTAAACGGCCCGGCCTGGACCCTGCTCCTGCAGGGTCCAGGCCGGGCCGGCGCCGATCGTGCGCAGCTCGACGAGGCTCAATCGCGCTTCGAGGCGCTCGACGACACTGCGGGCGTGCAGTGGGTGGCGGTCGTGCGCGACGGTCCTGGCTCCAGCCGCGGGGCGCGGGCAGTCCGAGCCCTCACGAGTTGCTATCCGCGCCCCGTCCTGAAGAACATGGAGTGGGACGATTTCGACACCATCCCGCTCATGGTCCGCCACCTCCTCCCAGAAACGGCCGCCTCGCCGGACGGCGCCCCGCCGGGTGAGGTGTCTCCCGCCGCCTTCGTCCGTCTCGCCCTCCTCGACGACTCTCCCGCCACTGGAGGAGAGGCCCGCATCGTGCTGCGAGTCGAGCCCGGCCGCGAGTACTCCGGGGCTACGTCGGAGGAACTCCTGCCACCGCTGACCGCGTGGGCAACCCCGTTGACCCATGCCGACGTCGACCCGACGCACTCCGTGCCGGTCAACGGAACCGCCCTCTTCCGTTTCACCCCGTATCAGCCGGGCCGCCACCGCATCCGCTTTACCATCGAGGACGCCGAATCCAACTCGGTGCTCCAACAGGTGGAGACGGAGATCGAGGTCATCGGCACCACCGGCACCGCTCCCGTCTCGGCCGCCCCGCAGCCCATGCCCACTCCCGCCTTCGCACAGGGGGCCTGACCCCGTGGCCCGTGAACTCCCCGTCCATGTCGTCCAGGACCCGAGCCTCGGCTTCACCCGGCTCCCCCAACAGGTAGCGCCACCCGACTTGGTCATCGTGCTCGACGTACGCGGCGACGACCGCATCCTGGCCCGGATGTACGGCCCTGCAGTGCCGGCGCTGAGCGGCACCGAGCACCGAGCCTTTCTGGAGGTGAAGCCCTCGGAAGCACGGCACGTGACCGGGCGGCTGCGCCGTCGGTGGAAGGAGGAGTTCGTCGCCGTACAACCGCTCGACGAGTCGCGGCGTCCCGCGCCCGGCCGCCCGGACTTCCCTTACGCCACGCTAGTCGACCTGACAAGCGAGCCGCAGGACGAACTGCTGGCCACGGTGTCGGAACTCGCCGGATACGGAACCCATTTGCTCTTCGACGTCCTGCTCGGCGGGAAGAGCCAGGACGTCGGACTCTTCCGTGCCTTCCTCACCGAGGCACTGTGCGCGGAGAAACCGCTGCGCGTCCGATTCGATTCGGACCTCTTCGTGCCGTGGCCGATGCTGTGCCTGCCGCCCGACGCGACGGATGAGCCTGGGCTCGCGGGGGTTTTCCACCGCTTCCTTGGACACCGCCACCGGATCGAGCAGACCGGCGGTTACTACGCGATGATCGCCGACGGACGCGAGCACCCGCCGCCCGCCGTGCCAGCCGTGAGCCTCAACCACGACACCGGCGTGGATCCACGCGGCAGAACCCGGGCCACTGATGTGAAGGCGGTCCTCGCCCGGGGCGGCACGCTGGCCGAGCGGACGACCCGCAGGGAGTTCGTGCGGGCTCTCGCGGACCCGACGCTCGATGAGCAGCTGATGTACTTCTGGTGCCATGGCGAATTCGAGTCGGCCGATACCGAACCGCCATATCTCGTGGTGAAGTTGGAGGACAAGCTTGCCATTGATGCCTACACGGTCCGCGAGCACCGCCCAGCCCGCCGCGACTGCGCCCCGTTCCACCCCTTCGTCCTCCTCAATGCCTGCTACGCCGGCATCCCCGGCAACAGCGACGCCGACCTCGCCTACTTCGGGCGCGCCCTCATCGAGACCGGCGCGCGCGGCATCCTGGGACCGCAGATAGAGATGCCCCAGGTCTTCGCGGCGGAGTACGCCTTGGAGTTCCTCGGCCGCTACCTGAACAGCGGCGAATCTGCGGGCGCGGTCGCCCACGCCGTGGCCCGGTACTTCGCCGACAGCCTGCACAACCCGCTGGGCTTCGCCTACGCCCTGCACTGCGGCATGGACGCCCGCCTGGTAAAGGCTGAGCCCGTCGAGGCCACCTCATGAGCCTCGCCGACGTACCTGGCGACATCCACGTCGTAGACCTCGGCTCCGACGGTTGGCTTCTCGAAGAGACCCCCGTCGGCCCCCGCCCCGTCCCCGCGAACCATCTCGCCGACTACTTCGCCGAGACGCTATGCCCGCCCGCATGGGCCACCGACCTGCTCGTCTACGCACACGGCTGGCAGACCAGCCCCGAGTCCGCGCTCGACGCCGTCCAACGGCTGCTCGCGCTTGCGGACGCCCAGCACGACTCCGAGCGGTACCCCCGGCTGACGCCCTGGCGTCCCTGGACCGTCCTGGTCCGCTGGCCGTCCCGCTCCCTGCCGTCCCTCAGTGGCTACCGCCGTATCCGAGACCGGGCGCACGCCATGAGTACGGAGGGACATGCCGCCAGGGTCATCGGGCGGCTGCTCGGTTACGTGGACTCGCACCGGGCCGACCCGGCCGCGCCGCCCGTGCTCGCCAACCGCGAAGGGCAGTATCTGCACCTGGTCGGGCACTCCTTCGGCTGCCGTTTCCTGTGCGAGGCCGTGCAGTGGGCGGCCGACCCGCCGCTCACACTCGGCTGGAACACTTCGGAGCCGGCGGGGCGGCCGTTCACTGCGGACTCGATGCTGCTGTTGCAGATGGCGGCACCGCGCGACGCCTTCGCGTCGATGTTCACCGCGCTCGGCGAAGCGCCCTTGCGTGGCCCGGTCGTGGCGACATACTCGCGGCACGACCGCGCCAACGGCTTCTGGCACCTGCGCGCGGAGAAACGCGCGGGCATCGGCCACTCCGGGATCGGCACCGCGCCCGCGCCGGTCTCGGCGATCCGTATGCTGCCGCCTGGGGAAGCGTATCCCCTGGCGGCACTCGACCACCGGTTCGTCAGCGTCGACGCGAGCGAGGTGTTCGTCCGCGGGCACGGACCCGCGGGCGCCCACTCGGACCATCTGCGGCCGGAGTCCGCCCATCTCCTGCTGTCCCTGGCCGACCACTGCCGGTGAGGGGGCGCGCGTTGTCAATTCCCCCGTTTCGTGGAGACGACTGTTCTTTGCGTTAGCTCAGTGATCGGGTGCTTGAGTCTTCGCATGTGTCTCCGCACTCGGTGACGTGCGTCATACCGTTGCTGTCGCAACAGCAGTCGGGGCAGGGGAGGTCAAATGGCGGTGAACGGTACGGAGTACCGCATGTGGGTGCGGTTGGCGCAGCGTGAGGATTTACCGGAGGGTTGATCGCGGCGTCGCCCGGGCGGGTTCCTGGGTTGGTTCGTCAGGGTGTGCTGGGTTCGCGGGTTCGCGGGATGTCACGGCAGTTCTTCGCTGTTGTCCCGTTGATGGCGAGCTTCTTGCTGTGTTGGCAGAACATGAGGTGCACCAGGACCTGGTGCACGAGCTCATCGGCTCCCTGGGGCACCAGGGTTTGATCGGACTCCACTGGGCGGCGGCGACGTAGTCGTGCGCCGGAACGTGCGAGAGGCCGCGCCTACTGTGACGCGGCCTCTCCACTCCACGCTGCACAGCCAGCCGCGCAACGATTCCCCCGCCCGACTCCCTGCCGGACAACCGGGCCCCTCACGCTGCCGCTCAGCGCCAGGTGTGCCGTGCCGTGAATCCCAGCAGTTCCTGGCTGCGCGTCGTGTCGAAGAACGCATCGTGGTCGCCGAAGCCCTGGCGCACCCGGGTGTCCGGGTGGTGTGCGGCGAGCAGGCTGAGGCTCGGTTCCAGGGCGGCGCTGTCGGGTGCGCAGATGTTGATGACGTGGTGGCCCTCCAGTTCCGCGTGCAGTGCCGCCGCTACGGAGGCCGCTGCGTCTTCGGTGTGCAGCCAGCCCCATAGTTCGCGTCGGTTGCCCGCCGGGTCGCGGTGGACCTCGTCGAGGCGTTCGCGCAGCCGTTCATCGGCGCCGACGAAGGGGAAGCGGAGCATGACGGTGGTGGTGCCCCAACGGCGGGTGGTGAACGCGGCGGCCTCTTCCGACATGACCTTGGACAGGCCGTAGGAGTCGACCGTGAGGTTCGGGTGGTCCTCGTCCACCGGCACGTAGACGGGGTGCAGTTCGCGGTCGGCCCAGGCGAGGCCGACGGCGGAGGCGCTGGAGGCGGCCACCACGCGGGGCACTCCGGTGCGGCCCGCCTCCTGGTACACCAAATACGCGGCGAGGACGTTGGCGCGCAGGGTCTCGTCCTCGGCGACGATGCCGGGTGCCGGGTAGGCGGCGAGGTGGACGACTCCGGCGAGCCCCGCCTCCCCGGCGGTTTCCCGGGCGGTGGCGAAGCACTCGGTGACGGTCTTGGCGTCGGTGAGGTCGCCGGTCACGAAGGCCGTGCAGCCCTCGTCCGCGTCCCCGCGCTCGAGGTCGGCTCCGACGACGCGGTAGCCGGCGCCGATGAGGTGGGCGACGACTGTTCGTCCGATTCCGCCGGCTGCCCCGGTCACCAGGACGGTTGCCTTCGGGCCCGTGCCGGCCGTTGCTGTCCGTTCGGTTCGCTCGCTCATCCCTTGACCGCTCCCATCAGTCCGTTCACGAAGTAGCGCTGTGCGCAGAGGAACAGGGCGATCACGGGTACCACCATGATCAGTGCCGCTGCCATCAGCGAGTTGTACTGCACGACGTTGGAGGACTGCATCGTCTGGAGCGCGATCGGCAGGGTGTAGCTGTGCGGATCGTTCAGCGAGATACGGGTGAGCTGGTACTCGTTCCACGTCGGGATGGCTGTGAGCAGCGCGATCGTGACGATCGCGGGGCGGGCCAGGGGCAGGTAGATGCGGCTGAAGATGCGCAGTTCGCCCGCGCCGTCCATGCGGGCCGCCTCGCGAAGCTCGGTGGGGACGGAGTTGAAGGAGCTGGTGAGCATGAGGATCGCGAGGGGGGCGCTGCCGTTCACGAAGGGCAGGATCAGGCCCCAGTGGGTGCCGAGGATGTCGAGCTTGCTCTCCAGGAGCACGATCGGCAGCAGGGTGACGACGCCGGGAACGAAGAGGAGCACGAGGAACAGCCGGTACAGCCATTTCTTGCCCGGGAAATCCAGCACCGAGAAGGCGTAGGAGGCGGCCGAGTAGATGACCACGACGAGGACCGTCGTGAGGACGGTGACCTTGACGCTGTTGAGGAAGTAGTCGAAGAAGTCGAGCTTGTTCCAGGTGTCGCTGAAGGTCTGGAGGGTGGGGTGGTGCGGGATGAGGTGCCCGCCCTCCTGGACCTCCGCGTTGGTCTTGAAGGCCGCGGACACCATCCACAGGAAGGGGTAGACGCTGACGGCCGCGTAGGCGGCGAGGACGACGCCGACGACGATCCGGCCGACGGACCTGCGGCTTCCGGTTCGGCTCGCGTGGGCGGTGCGGCCCGGGGCGCCGGTGCGGCGCGGGGTGCTGAGCGCTTGGCTGCTCATCCCATCCTCCTCATGGCCCGCTGGTTGATGAAGGCGACGACGAGGGCCGCGATGAACAGGAGCCAGCCAAGGGCGCTGGCCAGACCGAGCGTCGGGGACAGCTCGTTGAGGAAGGCGAGGCGGTACGTCTCCAGGCCGAGCACGCTGGTGGAGTCGCCGGGGCCGCCGTTGGTCATGATCAGGAAGGACTGGAAGCCCTGGAGGGAGTCGCGGACGTTCAGCAGGATCACGACGACGGTGATGGGCTTCATGAGCGGCCACACGATGGTCGTCGTGGAGCGCAGCCAGCCGGCGCCGTCGATCTGGGCGGCTTCCAGCAGGGAGCCGTCCAGGGACTGGAGGCCGGTCAGGTAGAGGAGCATCGCGACGGGGACGGCGGACCAGACCATCACGACGATCATGGTGGGCAGGGCGGTGTGCGGGTTGCCGAGCCAGCCCTGCGGCTCCTGGAGGGATCCGAGGCCGACGGTCTTGAGCAGCAGGTTGATCGCGCCGCCCGGCTCCAGGATGTAGTTCCAGGCGAAGTACACGGCGATTCCGGTCGTGACGTACGGCAGGAAATAGATGGAGCGCAGGATGCCCTGGAATCGTTTGACGGAGTTGAGGACGAGGGCGAGGGGGAAGGCGACGAGGACCGTGAGGAGAGGAACACCGATGACGACCCACAGGGTGTTGGTCGCGGCCTTCTTCACGATGGGCCAGTAGGTGGGGCTGCCGCCGAGCAGGTCGGTGTAGTTCTTGAAGCCCTTCCAGTGCCATTCGGGCCAGAAGCCATTCCACTGGGCGAAGCTGAGCGAGAAGCCGTAGACGATCGTGTAGACGCCCATGAGGGCGAACAGGAGGATCGCGGGGGCGACGAAGAGATAGCCCCAGGCGGCCTGCTTGCGCTTCTCGCGCATTCTGCCGAGCGGTCCGCGGCCGCGGGGCGCCCCGGCCGCGGTGCGGTTGCCGTCCCCGTGCCCATTCCCGGCGGGGCGCACGCCCCGCACCGTACCGGTTTCTGTGGTCATTTCTTCTGCTCCGCCCAGTAAGACTTGATCATCGAACTCATCTGGGCACCCGTGCTCTTCGCGGTGCGCGATTTCAGCGGTGTGAACTGGGCCAGCACGGCACCGACCTTTCCGGGGTCGTACAGGCTGGGCCGGTAGGCGGTATATCCGGCGTTGTATGCTTTCGCGCCGGAACCGAATGCGGTTTCCATGGAATTCAGGACGGGTCCGAGCGTTTTGCTCTGGTTCTTGTCGAGAGCGTTCGGCGGCACGTCGAGTGCCTGTTTCCCGAAGTCGGCGGCGATTCCGTCACGTGAAAGGAACTTCAGCCACTTCAGCGCCTCGGTCTTGTGTTCCGACTTCTTGGTGACGGAGAGGCCGGTCAGGGAGAACGGGGAGAGCTGGAGGCGGGGGATCGCGGCGTCCTTCGGCGGGGGCACCGGGAAGGTCATGAGGTTGTCGGCGTCGTAGCCGTTCTCGGCGAGGAAGGCGAGGGTGTAGGTGCCGCCGATATCGAAGGACGCCTTGCCCTGGGCGAAGGCGAGGTCGGCCTCGTCGATGCCCTTGGACTGGGTGCCTGGCACCCAGTACGGGGTGACCTGGTTGTAGGTGTTCAGGACCTTCTGACCGTCGGCGGAGGACCAGCCCTTGGCGGCGTCGGGGCCGAAGAGCGCCTCGAACCTGTCCTTGCCGAGCATCCCGTAGGCCATGGGCTGCATCAGCCATTCCAGGGCGGTCGAGGGCTGCTTGACGCCGATGGTCATCCCGCCGTTGGACGGGTGGGCCTTCTTTATCTTCGCGAGCGCGTCGACGAAGCCCTCCCAGGTGGTGGGCGCCTCGGTGATGCCGGCCTCTTCGGCGCGGCTCTTGTTCATGTAGACGACGCCCTGGGTGCCGACGGTGAGCGGCACGCTGAAGCGCTGCCCCTTCTCGACGCCCTGGGTCTTGGAGCCTTCGGTCTGCGAGTTCCGGTAGACGTCCTCGGTGACGGTGCCGTCGGCCAGGACCTGTGGGAGGTACTGGTCGAGCCAGGTGCGGTCGACGTCCTTGGAGAGGTCCTCCAGGAGTCCCGCGCCGCCGAAGGCCAGGTCGTCGCCGTTGGCGTGCACTTCGAGCACGTCGGGCAGGTCGTTGGTACGGGCGGCGGCCTGGACCTTGGTCAGGAACGCGTCGTCCGGCGTCACCGCCTGGATGTTCACCTTTGTCCCGGTCTCGGCGGTGAACTTCTTGGCGGCCGCCTGCAGGGCGGCCACATGGGACTGTTTAAAGGTCCACATGGAAAGTTCACCACGCCCGGAACCATTCCCGTCGCTCGTCCCGCACCCCGCGAGCAGTACGCCCATGACGGCGACCGAAGCAAGAATCGAGGAGCGGCGCGTGGTCGGGAGAAATCGTTTCACGTTCCCAGCGCCTTTCTTGAGAGCTGTCCGTTCAGCTCCTGCCGTAGCAGCACATGGAATCTAAATCGACTTGATGTACGATGTCAATAGACGTAACTACACGGAAAACAATTGGAAACCACACCCGTGTCACCTTCGAGGAGGACCTCCATGACTCCACCGGAACGAGCAGCGGGCGCGGTGACTCCGCGCTCCCCCTCGTCCCCCTCACCGGACGCCGGCACGTCGCCCGGTGCTGTCCCGGCGCCGGGCGAGGTGCTGGCATCCGCGCCGTGGGCCTCGGCCGACCCCGACGCGCTACGCGTGACGGCCGTACGCACCTTCCTGTGCGCCCCACAGGGTTGCCCGTACGTCATCGTGCGCGTCGAGACCAACCAGCCCGGACTGTACGGCCTGGGCTGTGCGAGCGATCCGCAGCGCACCCGCGCGATCCGCTCGGTGGTCGACGACTACTACGGGCCGATGCTCGTGGGGCGCGACCCTTCGGACATCGAGGACCTGCACCGGCTGCTGCTCAACAGCGGCTACTGGCGGGGTGGTTCGATCGGACAGAACGCGCTGGCCGGGGTGGACGTAGCGCTGTGGGACATCAAGGGCAAGGTCGCAGGACTGCCCCTTTACCAGCTGCTCGGCGGCCGGGTCCGACAGGCAGCGGACGCGTACACCCACGTCGACGGCTTCGAGGCCGGGGAGATCGCCGAGAAGGTGCTCGCCGCGGCCGAGGGCGGCTATCGCCACGTCCGCGTCCAGGTCGCCGTCCCCGGTACCGACACCTACGGCACCGCCCCGCGCGACGAGGCCGAACGGCGCCGCCGGGCGCTGCGCTCGGGCAGCTGGGACTCGCTGGGCTATCTGCGCCACGTGCCGCCCGTCCTGCGCGAGATCCGTGACCGGGTCGGCCCCGACGTCGAGTTGCTGCACGACGCGCACGAGCGGCTGGCGCCCTCGCAGGCCCGCGAGCTGGTCCACGAGGTCGAGGACGCGCGGCTGTTCTTCCTGGAGGACGCGCTGGCGCCCGAGGACGCGGCGCACTTCGGGCAGTTGCGGGCAGCCGGCTCGGTGCCGCTGGCGGTCGGCGAGCTGTACCACGACATCGGGATGTACCTGCCGCTGCTGGAGGCACGGGTCATCGACTTCGCGCGCATCCGGATCCCCACGCTGGGCGGGCTGACCCCGACCAGGAAGCTGGTCGCGGCGGTCGAGCTGTTCGGCGCGCGCACCGCGCCGCACGGTCCCGGCGACGTGAGCCCGGTGGGCATGGCGGCCAACCTCGCGCTCGACATCAGCTCCCCGGCCTTCGGCGTCCAGGAGGCGGCGGCCTTCAGGGAGGCGACGCGCGAGGTCTTCCCGGGCACGCCGGTGCCCGAGAGGGGGCGGCTGCACCCCTCGCCGCTGCCCGGTCTCGGCGTGGATTTCGACGAGTCGGCAGCCGCGAAGTACCCGGTGACGGCACCACTGGAGCACGACCGCTGGGCGCTGCTGCGCAACACGGACGGCAGCGTGCAGCGGCCGTAGCACGCGTATGCACACGGACCCACGGACCTGTACGGGTCCGTGGGTCCGTGTGTGCACGGCAGGCGACGGCGGGCTCAGCGCAGCAGCAGGGACATCGGCTGGGCCGACAGGCTGCGGTCCAGGACCAGGGAGGCCGCGCCGACTGCGGCGACGTTCTCGCCTATGGCCGTCGAAGTGACCGTCGTGGGATGGCTCTGCTTGACGAACGGGGACTGCGCGACCATGGGTTCGATCACGGCCAGCAGCCGGTCGGCCAGCAGCGCCCAGATGGGGCCGCCGAACACGATGGTGTCGGAGTCCAGCAGGGTCGCCGCCGCGCTGACCCCGCGTCCGATGCGCACGCCCCAGCGGTCGATGATGCTGCCGGCGCGCGGCTCGCCACCGGCCGCGAGGGACGCGAGGTGCTGGAGGCTGCGCTGCGCGTCCTGCGGATCGGTTGGCGTGAACTCATGCCCCAGTACGGCGAGTTCGATGGCCTCTTCGACGAGGGCGCGGGTCGAGCAGGCGGCGCCGAGCCCGCCGACCTCGCCGACGTTGCCGGAGGAGCCGCGCAGCACCGTGTCGTCCACGACCAGGCCCATGCCAGAGCCGGTGCCGAGGTAGAAGAAGAGGAAGTTGCGGCTCTCGGTGGCCGCGCCCGACCAGCGTTCCGCGACGGCGGCGGCGATGACGTCCTTGTCGAGCAGGGCCGCGTAGCCGGTCTCCTCGCTGAGCCGGTCGCGCAGCGGGACGCTGCCCCAGCCGGGGAGTTCGGGCGGGTCCACGACGAGCCCGCGGGTCGCGTCGATGGGGCCCGGCGCCGCGATGCCGAGGCCGAGGACCCGGTCGCGGTCCACGCCGGAGTCGCCGACCAGTCCGCTCACCGAGGCGGCCATGCCCGTCATGACGGTGTCGGTGTCGCCGCCGCGCGGGGTGGGTTCGCTGCGCTGGGCGACGACCGTGCCGAGCAGGTCGAGCAGGACGTAGGTGATGACGGCGGGGTCGAGGTGCACGCCGATGGCGTAGCGCGCGCCGGGCGCGACCTGGAGGAGAGTGCGGGGTTTGCCGCTGCCGCTGCTCTGCTTGCCGGTCTCGTGGGCGACGCCCTGGTCGATGAGGCGGCGGGTGATGTTGGAGACGGTCTGCGCGGACAGCCCCGTGGCCTCGGCGAGTTCCACGCGGCTGAGGCCCGCGCGGTCCCGGCGGATCGCGTCGAGGACGACGGATTCGTTGAAGTCGCCCATGCGGGGCAGGTTCGTGCCGCGCCGGATCGACGCCTTCCCGGCACTCGCCCTTTTGCTCGTCACTGTGGTGTCTCCTGGACGTCTCCCGCTCCCGAGGAGGACCGCGGTCGTCCGTGCTCTCGTCCCCCGGGTGCGTCGAATCGGTGGAATTCTACCGGCCGTCGGCCGGTAGCCGTCGCCGTACGCGCGCCGGGGCGGGGTCGGTCCCGGGGGCGCAGCCGCGTGCGGCGGCCGGTGGATGGCGCAGAGGAGGTGGCACGGGCCGGTGCCGCCGTCCCGTTGCGTGCCGCCTCCCCTGCGCCCGTCTGGGGTGGCGCGTCCCTGCCGGGGGTCGCGCCCGTTCGCGTCCTCGCCCTCAGAGCTGCTCGACCAGGGCGAGCGACCAGGGGGTGAGGACGGTGTCGAGGCGCAGGACACCGTCCTGGCCGGCGAGGACGGTGCGCACGTCGGTGGCGCGGGCCTGCCGGTCGATGTGGGCGAGCTGTTCGCGGGTGGGCGCTGCCGGGGAGCCGAGCGCGTGCCAGGCGCCGATCGCGTTGCCGTGCTCGGCGTCCAGCACCTCCACCCGGAAGGGGGTGCCCGCGGGCAGTCCGCCCAGTTCGAGGGCGAGTCGGCGGGGGGTGCCCTTGGCCTGGGTGGTCTCGGCAACCTCGCGGCTGTCGAAGGAGGCGGGCACCGACTTGGGTTCCTCCCGCGGGTAGTGGTGAACGAGCGCGGTGAGCCTGCCACTGGCCGCGTGCCGGGTCAGGACGTGGTCCTCGCCGCGTTCGATCAGCTCGTCGCCGAGCGCGTGCAGCATGCGGTAGGCGTGGAAGGTGGGCTTGGGGATACCGGGCAGCGTGATCATGCCGAAGCCGCCGTGGAACAGCTCGTCGCCGGCTCCGCCCTCCTCGAACACGTCCGTGAAGGTCCAGTACGACAGCGAGTGCACGGTGTCGAGGGAGTGCAGCAGTGAGCGCGTCACATAGGTGGCCGCGGGCAGTGTGTCGTGCGTGTGGTCGCGCGGCGAGGAGGACGAGGACCACTCGGTGAGGTGGATCTCGGCGTCCGGGTAGGCGCTCTTGGCGATCAGTTCGCGCAGCAGCGCGAGGTCGGCCGGGGTGGCGTCCTTGCTGCGGGTGAGCTTCTCGCCCTGGCCGTGTTCGTCGAGTGCCCAGTCCGTGGGGTACGGGTGGGTGGAGACGAAGTCGACGGGCAGCTCGCGCTCGACGCAGAAGTCGAGGAACGCCTGCATCCACACCGGGCGCCAGTCGAGGTCGTCGATGTCGTCGCGGCCGGCCACGATGCGCCGGGAGACGTCCTCGGACTCGCCGCCGAAGCGCTCGTCGGGCACGAAGTTGGAGGTCGCGGGGCCGCCGACGCGCAGTTGGGCGTCCACGTCCTTGACCGCGCGCGCTGTCACCTCGTACAGCTCGAAGTACTCGGAGCGGGTGCCGTGGAAGAAGCCCCAGAGGTTGGCCTCGTTCCACACCTCGAAGTACCAGGAGCGGACCTCTTCGAGGCCGTAGCGGGTGATCCAGTGGCGGGTGATGCGCGCGATGAGGGCGCCCCACTTGCCGAGGTCCGTGGGCGGGGAGCCGTGCGCGCCCCACCAGAAGACGGTGTTGGTCTCACGGGCCAGGGCGCGCGGGCTGAAGCCGAACTCGACGAAGGGGCGGATTCCGAGGTCGAGCAGGAAGTCGAAGAGCGCGTCGACGTACTGGAAGTTGTAGACGGGTTCGCCGTCCTCGGTCTCCGTGTAGACGAACATGTCGTCGTGGAAGAGTCCGTGGAAGCGGATGTACTCGAACCCGCAGGCCGCGTGCGCCTCGGTGAGCTGGCGCTGCCAGTCGGCCCGCAGTCCCTCGTTGGCCCGGCCTGCACCGACGACGCGGCTCCAGTAGTGCGGCAGCGGCGTCGCGGGGGCGTGCGCGAGGGCGCTGACGGAGATGTCGCCCGGCATGATGGTCCTTCCGTCCTGGCGTGCGGGTTCTTCATTAAATCAAAATGATAGACATAAGGCCAGTGGGCCCGATCTCATCGGGATCTCATCGGGCGGGGCCGGTCTCAGGGGAAGTGTCATGGCACGGCCTGGGGCTACGGCGCGCTCCTGTTGTTCTGGCGCCGGGGCCTTGTCGTGCACCCGTCGACCCGGCTAGGTTGCCGAGGGCGCCTGGTGACGGAGGGGCGGACTGCCGCCGCCTTACCTCTCCCCACTCCAGCAGGCGCGGAATCCGTGCGTGGCCGCGCCCCTGGGGACGGCCGCGCCGATGAGGCAGACCGAGAGGGCATCCCCCATGAGTATCTCCCGACGTTCCTTCGTCCTGTCCGGCGCCGCCGTGGCGGCCGCGGCGGCAGGTGGTGTCGCGGCGACGCAGGCCGGCGCGTCCCCCGCGCCTGCCGCGGGCCCGGCCGGCTCCCCCGCGGGTGATGTGGTCGGCAAGATAACCGTCGGCTACCAGGGCTGGTTCGCGTGCAAGGGCGACAGCGCCCCGATCGACGGTTGGTGGCACTGGAGCCCCGACATGAGCAAGGCGCCCGCGCAGGGTGCGAGCAGCGCCAAGTCCTGGCCCGACGTGTCGGACTACACGCACACCTACCCCACCGCGATGGCGGACCTGAACGGCGGCGGCGAGGCCGCTCTGTTCTCGTCCTGGGACCAGCAGTCCGTGGACACCCACTTCCGGTGGATGCGGGAGAACAACATCGACACCGCCGCGCTCCAGCGCTTCAACCCCTTCAGCCCGGAGGGCCCCACGCGCGACGGCATGGCGCAGAAGGTGCGGCAGGCGGCGGAAGCGAACGGCCGGAAGTTCTACATCATGTACGACGTCACCGGCTGGACCTCGATGCAGTCCGAGATCAAGCAGGACTGGACCGAGAAGATGAAGGCGCACACCTCCTCCGGTGCCTACGCGCAGCAGAACGGCAAGCCGGTGGTGTGCGTATGGGGCTTCGGGTTCAGCGACGACGCCCGCCCCTTCGACCCGGCCCCGTGCCTCGATGTCGTCAACTGGTTCAAGGACCAGGGCTGTTACGTCATCGGTGGGGTGCCTACTCACTGGCGCACCGGCACCGAGGACTCGCGGGCCGGCTTCGGGGACGTCTACCGCGCCTTCCACATGATCTCGCCGTGGATGGTGGGCCGTATCGGCAGCGCCGAGCAGTCCGACCAGTTCTACCGCGACATCAACACCCCCGACCAGGCGGACTGCGAAACGCACGGCATCGACTACCAGCCGTGTGTGATGCCCGGTGACCTCCAGGAGGGGCATCGGGCCCACGGGGACTTCATGTGGCGGCAGTTCTACAACATGAAGCGGGTGGGCGCGCAGGGCATCTACATCTCGATGTTCGACGAGTACAACGAGGGCAACCAGGTCGCGAAGACGGCGGCGACCGCCGCCGACGTGCCGTCCGGCTCCGGGGTCAAGGCGCTGGACGAGGACGGCACCACCTGCTCCTCGGACTACTACCTGCGGCTGACCGGCGACGGCGGGCGCATGCTCAAGGGTGAGCTTCCGCTGACCGAGACCCGGCCCACCCCCACCACGGTGTAGCCGAACGGCGGTTGTGGCACGGGGCTGACGGCGGAACGAACACGGCACCCTGGCGGATCTTGAGGCGTAGACACCTTCATGATCCACGAGGGGCCGTGTTCGTCTGCGTTCGGGGCACCGCTCACTGCGACTCCGGCGGCAGCCAACTCCCTGACAGCCAGCGAGAAAAAGTCAGGCGTAGGTGCTGCCTGCTGCAGTACAACGATCTGTATGAGCTGGGTGGCGAACGTGATGATGTCGGTTGACATGTCCGACGGGGCGAGTGTGGAGGCGTTGAGCGAGTGGTTGCGGACAGACGCCCCTCGTCGTGCCCAACCGCAGGCTTATGGGGTCGGCTTCTTGAAGCTGCTCACCGGCCCTGAGACGAACCAATGGGGTGGCTGGAAGCATCCCGAGTGCGAAGTGTGGGCGGGTGCCCTCAACCATGCCGACCTCGACGCCTTCAAGGAGCGAGTGTTTGAGACGCCGTGGCGCGAACCGAACCTGGTGCAACTTCTGGTGATGGATCAGGAGGAGGGTTTCTTCCGTATGTGGATGATCCGAGACAACGAACTGCTTCAGTTCGCACCGCTGCAGCCGAACGAGGGGGACGCGGGCTTCTACATGGGCTGGTGAGCTGGTACCGCGACTCACCGGCAGCGCTCGCGAGCGTGACGTACGTGGAGACCATGGGCTGCGCGGGAGTCACGGCCCGACGCCTGTTGTGGAGGCAGGCATCGCGTCCGCCACGGCCTCTCAGCTCCGGTCGGACTCCCCCTGGCCGCGAGCGATCTCCTTCACCTTGGCGACGGCGTACCCCCAGCCCTGCCCCACCGTTGGTTTGGCCGGTACGGCGATCTCGTCGGGGTTGGTGAGTACGTCGAGGAGAACGGGCCCCGGTGTGTCGAGGGCTCGTCGTACCGACTCCTCCAGCTCGTGGGGGTCCGTCACCCGGATGCCGGTGATGCCCATGGCCGTGGCCACGGCGGCGAAGTCGGGGTTGTCCAGCTCGGTGCCGAACTCGGGCAGTCCCGCCTGTTCCTGCTCCAGCTTGACCATGCCGAGGCGCCGGTTGTCGAAGACGACCAGCTTGACGGGGAGCTTGCCGGTCTTGAGTGTCATGAGGTCGCCGAGCAGCATGCTCAGGCCGCCGTCGCCGCAGAACGCGACCACCTGCCGTTGCCGGTCCAGGCACTGGGCGCCGAGTGCGTGCGGCATGGCGTTGGCCATGGAGCCGAGGTTGTACGAGCCGAGCAGCCGCCGCTCACCGCGCATCTCCACAAACCGTGAGAGCCATACCGTGGCCATGCCGGTGTCGGAGGTGAAGACGGCGTCATCGGCGGCGAGCCGGTCGACCGTCGCGGCGAGTGCCTCCGGCCTGATGCCGTGTTCCGGGTTGTCGAACACCGCGCGGAGCCGCCCGGCCGTTCGCTCGTCGTGTTTCGGATCGGCCAGCCGGGCCTGGCCGTCACGCCAGGTCTCGAACTCCTTCCGGGCCTTGTCCAGGTGCCCCCGGTCGCGGCCTTCCCCGGCTCCCAGGCACGTGAGCAGATCGCGGACCGTGGCGGCCACGTCGCCGACGAGGCCGGCCCGGACCGGGACCCGGCGTCCGATGTGGGTGGGTTCGGTGTCCACCTGAATGACCGTGCGCCCCTCGGGATACCACTCGCGGTACGGGAAGTCCGTGCCCAGCAGGAGGAGCGTGTCGGCCTCCTGCATCGCGGAGGCCGCTGCCGGGTTGCCGATCAGCCCGGTCTGGCCGACCTGGAAGGGGTTGCCCTCGCCCTCGAACCCCTCCTTCGCCTTCAGGGTCAGCACCATCGGAGCGGCCAGACGGTCGGCGAGCGCCAGTACGTCCGCGCGGGCCGCGCGGGCGCCCTGGCCGACGAGGAGGGTCACGCGTCCGCCGCGCTCCAGGAGGCCGGCCGCGTTCCGGACGGCGGACTCCTCGGGCCGCGTCACCGCCCCGCTCAGGGAGAAGCGGGCCTTGCGGTCCGTACTCAGCTTCCGGTCGCCGATGTCACCCGGCACGGTGAGCACGGCAACGCCCTTGCGGCCCACGGCGTTGCGGACGGCCGCCTCCAGCAGCTGCGGCAGCTGATCGGGGGAGGAGACCGTGGCACGGAATACCGCGACATCGCTGAAGAGGGCATCGTTGTCGACCTCCTGGAAGGACTCACTGCCGATCTCCGCCAGCGGCACCTGTCCTGCTATCGCCAGGACGGGAGTGCGGCTCTTGGCCGCGTCGTAGAGCCCGTTGAGCAGGTGGATCGAACCCGGGCCGACGGTTCCCATACAGACGCCGAGGCGGCCGGAGAGCTGGGACTGGGCACTCGCGGCGAACGCCGCGGCCTCCTCGTGGCGGCAGCCCACCCACTCCACGTCCTCGGTGAGCCGGATGGCTTCTGTCAGTGGATTGAGCGCGTCTCCGACGACGCCGAACACCTGGTTCACGCCGAGTTCACTCAGTGCGTCGACGATGACGCGGGCAACGGTACGGGGCACAAGGTCCTCCTGGTCAGACTGTGAAGTGGTCGGGGTCTGCGGCTTTCCAGTCGGCAGCCCAGGACGAAGGGGGCGCGGCAAGAAGCTCTCCCGGCGCCAGCAATTCGTACATTTCGTCGAAGGAACGCAGCGTGTAGGGATCGACGCGTCGCTGCAGCATGTGCGGACGCAGGTGGTCCGGGTCCGTGACGCCCATGGAGGCCATGATCTGGAGCGCGCCGGCGACCGTCGCCTCCTGGAACCTCTGGACCCGCACCGACTTGTCGGCGACGTTCAGGGCGCGGGCGCGCCGAGGGTCCTGGGTGGTGACACCCGTGGGACAGGTGTTGGTGTGGCAGCGCTGCGCCTGTATGCAGCCCACGGCGAACATCATCGCGCGGGCCGAGTTCGCGTAGTCGGCGCCTTGCAGGAGCCTCTTGACCAGGTCGGACCCGGTGGCGATCTTGCCGCTGGCGCCGATCCTGATCCGGTCCCGCAGTCCGGCGCCGACCAGGGCGTTGTGCACGGTGAGCAGACCCTCGGTGAGGGGCGTGCCGATGTGGTCGGCGAACTCCAGCGGCGCCGCGCCGGTGCCGCCCTCGGCCCCGTCCACGATGATGAAATCAGGTGTCGTCCCCTCCTCCACCATGGCCTTGCACACGGCGAGGAACTGCCGCCGCGAGCCGGGGCAGAGCTTGAATCCCGCAGGTTTGCCGCCCGCCAGTTCCCGCATCCGTGCCACGAAGCGGACCAGTTCACGCGGTGTGGAGAACACCCGGTGGTACGGGGGCGAGGTCACCGTTCTGCCCTGGGGCACACCTCGTACCCGGGCGATCTCCGCGTTGACCTTCGCCCCCGGCAGCACACCGCCGATGCCTGGCTTGGCGCCCTGGGACAACTTGAGCGACACGCACTTCACATGGTCGTGCGCTGCCTTTTCGGCGAACTTCCCGGCGTCGAAGCCGCCGTCCTCGGTCCTGCACCCGAAGTAGCCGGTGCCGATCTCCCAGACGAGGTCTCCCCCGGGCCGCAGGTGATAGTCCGACATGCCGCCCTCGCCCGTGTCGTGGGCGAAATTGCCGCGTGCCGCACCGGTATTGAGTGCCAGGACCGCGTTTGCGGAGAGTGAGCCGAAGCTCATGGCGGAGACGTTGAGCAGTGCCATGTCGTACGGCTGGGTGCAGTCGGGGCCGCCGATCCTGACCCGCGGTGGTGTCTCGGGAACCTCACACGGCGCCATCGACGGGACGAGGAATTCGTGGCCGGGCCGGTAGACGTCCCGCTCCGTACCGAACGGCTCCTCCGCGTCCGTGCCCTTCGCACGTTCGTACACGAGGCTGCGCACGTCCCGGTCGAAGGGGCGGCCGTCGTAGTTCCGCTCCACGAAATACTGCTGGAGTTCGGGGCGGATCTTCTCCAGGAGGAAACGCGCGTGACCGATCACGGGATAGTTGCGCAGCACCGAATGTCTGCGCTGGGTGAGGTCCCACATCCCGAGCAGGCCCAGGAGAGCGAGCAGTACAGAGGCGGTCCACCACCACGGTGAAATCCATACCGCCGCGCTTCCCGCCCCCAGAGCCGCGAGCAGTGTCAGACCAACAGAACCGATTCGTATCACTACAGTCGGGTTGCCCGGTCCAGGCAGCTCACGCCACCGGGCTCCCCCAAGAGAGTCCAAAAGATCGCCGGACGGTCTGCCCCGCCCCTGCCGGCTTTCTCCGGCACGGTGACGCCGCCTCGGCCCGGGCATCGAGGCGGCGTCCCACCGCCCGCTACGACGTGGCGGGTGCCGCCGGAACGGGCAGGTAGCCCGTTGCGTGGAAGTACGTCAGGTAGCGGACCAGGATCTCGTCGGTGAGGGGTGTCCGGTGGATGCCCACGGCCGCCGCGGCTCCGGCTGTGCGGCGGGAGTCGAAGCGGCGAAGGTCCTTGGCCTCGGGCCGGCTCCGCCCCTCGTCGCCGAGGAACAGTTGCGCCGCGTTGTCGGGCTGCGCGGCTACGCGGGCCTGCCACTGCGGCGCGGGTACGGTTCGCAGCTCGTGCCCGAGCCGGGCGGCCGCTTCGAAGACGCGGTCCAGGCCCGGCGCGTCCGGGTTGGTGAGGTGGTACGTCTGCGCACCGGCCGGGCCGGACAGGGCGAGGGCCACGACCGCGGCGCTGACGTAGTCGACGGGCACCCAGCCCGTCGAACCGTACGGCAGGTCGGGCACCGCTCCCGCCTGGAGGCAGCCCTTGATGAGCTGCCAGAGCAGGTCGCGGTCCTGGCAGGCTCCGGTGGTGGTGTCGCCGCTGATCCGGCCGGGGCGGTGGACGGTCACCGGCAGGCCGCGTTCGCGGGCCAGGCCGACGAGTCCTTCGGCGACCCACTTGCTCTGCCCGTAACCGTCGGGCAGTCCGGGCGCGGGGCCCGTCGGCGTCGACTCCGTGATGGTGACGGGATCGGGGCCGGGCGCAGGGGCGTACACGCCGGTGGTCGAGATGTAGTGCATTCCGGGTGAGGCGGAGTCGGCGAGCAGACGCAGGAGCTCTTCGGTGCCGGCCACGTTCGCGTCGCGCAGGTCACCGTACGCGGCGGCGAAGTTGACGCGCGCGCCGTTGTGCAGGACCGTGCCGAGGCGGCGGACCAGGGCGGTTCTGTCCTCGGGTGACAGGCCCAGGCCCGGGGCTGCGAGATCGCCCGGAACAGCGTGGATCAGGTCCTCGTACCGGGGGCGCCACAGGCCGTAGCGCTCCAGGTTGGCGCGCAGCCGGTGGGCGGCGCTGTGGCTGTCCCGCGCCCTGACGAGGCAGTCGACGGGCCCGTCCGTCGTCTCGATGAGGTCGCGCAGCAGGAACGCGCCGAGGAAGCCGGAGGCGCCGGTCAGAAGGGGCCGGGCGGACGGACGCAGGGGCCGGCGCGGGGCGGGCAGGAGGGACTCGGCCTGCCGGCGGGCGCCCGAGATGTCCGCGGCCAGCCGGACCTCGGCGGCGAGGTCCGTCGTGACGGTGTCCGCCTGGTCCTCCTCCCCCGTGGTGCGCCCCAGCAGACGGTCGATCCCTTCGGCGGTGGGTGCGGCGAACAGGGCCCGCAGGGAGGGGCGTCGGCCGCATCGCTCGCCGATCCGCCGGGCCAGGGTGACGGCGAGCAGGGAGTGGCCGCCCAGGGCGAAGAAGTCGTCCGTGACGCTCACCTCCGGCACGCCGAGCGTCTGCGCGAACACCTCGCACAGTGTGCGCTCGCGCGCGGTGCGCGGTGGGCGGCCGCCTGTCGGAGCGGCACGGTGGGGGGCGGGCAGTGCGCGCCGGTCGGTCTTCCCGTTGGGGGTGACGGGCAGGGCTGTGAGGCTGAGGTGGGCGGCGGGGACCATGTGGGCGGGCAGGCTCGCCGAGAGGTGTGCGCGCACCTCGTCCTCGTCCGGGCCCGGCGTGCCGTCCGCGGGCACGGTGTAGACGACGAGGCGCCGGTCGCCGGGCCGGTCCTCGCGGACGGTGGCGCAGGCCGCGGCCACCCCGGGCATCGCGGCGAGGACCGCCTCGATCTCGCCGAGTTCGATGCGGAAGCCGCGGAGTTTGACCTGGTCGTCGACGCGGGAGACGTAGACGAGCTCCCCCTCCGCCGTCCAGCGCACCAGATCGCCCGTGCGGTACATGCGGCCCCCGGTGCGGTCGAACGGGTTGGCCAGGAACCGGGACGCGGTGAGCGCGGCGCGGCCGTGGTAGCCGCGGGCGACCCCCGCCCCGGAGACGTACAGCTCACCGACCACGCCGGGCGGTACGGGTGCCAGCCGGTCGTCCAGGACGTGGACCGTGGTGCCGTTGACCGGGCCGCCGATGGGCACCGTGCGGTCGGGCGCCAGCGGCCCGTCCGCGTGCTGGCAGCCGCTCATGGTGGCGCAGACGGTGGTCTCGGTGGGTCCGTAGGCGTTGACGAGGAAGCGGTCGCGCGCCCAGGCGTGTACCAGGGCGGGCGGGCATGCCTCACCGGCGAGGACCATGGTGGTGCCGGCGGGCAGGGAGTCCGGCGGCATCACGGCGAGTGCGGCGGGTGGCAGGGTGAGGTGGGTGATGCCGCGCTCGCGGACGAGCGCCGCGAGGGTGGGGCCGGGCAGCAGTGCGTCGCGCTCGTCGATCTCCAGGCAGGCTCCGGAGAGCAGCCCCATGCACAGTTCCCAGAACGCGGCGTCGAAGCTGACGGACGCCATGTGCAGGACCCGGCTGCCCGGGGTGACGTTCAGCCGGTCGCTCTGAGTCTGTGCCATGGCGCCGACGCCGCGGTGGGTGACGACGACGCCCTTGGGCCGGCCGGTGGAACCGGAGGTGTAGATGACGTATGCGGGGTGTGCCGGGTGCGGAGCCGTGCCGGGGCGGGCGGTTGTCGGGGCGTGGTCGCCGAGCTGATCGGCGTACAGGTGCGGCACCGCGGTCCGGGGAAGGCGGCGGTGGATCGCGGGAGTGGTGAGGAGCAGGCGGGGAGCGGCGTCGTCGAGCATGTACGACAGGCGCTGGGCCGGGTAGTCGGGGTCGAGCGGTACGTAGGCCGCTCCGGTCCTGAGGACGGCGAGCAGGGCCACCACGAGGTGGTGGGTGCGGGGCAGGGCGACGGCGACGCGGTCCTCGGGGCCGATGCCCTGTGCGGCGAGGTGTTGGGCGAGGGTCTCGGCGCGGGCGTCGAGTTCGCCGTAGGTGAGGGTGGTCGCGGCGTCGCGGACCGCCGGGGCGTCGGGGGTGCGCCGGACCCACTGCTCGAAGAGCGCGGGAACCGTCGACGCGGGGTGGTGCTCGGCGGGCCCGGTCCCCCAGTCGGTGAGGCGGGTGCGCTCGGCGGCGGTGAGTACGTCGTAGGTGTGCAGGGGGCGCTCGGGGTCCGCGGTGACGGCGTCGAGCAGCAGGACGAGCCGGTCGGCGAGGCCGCGGACCGTCGCCTCGTCGAAGAGTTCCGTCGCGTAGTCGACCGCTGCCCGCATGCCGTCCGGGGCGCCGCTGTCGTCGTACGTCTCGGTGAAGGTGAACGACAGGTCGAACTTGCTGACCCCGGCGACGACCGGTACGCCGCTCACGGTCAGGTCCGGCAGGTCGATGGCGGCAGCGGGCGCGTGGTTCTGCAGGACGAGCATGGTCTGGAAGAGCGGGTGGTGGCTCTGTGAACGCGTGGGGTTGAGCAGTTCGACCAGACGCTCGAAGGGGACGTCCTGATGTGCGTACGCGGAGAGGTCGGAGTCCTTCACGCGGTCGAGCAGTTCGAGGAACGTCGGGTCGCCTGTCAGGTCCGTGCGCAGCACGAGGGTGTTCACGAAGAGTCCGACGAGCTCCGAGGCGGCTTCGTCGGTGCGTCCGGCGACTGCCGTGCCCAGCGGGATGTCGTCGCCGGCGCCGTGCCGGGACAGTACGGTCGACAGGGCGGCCTGGAGGACCATGAAGGCGCTGCATCCGCTGGTCCGGGCGAGTTCGGCGACCCGCCTGGAAATGATGGGGCCGACGGCGAAGTCGTAGGTGGCTCCGGTGTGCCGGGGTACGGCCGGGCGCGACCGGTCCCACGGCAGTTCGATCATCTCCGGAAGGCCGTCCAGTGCGGCTTTCCAGTAGTCGAGTTGGCGCGATACGAGACTGTCCGGGTCGTGTTCGTCGCCGAGGAGGCGGCGCTGCCAGAGGGTGTGGTCGGCGTAGTCGACAGTCAGCGCGGGCAGTGCGGGTTCCTCCGCGCGGACCCGGGCCCGGTAGGCGGCGCCCAGGTCGTGGACGAGAGGCGCGAGGGAGGATCCGTCGGCGGCGATGTGGTGGATCACGAGCACCAGGACGTGGGCGTCGTCGGCCAGGCGCAACAGGGTCGCCTGGAGCGGGAGGCGGTGCTCGATGTCGATCGGCTCGGCCGTGGCGGCATTGATCCGGTGGCGGATCTTGTCCTCGTCGATCGCCTCCCAGGCGAACGGGGACCGGACGTCATCAGGGGCGGTGATGTGCTGGTGCGGTCCGGTGTCGCCTTCGGGGAAGACCGTGCGCAGGGCCGCGTGCCGCCTGACGACGTCGTGCAGGGCCAGGCGCAGGGCCTCCGTGTCGAGCGGTCCGTCGATGCGTACGGCGAAGGGGATGTTGTACGTGGCGGAGGGGCCTTCGAGCCGGTGGAGGAACCACAGGCGCTGCTGTGCGTACGAGAGGGGAATCGTGGCGGGACGTTCCTGCGGGGTGAGGGCGGGGCGGGGCGGGCGGCCCGATTCCGCCAGGGCGGTGGCGAGTGCGGCGACGGTGGGGTTCTCGAAGAGGGTGCGGATCTCGGTCTCGGTGTCCAGGGCGGCGCGGACACGGCCCACCAGGCGGGTGGCGAGCAGGGAGTGGCCGCCCAGGGCGAAGAAGCTGTCGTCGATGCCGACGCGCTCCACGCCGAGCACGTCGGCGAAGAGACCGGCGAGGATCTCCTCCACTGCGCTGCGCGGCGGCCGGCCCTGCGCGGCGGGCGGGCCGTCCGGCCTGGGCAGGGCTGCCCGGTCGAGCTTGCCGTTGGGGGTCAGCGGCAGCGTGTCGACCGGTTGGATGACGGAGGGCACCATGTAGGCGGGCAGGTGGTGTCCCACGTGCGCGGCGAGCAGGTCCGGGTCCGGGGCGGGCCGCCCGGGTGCGGGGACGACGTAGGCGGTGAGGGTGCGGTCGCCGGGCAGGTCCTCGCGGACCAGGACGCAGGCGGCGTGCACCGACGGCTCTGTGCGGAGCACGGTCTCGATCTCGGCGGGCTCGATGCGGTGGCCGCGGAGTTTGATCTGCTGGTCGGACCTGGCCACGTAGTGTAGGAGGCCGTCGGCGTCGCGGCGTACGAGGTCGCCGGTGCGGTACATGCGCTCCCCGGCTTCGGAGAACGGGTCGGCGACGAATCGGGTGGCGGTGAGGCCGGGCCGCCCCAGATAGCCGCGCGCCACTCCGGCGCCCGCTATGTACAGCTCGCCCTCTGCGCCGGTCGGTACGGGTCGCATCGCCGTGTCCAGGACGTAGGCGCGCATGCCGTCGAGCGGCCGGCCGATCGACGCCGCACCGGTGGGAGCGTCGCCGGGGCCGACGGGGTGGACGGTGGCGAAGGTCGTCGTCTCGGTGGGGCCGTATACGTGCAGGACGGTGGTGCCGGGGTGGGCGGCGGCGACGCGTTGCAGCACGCCGGGTGCGGCGGCCTCACCTCCGGTGGCCACCGTACGCAGCAGGCCGAGGGCGCCCGGGTCCGCTTCCGCGAGGACGTTGAACAGGGCCGTCGTCAGGAACGCCGACGTCAGGCCGTGCCGGGTGACGAGGTCCCTGAGCACGGCGGGCTGGAGCGTGCCCTCGGGCGCCACGACGATGCGGCCCCCGTTGAGGAGCGGGGCCCAGATCTCGAACGTGGAGGCGTCGAAGACGTACGCCGAGTGCAGCAGGACGGCGTCGGCCGCGCCGTCCTGCCAGGCCCGGTGCGAGGCGAGGGCGGTCACGTCGGCGTGGGTGACGCCGACGCCCTTGGGCAGGCCCGTGGAGCCGGAGGTGAACATCACGTACGCGAGCCGGGCGCCGCCCGTGACCGCGGGGAGAGCGCCCGGACCGGCCGGGCCACCTCGCTCGACGCGGCCGGCGGCGTCGATGCTCAGCACGGCTGTGTGCGGGCCGAGTTCTCGTACCCAGGGGTGCGTGCGAGTGCTCTCGTCGACGATCAGGACACGCACGGCGGCCACCTCGGCGACCCGGCGGAGCCGTTCCACCGGCCAGCGCGGGTCGAGGGGCACATAGGCGGCGCCCGCGCGCAGGGCGGCCAGGGAGGCGGTGACGGTGGCGGCCGACCGGGCTACGAGGATGCCGACGCCGTCCTCTGCGCCGGTCCCGGCCGCTGCCAGGGAACCGGCGAGACCGTCCGAGAGGTCACAGAGCTGCCGGTAGGTGAGCTGCTCGCCCGCGCCGGACACGGCCACCGCGTCCGGGTGCCGGGCGGCGTACCCCGCCACTGCGTCCGGGATGCTCATGTCCAGTGCGTCGGCGGCCAGGTCGGCGCCGTACCCCTGGGAGAGCAGTGTCTCGCGCTCACCGTCCAGGAGGACGGGCACGCCGTCGGCGGGGCGGTCGAGCCCTTGCGCCATCACCGTCAGCAGGCGCCGCATGCGGGCGACCGTCCGGGCGACGTCGTCGTGGTCCAGGACGGCGGCCCGGTAGCCGAAGGTGATCCTCAGGGTGTCGCCCGGGGCGATGGTGAGGGTGAGCGGGTAGTGGGCGGCGTCCGTACCGCTGAATCCGGTGACGGCCAGTCCGGGCAGTCCCCGTTGTGCGGTGCGCAGGGCCTCGTCGTCCATCGGGTAGTTCTCGAACACGGTGAGGGTGTCGAAGAGTTCGTCCAGTGCGGTGACGCCCCGGATCTCGCTCAGGCCCACGTGCTGGCTGTCGAGGAGCCGGCCCTGTTCCTCCTGGAGCCGGGTCAGGAGCGCGGCCAGGGTTTCGCCGGGCTCCGGGCGGAGCCGTACCGGCACGGTGTTGATGAACAGGCCGATCATCGACTCGATGCCGGGGATCTCCGGCGGCCGGCCGGACACGGTGGCGCCGAACACGACGTCGGGGCGTCCGGTGAGGTGGCCGAGCAGCAGGCCCCAGGCGCCCTGCACGAGGGTGTTGAGGGTGAGGCGGTGGGCGCGGGCCGTCTCGCGGAGCCGGGCCGTCGTGGCCGCGTCCAGTTCGAGCACCAGGGTTTCGGGCAGCTCGGCGGAGTCCGGCGCGCCCGCGCGGCCGGGTCCGGCGATCAGGGTCGGCGCCTCGATCCCCGCCAGAGCGGTGGCCCAGGTGTCCAGCGCGGCCGCGCGGTCCTGCTGGGCGAGCCAGCCGAGATAGCTGCGGTAGGGGGTGACGCGCGGCAGGGCGCTGTCGTCGCCCCCGGTCGCGTACAGCTCGAAGAGCTCCCGCACGAGCAGGGGCATCGACCAGCCGTCGAACAGGATGTGATGGCTCGTCATGACGAGGCGGTGGCGCTGCGGAGCGGTGCGCACCAGGGTGAACCGCATCAGGGGCGGGGTGGTCAGGTCGAAGCGGCGGGTGCGGTCGGCGGCGAGGAACGCGGTGAGGCGTTGCTCTGTCGTGCCCGTGGAGTGCGTACCGGTCAGGTCGAGTTCCTCCAGTGGCACCGGCACCTCGGCGGCTACGGCCTGCACCGGCTCGTCCAGGCCCTCGTGGAGGAAGCCGACCCGCAGGTTGGCGTGCCTGCGCAGCAGGCTGCCGATGGCGGCGCGCAGCACGGGGACGCCGACGGGGCCTTCGAGGTCGAAGACGAACTGCGCGGTGTAGACGTCCACGGCGTGCGAGTCGTACAGGGCATGGAAGTGCATGCCTGCCTGAAGCGGCGTCAGCGGTAGTACGTCCTCCAGCTGGAAACCGGTCACTTGCGTCCACCCCACTTGTTCTGCAGTCGGTCGATCTGGGCCTGGTTGAGCGATACCAGGGGAAGGTCGGACGGCGTGTAGCCGCCCGCGTCGGGCCGTTCGGCGTGGTCCGCGATGGCGCGCAGCGCCCGCGTGAACGCGTCGGTCAGCACCCCCACGTCCTCCTCCTTGAGGAGGTCGCTGGGCCAGGTCCAGCGGGTCACCAGTCGCGGCCCTTCCGGCAGGTCCTCGGTGTGCGCGTTGATGTCGAGGACGTGGTGCACGGGCATGTCCGGGTCCTGGCCGCGCGGCCCGCCGCCGTCGAGCAGTACGTCCCAGTCGGCGCCCGTTCCGCCGTCCGGCGCGCCGTGTGAAGCGGCGTACCGTCCGAGGTAGTTGAAGCCGATCTGGGGCTCTGTCCCGGTGGTCAGCCGGGGGCGGGTCGCCGGGTTGAGGTGGCGCAGCATTCCGTGGCCGACGCCGTGGTCGGGCACGGCCCGCAGCTGTTCCTTGACGCGTTTGACCGCCCGTTCGACCAGTGCGGCGTCGAAGCCTCCTGGTCCGCGGGCGTCTACGGGTCCGGGGTCGAGCCGGACGGGGTAGAGGCTGGTGAACCAGCCGACGGTGCGGGAGAGGTCGATGTGGTCGGCGATCTGCTCGCGGCCGTGGCTCTCCAGGTCGATGAGGACGCCGGTGCCGGCGGGCCGGGACGCGCCGGGGCCCGCGTCCCGTTCCGCCCGCCAGGTGCGGACGGCGAGGGCGAGGCCCGTGAGCAGGATGTCGTCCACACCCGCGTGGAAGGCGCCGGGGGCGGTGGTGAGCAGCGACTGTGTCCAGGTGGCGGGCAGGTGGGTAACGAGGGTGCGGGTGCCGTCGGCGGTGTCCAGGTGTGGGTCGAGCGGCCGGTATCCCAGTTGGGGGTCCGGGGTGCTCAGCACGCCCTGCCAGAGGGGCAGTTCGGCTTCCCGTTCGGTGCTCCGCGCCTGGGACGCGAGGAGGTGCGCCCAGCTTCGGTAGGACGTGGTGACGGCGGGCAGGGCGGCGGCAGGGCTCTCTCCTACGGTGTCGGCTTCGGTGAGGGTCTGCCACGCGCGGGCCAGGTCCGCGGCGAGGATGCGCCAGGAGACGGCATCGACGGCGAGGTGGTGCACGACGAGCAGCAGCCGGCCACGGGCGTGCGGTCCGGCGTCGCACCAGACGGCTTCGAGCACGTTCCCTTCTGCGGGCCGCAGCCGCTTGCGTACCTGTTCGCCGGCCTCTGTGGTGGCGGCGCGGGCGGCTGCCGCGTCCAGACCCGCGATGTCGACGCGGGTGAAGCGGCGACGGGCCGGGACGGCGCCGGGTGGCAGGGCTTCGAGGACGGGTTCGCCCCCGGCCGGGCGGGTGATGCGCAGACGGAGCATGTCGTGGTGGTCGATGAGGAGTTGGAGGGCCGCGACGAGCGTGTCCTCCTCGGCCCCCACGGGCGTGCTCAGTACTCCGGACTGGTTGTAGCCGTCCGTGGTGCCGGGCCGCTCCAGGAGCCAGGCGGCGATGGGTGTCGGCGGCATCTCGCCGGTGCCCTGGTCGGCCTGCGCGGCGGTGTCCTGGTCGAGCGCGGTGGCGGCGGCCGCGATGGCCTCGGGGGTGCGGTGGACGAAGACGTCGCGGGGTGTGACCCCGAACCCCGCCTCCCGGACCCGGCTGACGAGCTGGATCGAGAGGATGCTGTCGCCGCCGAGCGCGAAGAAGTCGTCGTCCGTGCGGACGGCCGGGGTGCGCAGGACGGAGGCGAAGACGTCGCACAGGACCCGTTCCTGCGGTGTGCGCGGCTGCCCGCCCGGCCGGGTGGCGGCGGGGCGCGCCGGGGCGGGCAGGGCCCTGCGGTCGGTCTTGCCGTTCGGCAGGAGCGGCAGCGCGTCGAGGGCGACGAAGACGGCGGGCACCATGTACGGCGGCAGGGCGGAGGCGAGCCGGGTCCGCAGTTCGCTGTCCGTGAGGGGCTCGCTGTCACCGCGCCGGTCCGCAACGGTGTAGGCGACCAGGCGCCGCTCCCCCGGCCGGTCCTCGCGGACCAGGGCGCAGGCGGCGGCGACGCCGTCGAGCCCGGTGAGCGCGGCCTCGATCTCGCCGAGCTCGATGCGGAAGCCGTGCAGCTTGACCTGGTGATCGGCGCGCGAGACGTAGGTGAGCAGGCCGCTTGCGTCCCGTTTTACGAGGTCTCCCGTGCGGTACATGCGGCTGCCGGCGGGGCCGTAGGGATCGGCGACGAACCGGGTGGCGGTCAGGGCCGGGCGACCCAGGTAGCCGCGGGCGAGGCCTTCACCGGCGATGTGGAGCTCTCCGGTGACGCCCGGCGGTACGGGCCGGAGCCCGGCGTCCAGGACGTAGGCGCGGGTGTTGTCGACGGGGCGCCCGAGCGGCACGCCCGCCTCCCCCGCCGTGGTGGCCTGCTCCCCGCTCCGGTGCTGGTGGGCGGTGGCGTCGATGGTGGTCTCTGTGGGGCCGTACAGGTTGTGCACCTCGACCCGCCAGGCCTGTCCGGCGCGCTCGGCCAAGGACATGGGCAGGGGTTCGCCTCCGCACAGGACGGCTCGCAGCGTCTCGGGCGCCTCCTCCTGGCCGGTCTCTGTGAGGACGACCGAGAGGTGCGAGGGCACGAACTGGGCGAGGGTCACCCCGGCGTCGCGCATGCGGGCGAGCAGGGCGGCGGGGTCGTGGTTGGCGGCGACCGGCACGGGGCAGGTGGAGCCGCCGTGCAGCAGCGGCAGCCAGGTCTCCCAGACCGAGGCGTCGAAGCTCGGGGAGGTGCGTGCCAGGACCCGGTCGTCGTCGATGAGCGCGAGGTGACCGGCCATCCAGGCCATGTGGTTGGTCAGGGACGCGTGGGTGACGACGACGCCCTTGGGGCGGCCGGTGGAGCCCGAGGTGTAGATGACGTACGCCGCGTCGAGCGGGGCCGGTCCGGCGCCGGGCGGGGCCCCGCGCCCTGTGGACCAGGCTGAGCGGACGTCCAGCGCGAGGCAGGGGACGGACGCCGCGTACCGCGCGGCGCGGGTGCCGTGGGTGAGGAGCAGCGCCGGGCGGGCGTCGTCGAGCATGTAGGTGATCCGCGCCTCGGGGTACTCCAGGTCGACCGGCAGGTAGGCGGCCCCGGCCTTGGCCACCGCCAGCATCGCGACGGCCTGGTCGGCCGTGCCTTCCAGGGCGAGGGCGACGAGGTCGCCGCGGCCGATGCCCCGGTCGTGCAGATGGTGTGCCAAGTCGTCCGAGAGGGAGTCCAGTTCACTGAAGGTGAGCCGGTGCGCGCCGTCCCGCACGGCGATCGCCGCAGGGGTTCTGGCGGACTGCCCGCGGAACGCCTCGGGCGCGGTGCGCGCGGTCGGGGGCCGGGCGGTGCCGTGTGCGGCCCGCTCCAGGCTCTGCCGCTCGGCCGTCTCCAGGACCTCGACCGCGTGGACGCGCCGGCCGGGGTCTGCGGAGAGCGCGGTCAGGAGGCGGGCCAGACGTGCGGCCAGGGCGTGAGCGGTGGCGGGAACGAAGAGTTCGGTGGAGAACTCCAGGATGCCGTCGAGTCCAGCGGGCCGGCCCTCGCCGTCGCGCGTCTCGGTGAAGGTGAAGGTCAGGTCGAATTTGCTGATGCCGGTGTGCACAGGCTGCCCGGTCACCGTGAGACCGGGCAGGTCGACGCTGGTGTCCGCCTGGTTCTGGAGGACGAGCATGGTCTGGAACAGCGGGTGGTGGTTCTGGGCCCGCACCGGGCTGAGGGCATCCACCAGCCGTTCGAACGGCACGTCCTGGTGGGCGTAGGCGGCGAGGTCGAACTCTCTTACTCGGTCGATGACTTCGGCGAAGGTGGGGTCTCCGGACAGATCGGTGCGCAGGACGAGGGTGTTGACGAAGAAGCCCACCAGATCGTCGAGTGCCTCGTCGGTGCGTCCGGCGACGGCGGTGCCGAGCGGGATGTCCTCACCGGCGCCGTGCCGGGAGAGCAGAACCGACAGGGCCGCCTGGAGCACCATGAAGAGGCTGCTTCCGCGGGACCGGGCGAGTTCCGCGAGGGCCCGGTGGGTGTCCGCGTCGACAGGGAAGGCGAACGCTTCGCCGCCGTACGCCGTGACGGCGGGGCGCGTTCGGTCGCACGGCAGGTCGAGCAGGTCGGGGGCTCCGGCGAGTGCGGTGCGCCAGAAGTCCAGCTGGCGGGCTGCCTGGCTCGACGGGTCGTCCTCGGCGCCGAGCAGCGCGCGCTGCCACAGGGTGTAGTCGGCGTACTGGACGCCGAGTTCCGTCCAGGCCGGCTCCTCGCCCTCGGCGCGTGCCCGGTAGGCGTCGCCGAGGTCGCGGGCGAGCGGGGCGAGGGACCAGCCGTCGCCCGCGATGTGGTGGACGAGCAGCACGAGGATGTGGGATTCGGCGTCGAGCCGGAGCAGCCTTGCCCGCACGGGTAGTTGGGTGCCGATGTCGAAGGTGTGCGCGACCTCGGCGGTCAGTACCTCGTCCAGGCGGGCGGGGTCGGTGTCGCGGGGGCTCAGGTCGAGGTCGGCACCACTGGCGTCGAGGACCAGCTGGCGCGCCACGCCGTCGGTCTCGGGGAAGACGGTGCGCAGGCTCTCGTGGCGTTCGACGACGTCCGCGAGGGCGCTCTCCAGGGCCTCCGCGTCGAGCGGGCCGTCCAGGCGCAGCACCAGCGGCACGTTGTACGTGGCGCTGGGCCCCTCGAACCGGTTGAGGAACCACAGGCGCTGCTGGGCGAAGGACAGCGGCAGCGGATCGGGTCGCTGCGGAGCACGCTCCAGCCGGTTCCTGGCCTTCTCCGCACCGTCCAGTGTGGCGGCGAGCGCGGCCGGTGTGGGGTGCTCGAAGACGGTCTTGACCTGGACCTCGACGGAGAGCGCGGTGCGGATGCGTGCGGCCAGCCGGGTGGCGAGCAGGGAGTGGCCGCCCAGGGCGAAGAAGTCGTCGTCGGCACCTGCCCCGTCGAGGCCGAGCACATCGGCGAAGAGTCCGCAGAGGATCTCCTCGCGCGCGGTGCGGGCGGGGCGCCCGCGGACCGGCGCGTGGTGCGCGGGCCGGGGCAGGGCGCCCTGGTCCACCTTCCCGTTCACGGTCAGCGGCAGGGCCTCCAGCAGGACGAACGCGGAGGGCACCATGTAGGCGGGCAGGGACCGGCCGACGGCTCGGGCGAGCTCGGCGGGTTCGGGGCGCGCCCCGCCCGCGGGCACCACGTACGCGACGAGCCGCCGGTCGCCGGGGGTGTCCTCGCGGACGACGGCGAAGGCGTCGGCGACGCCCTCGCAGCAGGCCAGCACCCCCTCGATCTCGCCGAGTTCGATGCGGTAGCCGCGCAGCTTCACCTGGCTGTCGGCGCGGGTCACGTAGGCGATCTGTCCGTCGCGGGTCCACCGCACGAGGTCGCCGGTGCGGTACATGCGGCCGCCCGACGGGTCGAACGGATCGGCGACGAACCGGGTGGCGGTCAGGCCGGGGAGGCCGGTGTACCCGCGTGCCACGCCGCGTCCGGCGAGGTACAGCTCGCCCGTGACGCCCGGCGGGACCTGGCCCAGGGAGCCGTCCAGGACGTACAGCCGCATGCCGTCCAGGGCGCGCCCGATGGGTGGCGGACCGGACGGCAGGCCGGCCGGCACGTCGTAGCGGGTGGCGAAGGTGGTCGTCTCGGTGGGTCCGTACACATGGAGGACGCGCGTGCCGGACGCGGTGCCCGCGACCCGCTGCATCGCGTCCGGTGAGGCCAGTTCTCCTCCGGCGCAGACGAGGCGGAGGCCGGTGAAGGCACCCGGATCGGTTTCGGCGATCACGTTGAACAGGGCCGTCGTCATGAAGACCGCGGTCACTCCGTGCTCCTGCACGGCATCGCCGAGAGCGCCGGCCTCCAGGACGCCGTCCGGTGCGACGACGATCGTCCCTCCGTGCAGCAGCGGGGCCCAGATCTCGAACGTCGAGGCGTCGAAGACGTACGCCGAGTGCATCAGGACGGCGTCGGCGGCGCCGCCCTGCCAGGCGGAGTCGGCTGTCAGCGCCACCACGTCGGCGTGCGTGACTCCGACGCCCTTGGGCAGGCCGGTGGAGCCGGAGGTGAACATGACGTAGGCGAGGGCGCCGGGGCTCCGTACGGTTGCGGGGTGTCCCGGCTGCTCGGGCGCGCCGCGGAGGATCCGGCCGAGCCGGTCCACGACCACGACCGGAATCCGGCGCGCGGTCTGTACCACCCAGGGAGAGGCGAGGGCGTCCTCGTCGACGACGAGGACCCGCACGGCTGCCACTGCGGCCACCTGTTCCAGCCGCTCCGCGGGCCAGCGCGCGTCCAGCGGGACGTACGCGCCGGCCGCGCGGACCGCGCCCAGCGACACCGTCACGACCGCCGGTGACCGGGAGAGCAGTACGCCGATCCCGGTCTCGGGGCGGACGCCCAGGCCGGCCAGGGCGCGGGCCAGGTCGGCGGAGGCCAGGTCGAGTTCGGCGTAGGTGAGGGCGCCGCCGTAGCCGGTGACGGCCACGGCGTCCGGTACGCGGTGGGCCTGGGCGGCGAAGAGCGCGGGCAGGGTGGCGTCCTCGGTGTGCGCGGGCAGAGCTCCGCCGGTGCCCCGGTGTGTGACGCGGGCGTGCTCGTCCGGTGTCATCAGGTCGTAGCCCGTCAGGGGCAGGGCGGGGTTCGCGGCCGCCTGCTCCAGGAGCCGGACCAGGCGGTCCGCGAGGGCTTCGACGGTGGACCGGTCGAAGAGGGCGGTGGCGTACTCGATCCCGGCGCTGAGGCCGCCGTCGTCGCGTTCCTCGTCGAAGGCGAAGGTGAGGTCGAATTTGCTCAGCCCGTTGTGGACGAGCCGGCTCTCGACGTTGAGGCCGGGCAGGCCGGGGAGGGCGGTCTCCTGGTTCTGCAGGACCAGCATGGTCTGGAACAGCGGGTGGTGGTTGCGCGCCCTGACGGGGTTGACGCTCTCCACGAGACGCTCGAAGGGCACGTCCTGGTGCGCGTAGGCGGCCAGGTCGAATTCCCTCACGCGCAGCAGGAGTTCGTGGAAGGTCGGGTTGCCCGACAGGTCCGTGCGCAGGACCAGCGTGTTGACGAAGAACCCGACCAGCTCCTCCAGTGCCTCGTCCGTGCGGCCGGCGACGGGTGAGCCGAGCGGGATGTCGTCCCCCGCGCCTTGCCGGTGCAGCAGGGTGGCCACCGCCGCCTGGAGCACCATGAAGAGGCTGCTTCCCGACTCCCGTGCCAGGCGCAGGAGCCGGGCGTGGAGGGCGGGCGGAACGTCGAAGGTGTGGACGGCTCCTGAGGGGTCGGTGGTGACCGGGCGCGGCCGGTCCAGGGGGAGGTCGATGAGGCCGGGCAGTCCCGCGAGGGCGGTGTGCCAGTGGTCGAGTTGCTGCCGCAGGACGCTCTGCGGTGCGACGCCGTCGCCCAGGGCGGCGTGCTGCCAGAGGGTGTAGTCGGCGTACTGGAGCGGGGTGCCGGCCGCCGGTTCGGGCTCCCGGCCCGTGAGACGGGCCTCGTAGGCCTCGCCGAGGTGGCGGGCGAGCGGGGCGAGGGACCAGCCGTCGCCCGCGATGTGGTGCAGGACGAGCACCAGGACGTGGTGGCCGGGCGCGGACCGCAGGAGGAGGGCGCGCAGCGGCGGGTCCGTGACGACGTCGAACGGCTCGCGCACGGCGGCCAGGACGGCGGCCTCCAGATCCGCGGGTGCCGTGCTCACGACAGGCAGCCGGGGTGTGGCGGTCCCGGTGGGAAGGACCACCTGATGGGGAACGCCGTCGCGTTCGGGGAAGAGGGTGCGCAGCGCCTCGTGCCGCTCCACGACATCACGCAGCGCGGCACGCAGGGCGTCGGTGTCCAGGGCCCCGTCGAGTTCGAGGACGAGCGGGATGTTGTAGGCGGAGCTGGGTCCTTCGAACCGGTTGAGGAACCACAGGCGCTGCTGCGCGAAGGACAGCGGCAGCGGATCGGGCCGCCGCGCCGCGGGTACGACCGGCGGGTGGGCCCGGCTCCGGGTGTCCAGGACGCGGGCCAGGCCCGCGACGGTCGGGTGCTCGAAGAGGGTGCGTACGGCGATCTCGGCACCGAGGACGGCGCGGACGCGGCTGACGACGCGCATGGCGAGGAGCGAGTGCCCGCCCAGCTCGAAGAAGCTGTCGTGCGAACCCACCAGGGGCCGCCGCAGAACGTCGGCGAAGATGCCGGCGAGCAGGCCTTCCTGGAGGGTGTGCCGCCCCGCTCCGTCGGTGTTGTCCGAGCCCCGCGGGGGCTCCGGCAGGGCGCGCCGGTCCACCTTGCCGTTGGGCAGGAGCGGGAGGTCGTCCAGGATGACGACGGCACCGGGCACCATGTAGTGCGGCAGGTTCTCGGCGAGGGCGTCGCGCAGGGTGACGGGGCGCTGGGCCGGGTCGCCGGTGACGGCGTAGGCGACGAGGCGGCGCACGCCCGGTGTGTCCTCACGGATCACGGCACAGGCGGCGGTGACGGCGGGCATCGCCAGCAGTGCGGCCTCGACCTCGCCCAGCTCGATGCGGAAGCCCCGCAGTTTCACCTGGTCGTCGGCGCGTGCGACGTAGTCGAGCAGACCTTGGTGGTTCCAGCGCACGAGGTCGCCCGTCCGGTACATCCGCGCGCCCGCCCCGTCGAACGGGTCGGCGACGAATCGCGCGGCGGTCAGGCCGGGGCGGTCGAGGTAGCCGCGGGCGAGGTTGGGACCCGACAGGTACAGCTCACCGGTGACGCCCGGAGCGACGGGCCGCAGCCGGCCGTCGAGGACGTAGACACGCATGGTGTCGACGGGGCGGCCGATCGGCACGGTCTCGTACGGTGTGCCGGACTCCGCGTGCCCGCCGTCTCCCGGCACGTCGATCCGGTGGGCGGTGGCGTCGATGGTGGCCTCGGTCGGTCCGTAGAGGTTGTGCACCTCGGCCCGCCACAGCTCGGCGACCTCGTCGGCGAGAGCGCGCGGCAGCGGTTCGCCGCCGCACAGCACGGCGCGCAGGCCGGGGAGCGGCGCGGCGTGCGCCGCCTCGGTGAGCACGAGGGTCAGGTGGGAGGGGACGAACTGGGCGACGGTGACGCCGAATCGGCTCATCCAGGAGACCAGGGCGCGGGGTTCGGTGTTGGCCCCGTCCGGCAGCAGGCAGACTTCGGCGCCGTTCATCAGCGGGAGCCAGAGCTCCCACACGGAGGCGTCGAAGCTGGAGGAGGTGCGGGCGAGCACCCTGTCGTCCGGAGTGATCGCCAGGTGCCCCGCCATCCAGGCCATGTGGTTGGCCAGTGCGGCGTGCGAGACGACCACGCCCTTCGGGCGGCCGGTGGATCCCGAGGTGTAGATGACGTACGCGGGGTCCGCCGGGTGGGGTGTGTCCAGGATGCGCCCGGCACGGCCCGTGACCGGAGCGGCCGGGGTGTCGAGGGCGAGCCAGGGTACGCCGCAGTCGGACAGCTCGGCGTGGACGTCCGTGGTGGTGAGCAGCAGGACGGGGCGGGCGTCCGCCAGCATGTGGCGGATGCGGGCGGCCGGGTACTGCGGGTCGACCGGCAGGTAGGCGGCGCCGGCCCGCAGCACGGCCAGCATGGCGACGACGGTGTCCACGGAGGGCGGCGCCGCGATGGCCACCCTGGTCTCACGGCGCGCGCCGCGTTCGCGCAGGAGGTGGGCGAGGGTGTCGGCGCGTGCGTCGAGCTCGGCGTAGGTGAGGCTCGTGTGCGCGTCGCGCACGGCGAGGGCACGGGGTTCGCGCGCGGCCCGTTCCCGGACCGCTTCGGTGACGGTACGGGAGGGCAGGGGCCGCTCCGCTCCGCGTCCCCGCGCCAGGAGGCGGTCCCGCTCGGCGGGGGTGAGCGGGTCCAGGTCGCTGATGGGCCGGCCCGGGTCTGCCACGGCCAGGGTGAGGACGTGGGCGAACCGGGCGCTCAGGGCGCGCGCGGTGGCGGCGTCGAAGAGGTCGGTCGCGTACTCCAGGTAGCCGCGGATGCCTCCGCCGACGTCTGCGGCGCCGGGCAGGGGGCCCGTGGCGGCGCTCCGCGGCGGGTCGGCCTGTCCCCCGGTCCCGGCGGGTCTGGTGACTCCGGCGGATCTCGTGCTCCGGGATTCTTCTGCGGGTCCCGTCACTTCGGTGAGAGAGAACGTCAGGTCGAACTTGCTGCCCCCGCGGTGCCGCGACCGGTCGTGGACGGTGACGCCCGGCAGATCGAGACTCGTACGCTCCTGGTTCTGAAGGACCAGCATGGTCTGGAAGAGGGGGTGGTGGTCGCCGGACCGTTCGGGGTTGACGGCCTCCACGATCCGCTCGAAGGGGATGTCGCCGTGGCTGAGGGCGGCGATGTCGAACTCCTTGACCCTGTCGAGGAGTTGCCGGAACGGCGGGTCGCCTGACAGGTCCGCGCGCAGGACGACGGTGTTGACGAAGAACCCGACCAGGTCGTCCAGGGCCTCGTCGGTGCGTCCGGCCACGGCGGTGCCCAGCGGGATGTCGGAACCGGCGCCGTGGGTCTGAAGCGTCACGGCGAGGGCCGCTTGGAGCACCATGAAGGGCGTGCAGCCGGCGGTGCGGGCGAGCCGGGTGAGGTCGGCGTGCGCGGCGGCGGGCAGCTCGAAGGGGACGGCGTCGCCCCGGTGGCTGGGCACGGCCGGGCGGGGGCGGTCGAGGGGCAGGTCCAGCAGGTCGGGGGCGCCGTGCAGCGCCTCCTTCCAGAAGTCGGCCTGTCGGGCGCCCAGGCTGTCCGGGTCGCTGTCGTCGCCGAGCAGCCGGCGCTGCCAGAGGGCGTAGTCGGCGTACTGCACGCGCAGCGGAGCCCAGTCCGGGCCGCCGCCGCCCGTGCCCTCGCTCCTGGCGCGGTAGGCGGCTGTGAGGTCGCGGCTGAGCGGGGCGAGGGACCAGCCGTCCGCGACGACGTGGTGCAGGACGAGGACGAGGACGTGGCGGTCGGTCCCCAGGCGGAGCAGATGGGCCCGGATCGCGGTGTCGCCCGCGAGGTCGAAGGGTGCGGTGGTCAGGTGACGCACCGTCTCCTCGGTCCAGCTGCCGGCGTTGTCGTCGGCCCGGGGCTGTTCGACGGCGAGGGGGACGAGCGAGGCGGCGGCGTCCGCGTCCAGGACTTCCTGGCGGGCGACGCCGTCGTGCTCGGCGAAGACCGTGCGCAGGCTCTCGTGCCGGGCGACCACGTCGGCGAGGGCGCCGCGCAGGGCGTCCGCGTCCAGGGGGCCGTCGAGTTCGAGGACGAGCGGGACGTTGTAGCTGCTGTCGGGGCCCTCCGCCCGGTTGAGGAACCAGAGGCGCTGCTGCGCGAAGGACAGCGGCACCGCTTCGGGCCGCTGCTGCGGGGAGAGGACGGGCCGGGTCGCACCGGCGGTGTCCAGGACCGCGGCGAGGGAAGCGACGGTGGGGTGGTCGAAGAGGGTGCCCAGGCCGAGTTCGGCGCCCAGGGCCGTCCGCACCCGGCCGGTGAGACGGGTGGCGAGCAGTGAGTGGCCGCCCAGAGCGAAGAAGTTGTCGTCGATACCGACCGCCGCCACGCCGAGGATGTCGGCGAAGAGACCGGCCAGGACCTCCTCGTAGGGGGTGCGCGGGGCACGGCCCCCGGCCGTGACGGCGCGGGGTGCGGGCAGAGCGCGCCGGTCGACCTTGCCGTTGGGGTTCAGGGGCAGTGCGTCCAGCGTCACGAACGCGGAGGGCACCATGTACGCGGGCAGTGCGCGGCCCACTCGGCGGGCCAGGGCGGAAGCGTCCGGCCGGGTACCGGGAGCCGGTACGACATAGGCGACGAGCCGGCGGTCGCCCGGTATGTCCTCACGGACCACGACGCAGGCGGCCCGTACGTCCGGGGCGGCCAGCAGGACGTTCTCGGTCTCGGCCGGCTCGATGCGGAAACCGCGGAGTTTGATCTGGCCGTCCGCCCGCCCGACGTACTCGATGTCGCCGCGAGCGCTCCAGCGCACGAGGTCGCCCGTGCGGTACATCCGGCGGCCCGACGCGTCGTGCGGGTCCGCGACGAACCGGGTGGCCGTCAGCGCGGGGTTGCCCTGGTAGCCGCGGGCGACGCCGTGGCCGCCGACGTACAGCTCCCCCACGACACCGGGCGGCACCATGGCGAGGGTGTCGTCCAGGACGTACAGGCGCATCCCGTCGAGGGCCCGGCCGATGGGCGGAACGCCCCCGATACCGGGGGCGACCGGGTGGCGGGTGGCGAAGGTCGTGGTCTCCGTGGGGCCGTAGACGTGCAGGACGCGGGTGCCTGGCGTCGCGGCGGCCACCCGCTGCATCAGGTCCGGCGTCGCCGCCTCACCGCCGGCGGCGACCATGCGGAGCCCGGCGAACGCGGCCGGGTCCGCCTCGGCCATCACGTTGAACAGGGCCGTCGTCAGGAACAGCGCGGTGACTCCGTGCCGCTCGACCGTGTCGTGGAGGCCCCGTGCCTCCAGGACGCCGGGGGGCGCGACGACCACGCGGCCGCCGTTGAGGAGCGGCGCCCAGATCTCGAAGGTGGCGGCGTCGAAGACGTACGCCGAGTGCATCAGCACCGCGTCGCAGACGCCGCCCGTCCAGGTGCTGTCGGCGGCCAGCGCGAGGACGTCGGCGTGGGTGACGCCGACACCCTTGGGGAGTCCGGTGGACCCGGAGGTGAACATCACGTAGGCGAGCCGGTCACCGCGGATCGTGCGCGGCAGCGGTCCCGGCCGCGGCGGGGCGCCGCGCAGGACACCGCCGAGCGCGTCGAGGACGATCAGGGGCAGACCCGCGGCTGTCTGCTCCCGCACCCAGGGCTGCCGGGCCGTCGCCTCGTCGGCCACCAGGGCGCGTACGCGGGCCGCTTCCCTGACGCGGTCGAGCCGTTCGCCGGGCCAGGCCGCGTCCATCGGTACGTACGCCGCTCCGGCGCGGACCGCGCCGAGCGTGGCGCAGAGCACGGCCGCCGAGCGGCCGACGAGCACGCCGACGCCGTCCTCGGCGCCGATGCCCCAGCCGGCCAGCGCACCCGCGAGGTCCTCCGCCGCTCCGGCCAGCTCCCGGTACGTGAGCGTGTCCGCGCCGTCCACCACGGCAGGGGCGTCGGGCGTCCGGCGGGCCTGCGCGCCGAAGGCCTCCGGCAGGCTCGATGCCACGGCCTCCGGCGGCATGGCGGCACCGCGCCCTTGTGCGCGGAGGGCCTCGGTGGCGGCCTCGTCGAGGAACGGCAGGTCGCACAGCGGGAGGTCGTGGTCCGCGTCGGCGAGAGCGGACAGGAAGGAGACGACGGCCTGCTGGAGCAGCCGCACGTCCTCCATCCCGTAGAGCTCCGGGCTGGCGTCGAATCCGATCAACGGCCCTTTGTCATCGGCCCGTTCCGAGACGAAGAAGGACACGTCGTCGGCCGGTCCGACGGACAGCACGCGGGAGGCGCCGGGGCTGCCGGCGAAGTCCAAGTCGTAGTCGTAGCCCATGATGTTGACGACGACACCGGTGAGGCGGGCCGCGCCGTCGGCCATGTTCAGCTCACGCGCCAGCTGTTCGCGGGAGAACCGGCGGTGCCGCAGGGCGCCGCGCATCTCGGCGGCGACGGCGCGTACGAGGGAGCTGACCGTCATCTCGGGGGTGACGGTGAGGCGCAGCGGCAGGATGTTGGAGGTCATGCCGACGATGTGGCGGAGTCCGCTGTGACGGCCGTTGGAGGCGAGGCCCACGGTGACGTCCTGCGTTCCGGTGGCCCGGCCGATGTAGGCGGCGACCGCGCTCACGAGGACGGCGCTCCACGTGGTGCGGTTGGCGGAGGCGATCGTGCGCAGGCCGTCGAGGACGGCGACGGGCAGCGCATCGCCGGTGTGCAGCCGGATCTCCGGTGCGTCGAGGGTGACCGGCGCAGGAGCGTCGGTGCGCCGGCGGATGAGCGCCCGGCCGGCGTGCGTGTCAGCAGTGCCGTGGGGGTCCGATGCGGCGCGATCGGCGGCCAGGTCCGCGAATCGGCCGGTCCAGTAGGCGCGGTCGGCCTCGTAGCGGTCCGATTCGAGGTAGGCCGCCTCGTCGGCGACGAGACCGCGCAGGGACGCGGCGGGCACCTCGGCCGTGTCGAGGTTCTCGCCCCGCACCGCGCGCCCGTAGAGGTCGGCCACGGTGCGGGTGAAAACGGAGCCGCCGAGGCCGTCGACGGCTATGTGGTGGAACCTCACGTACCAGTAGTGCAGTCGGTCGCTGATGCGGAGCAGGGCGAAGTGGTGGGACGGGGCCTCGATCGTGTCGACGGCGGCCATGTCGTCGGCCAGGTAGCGTTCGACCGCGCCGATGGGGTCGTCGGCATCGGACAGGTCGACCCGGCGGAGCAGGCTGGTCGCGTCCGGGGAGCGGCGGACGACACGCTGGCGGACCGCGCCGTCCTCGGTGACGAACACGGTGTTGAGGCTGTCGCACAGTGCGGCGGCCCGGTCGAGCGCGGCGGCGAATAACACCTCGTCGAGGCCGCCCCGAACCTCGACGCATTCCCCGATGTTGTATTTGGGGCTCTGTGGATCGACCAGTTGCCCGTACCAGACCCCTTGTTGAGCCGCGGTCACCCCGAACAAATCTTCGGAAACAGGGCCTGAGGAGTCGGAGTTGTTTTCGCGCATGCCGGATCACACCTTCGGGGAGAGTTTTTACGGGGGGACGAAGAGGGCGCGACAAAATCGCCCGCGCCGACGCATCGCCTTCAGCCGAAAGCGGGCAGATGAAATCAGAGAGAAACGTCGCCGAACCCTTGGCATCGATACTGATGGAGCCCCTGCCGACCCAGTGGATCGGCAGTCACTCCATCGACAGTCACTCCACTGACCTCACATATCGAGGACGATCCGCCAGGCAGTCCATCAATGATTCACGAAAGCCAAATAAAGGCAACATGATCGCTCATGCGCCATGCGTGAACGATTACCGCTCCAGCCTGATCGATTCTGCTCGATTGCGAGCGAAGGCGATCGGACTGGAGCGCCGGACATGCTCGGCCTGGTGGCCGTCCACGGCGACATCAAGGGCTCGGACGCGTCCCCTGTCCGGCGTCGGCCTCCATCATCCGCACCAGGCTGGTGGGCCGCATATCGGTCCACCCGGCCTCGATCGCGTCCAGACACTCCTGACGCGATCCTTCCGGGCCGCCCACGCTCCAGCCGCCCGGGATTTCGATGTGCGCCGGCCACAGCGAGTACTGACCCTCGCCATTCACCAGCGTCACGAACCGCCCCGACTCGTCATCGAAAGGATTGGTCACGACCGTCCCCCCACTTGTTCTCACACTTTCCACGGCATGTTCATCAGCCTTTTTCGGGCGCGCCGCAAATCGACGTCCGCAGCGACCCGCCGAACCGCCCGCCCCTCACGGTGCGATATCTCGACCACGCGGGCGAAGATTCGTTACGCCTCGGGATACCGACGTTACACCGATGACCGAGCCGGACTCCCCCGACTTGGCTCGCTCACGCCAATCACAATAGAGGACCTTCGACGGCCGAAGATGCAAATTCAGCCCATTGCCCGCGAGTACCCAATGGGCCTACAACGGCCGAGACACCCCCGAGACATATGCCAGTGGGATCACAACAGAAACATTCAGCCACCCCATGTCCCTATTGTGCGAGTATCACTCAATACGACCCGTTCAAATTTGGATAACCGGCGGCGTACGCCCGCTGACGTTCTGACACACCCAGATCACACCGCGCTCCCGTACGCCGGGTACGCGCCCCGTCTGCGCCCCGTCCCCGCCCAGCCAAGGTGAGGGAAAGGGGCGTCCGTCGCACGGCGTGAGACCGGCCCGCCGTCGGCCGGGGCACAGCCGATCTCAGCGTTTTCGGCGGCCGCCACGCACCGAACCGTTTGCCTTCGAGTCCACTCGAAGGTGTTGTCTGGCGGGAGATGTTGTCCGAGCGGATGACGGGTTTCTGGAGGAGCACACCATGACGCAGAAGATCTGGTTCATCACCGGCGCCTCGCGCGGCTTCGGCAGGGAGTGGGCCATCGCCGCCCTCGAACGCGGCGATTCGGTGGCCGCGACCGCGCGCGACCTCTCCACACTGGGTGACCTGCGCGAGAAGTACGGAGAACGGCTGCTGCCTCTACGTCTCGACGTGACGGACCGTGACGCCGGCTTCGCCGCCGTACAGCAGGCGCACGAACGGTTCGGGCGTCTTGACGTGGTGGTCAACAACGCCGGTTACGGCCACTTCGGCTTGGTCGAGGAACTCACCGAGGCCGAGGCGCGCGCACAACTGGACACCAACCTGTTCGGCGCCCTGTGGATCACCCAGGCGGCACTGCCGCTGCTGCGCGAGCAGGGTAGCGGCCATATTCTCCAGGTCTCTTCCATCGGAGGCATCAGCGCCTTCCCGCTGGTCGGGATCTACCACGCGTCGAAGTGGGCGCTCGAAGGCATCAGCCAGGCGCTGGCCCAGGAAGTGGCGCCGTTCGGCATCAAGGTCACGCTGATCGAGCCGGGAGGCTTCGCCACCGACTGGGCGGGTTCGTCATCGAGCACGTCCGACCCGTTGCCCGCGTACGCCGACTTCCACAAGGAGGTGCAGGAGCAGCGCCGCAAGCGTGTCGGTACACCGGGCGACCCTGCGGCGTCCGCCGCCGCCGTGCTGGAGATCGTCGACGCCGACGAGCCGCCGCTGCGCTGCTTCTTCGGCGCGGCGCCGCTGGGCATCGCCAAGGCCGACTACGAGCAGCGACTCGCCGTGTGGGAGAAGTGGCAGCCCGTGGCGGAGCTGGCGCAGGGCTGAGCCGGGGCCGGAGGCCCTGCCCGCCGGCCGCCGCTCGCACCTCGCCATGTGAAACGACGACCAAACACGGGAAGCGGTCCGCGTCCCCGCTATGCGTCTCCGGCTGCGGGGGCCGGGGGCGCAGGCGGTCGCTCGATGGTGAACGCGCGGGTGACCGGGTTGACCCGGGCCGGCAGCACGGTCCCCTGCGTGGCGCCGCCGAACCGGTACTTCGGGACTTCGTTGCCGCACTCGAAGGGTTCGAAACCGGGGCCGCTGATACGCATCAGGAGCCGGACCTGGTGGTGGTAGTCGTTGGTCGGCGGGGCTGAGGCAACCGCCAGAACCAGGGCGGTCGCGTCGACGCCGAGGGCGGCGAGCTGGAGCGTGGCCCGCCGTTCCTCACGGGCGAAGAGGATGGTGGACAACCCGACGCAGGCGACGAACGCCGCTGCAAGGGCGAGGCCCGCGCCGGCCCACACCCACCCGTTGCCGGTCTCATCGAGGTCGGCGACAGTGCGGACGGTGACATAGACGAAGACCCCTCCCGCACCGAGGAACAGAACCGCGCCCACAGTGCACGCGATTGCAGTGATCACCGGACCCTTGGGGTCCAGCAGGACGGGTTCGTGGGCGCGGGCGGTGGCCATGGTTGCACCCTAGCCAAGCAGGAACGTCGCGTTGCACCGAGGACGCGAATCGCCGCCATCGTGCAGCTACGAACCCCGCCGCCGTGCCTCTCTCGCCGACCGGCCCGCCTCCCATCGCAGCACGAAAAGTCCAGTGAACAGTGAACTCATCATGCTGTGCACGTGAGTTGGCGGGCAGGGTAGTGAGCCGGGGCAGCCCTTAGAGACCCGTCGCAGTCCGGACAAGGTCGGCGACGGCTCCGGACCGGCTGTGGGGCGGCCAGGCGATCACGGTGGTGACTGTCGGGGCGTCCAGCACGGGCACGGCCGCGAGGTCGCCGTGAAGTTGGGCTCGGCACGACTCCGGTGAGACCGCGCAAGCACGACCGAGTGCGACGAGCTGCAACAACTGCGCGTGGTCGCGGACCTGCGGGCCGGGGCCGGGCGGGTAGGTACCGTCGGGGTCGGGCCAGCGCGGCAGGGGCAGGCCAGGCAGATCGCTGATATCGGCCATGCGCACATGGGCCCGGGAGGTGAGCGGATGTCCGGACGGCAGGACCACGACCTGGCCTTCCGTGCCGAGCTCTTCTGCGTCGAACCCGGCCGTCGAGTCGAACGGCCGGTGCAGCAGGGCCACGTCGGCCCGGCCCTGGCGCAGGAGTCGTTGCTGCTCGGACGGGCCGCACAGGATGACGTCGATGGGGACCGCGCCGGGTTTGGCGGCATACGTGTCCAGCAGATTCGCCAGCAGTTCTCTGGACGCACTGGCTTTCGTGACCAGGACCAGCCCGGGGCTGCCGGTCGCGGAAAGTGCGGCGCGGCGGGCCCGGCGTTCGGCGGCGTCGACCGCGTCGAGGGCCGCCCTGCCCTCCACCAACAGCACCGAGCCGGCCTCGGTCAGCGTAACGGTGCGGCTGGTCCGATCGAGCAGCGCTGCACCGAGGCGGCGTTCGAGCTGCTGGATCGCCCGTGACAGAGGCGGCTGCGCGATCTTGAGCCGCTGCGCGGCGCGCCCGAAGTGCAATTCTTCGGCGACAGCGACGAAATAGCGCAGTTCCCGGGTCTCCATGCCGCCACGGTATCCGGAATCAATACCCTGTCGGTATCGGTGTCCACCCGATCGGTCTTGGACTCCGCCGAGCTCCGAGGACAGCATGGTTCCCATGAGCGAACGAACGATTGCGCTGGTCACCGGCGCGAACAAGGGAATTGGCTACGAGATCGCCGCGGGCCTGGGCGCCCTCGGCTGGAGCGTCGGCATCGGCGCCCGCGACGATGAGCGACGGAGCGCCGCGGTGGAGAGGCTGCGCGCGGGCGGCGTCGACGCGTTCGGCGTACCGCTGGACGTGACCGACGACGCGAGCGCGACCGCCGCCGCACGGCTGATCGAGGAGCAGGCCGGGCGCCTCGACGTGCTCGTCAACAACGCGGCCATCACCGGCGGCATGCCGCAGGAGCCCACCCGGGTCGATCCCGCCGTCATCCGGACGGTCGTGGAGGCCAACGTGATCGGCGTCATCCGCGTAACCAACGCGATGATGCCGTTGCTGCGCCGCTCCGCCTCACCACGGATCGTGAACATGTCCAGCAGTGTCGGCTCCCTGACCCGGCAGTCGGGGACCACGGCTGAGCAGACAACAGGTCCGGTGGCCGTGGCGTACGCGCCGTCGAAGACGTTCCTGAACGCTGTCACCCTCCAGTACGCCCGGGAACTGAGCGGTACGAACATCCTGATCAACGCCGGCTGCCCCGGCTACGTCGCGACCGACCTCAACGGCTTCCGCGGTGTGCGTACCCCGGAGCAGGGCGCCGCGATCGCCATCAAACTCGCGACCCTGCCCGACGACGGTCCGACCGGCAAGTTCTTCGAGGACGCCGGCGAAGTGCCCTGGTGAATACGCACGGTGGCTGACCGCCGCCGGACGAGGCGGCCTCCGGTGGGGGGCTCTCTCTGCGTGCGCAGACGGCCTGAAGCCCTGGCGGGCCGGGGGGAGATCAGCCAGGGCCGTAGGGGGCGTGGGTGGTGAGTGGCCCGCGTTGTCGGTCGGTGCGGGGCGGGGCGCCGGTCAGAGAGTGAGGACGGCCCAGATGCGGCGGCCGTCCGGTCCGGTGTCCGTTCCGCACCCGGTCACGGGCGGGTGTGCGGTGATGCTGTGGAGAACGTCCTGGCCCGTTTCGTCGAGGCTGGTGGTGAGCCCGGGGCAGTGGGAGAGGGCGAGGATGCATGCGTGCCCGTCCTGGTCGGACAGGTGTACGGACACGCTGGTGCCGCCGTCGGCGACTGCGGCCTCGACGAGGAGTGTGGTGACCTCCTCCACCGCGTTCAGGACGGTCGTGGCCGGCCGGTAGCCCCACGACCCCAACTGCTCCACGACCGCGGGCCGGGCCTTGCCCGCCGCCCACGGGGCGGACTCCAGCACCCAGTTTCTGCCGCGCCGGTTCCGCATGCCCGCGCCGCGCCGCGCTGTCGGCACCACCGTGTCGGCCGCGGTGTCCTTCTTCGGGTCCTGCGGATTCGGCCGGGGCGGGTTCGGCGGCTTCTTCGGTGGCGGCGGGGTTCTCGGCGGATACGACGGCGGGGTCGGGCCGGCTTCTACGGGCTGTGCCACAGAGGTCTCCCAGGGTCCGGGGCGGTGAGGGTGCGCCCCGGACCAGCGTAGGGCCGGCAGTGCCGGCTGGAGGCGGTTCGGGCGGGACGGACACATCGTCGGGGTGGCCGGACTGGGTTACTGGAACCCGGCCCTGTCCGGCTTCGGGGTGTCGCTCGGGCCGAACTTGTGGGGCGCGAGCGACGCCAGAAGGGCCGTGACCACCAGGTCGGTCGAGGCCGCCATGTTCACGGTGTCGGGCGCCAGCAGCCATTGCACCTGCAGACCGTCCATCACGGCGATGACGGCGTTGGCCGCGTCGTCGGCCCTCTTCGCATCCTCGTCGGCCACGTCGCACGCCTCGCGAAGCGCGTCGGCGACGAACCCTCGCAGACCCTCGTACCGGTCTCGGAAGTAGTCCTGCGCCGGATGGTCGTCCGTGACGGACTCCGCCGACAGGACTGCGTAGAGGCGGACGATGCCTTCGCGTTCGGCGTTGCGGAGCGCGGTGTCGACCAGGTGGCGCAGGAACTCCAGTCCGTGAGGACGGTCGGGGCCCAGTTGCTCGATGTCCGTCTGGTCGCGGAGTTCGAGGACGCTGGTGAGCAGGAGCGCCTTGGAACGGAAGTAGTGCAGGACCCCTGCCTGGGTCAGCCCGGCCCGGTCGGCGATCTCGGCGAGCGAGGCGTTGTTGTAGCCGCGGGCGGCGAAGGCGTCCGTCGCGATGTGCAGGATGTCCCGCTGCCGCTTCCGGGCTTCCGGGCTTCGGGGCGTGCGGGGCGTGGCCGCTCGGCCACGCCCGCCCGCTGACTGGTTGCTCACCGGCACAGCTTAAGGGCTGGAATTTCGGTGCGGCGCTGAGCCCGCGCCGCTGACCAGGGGCCCGTCGAGGCGGAGGAGGAAAGCCGGACCGACCACTTACTAACCACTTAGTAGGTGTGCTTCTATATCGCCGTCCTCCCCAGGAACACGCCCCGCCACGGCCGGAAGGGATACGGCATGTCCTTGCCCGCGGCCGGCGGCGGAACCCGACGGCAGCCGCGCCTCCCCGCAGGAACGACAGGAACGACAGGCACGAGCGACACGAGCGACACGACCGAAGGAGAGCCGCACATGTTCCACGCCAGTCCCCTCCGCCCCCGGACGCGCGCCGCAGGCGCCGCCCTCGTGATGGCCGCGGCGGCCATCGGCCTGGCCGGCAGCGGTACAGCCGCGCAGGCCGCCGACCCCACGGCACAGGTATGGGTCACCACCCCCGACGGCGGAAAGAAGCTCTCCGCAGAGGGCACCGTCCCGTTCGACGAATCGGCGCAGCCCGTCGACATACGCATCGACGGCACAAGCAAGGGCCAGCGGTTCACCGGGGCCGGCGCCTCGGTCACCGGCGCCTCCGCCCACCTCATCCAGGGCCTTCCACAGGACAAGCGCGACGCGCTCATGGGCTCGCTGTTCTCCACCGGCGGTGACGGCATCGGGCTCACCTACCTGCGCCAGCCCCTCGGCAGCAGCGACTTCAACGCCGACAGCAGCCTCTACACCTACGAGGACACGCCCGGGTCCTTCTCCATCGACCGGGACAAGGCCGAGATCATCCCGGTCCTCAAGCAGGCCACAGCGGTCAACTCCTCGATCCGCTTCATGGGCACCCCTTGGACCCCGCCCGCCTGGATGAAGACCAACAACGCCCTCAACGGCGGCAGCCTCAAGCCCGAGAGCTATCAGGCATACGCCGACTACCTGGTCAAGGCGATCCAGGCGTACGGGCAGCAGGGCATCACCCTCACCGACCTGAGCGTCCAGAACGAGCCGGAGTTCGCGGCGAGTTACCCGTCGATGACCATGACGTCGTCGCAGCAGGCCGACTTCATCAAGGTGCTCGACCGCGCCCTCACCTCGGCCGGCCTGCCCACCAATCTCCTGGCGTTCGACCACAACTGGGACCACCCCGACTACCCGATCGGCGTGTTCAACGGGACCCAGGGCATCAACCGGGTGATCGGCGCGGCCTTCCACTGCTACGGCGGAACTCCCGCCGCGCAGCAGCAGGTCATCGACGTGGGGAAGCGTGTCTTCTTCACCGAGTGCTCCGGCACCGAGAGCGCCGACCGGTCCACCACCTTCGCCGACACCCTCAAGTGGCACGCCGAGAACCTCGTCGTGCAGAACATGCGCAACGGCGGCGAGACGGTCGTCGACTGGAACCTCGCCCTGGACCAGAACGGCGGCCCGCACCAGGGCGGCTGCGCCGATCGCTGCAACGGAGTCGTGGAGATCGCGGGCGGCAACGTCACACGCAACGCCGAGTACTACGTCCTCGGCCACGTCAGCAAGTTCGTCAGGCCCGGCGCCACCCGCATCGGCTCCACCAGCCAGGGCAACGGCGGTGTGGAGAACGTCGCCTTCCAGAACCCTGACGGCACCCGTGCCGCGTACGTCGTCAACACCGCTTCCGGCGCGCAGCGGTTCTCGCTGACCGACAACGGGAAGTCCCTCGTCTACACACTGCCCGCCGGCGCGGTCGCCACCTTCGTGTGGAGCGGCACCGACGGCGGCACGACGGAGCCGCCCGCCGAGGGCTCCATCGATCCGGCCGCCTGGTACCGGGTCAGTAACATCGGCAGCGGTGCCTGCCTCGACGCCGCCGACTGGGGCACCGCCGACGGAACCGCGCTCCAGCAGTGGAGCTGTGGCACCGGAGCCAACCAGAGCTGGCAGTTCCGGCCCGTCGGGGACGGCACCTACCAGGTCGTCAACCGGCACAACACCAAGGTGTGGGACGTCGACGGCGGCCCCGGTGCCACCGCGGCCGGCACCAGGGTTCACCTGTGGACGTACGTGGGAGGCGCCAACCAGCAGTGGAAGGCGGAGTCCGCCGGCACGGCGGGGCGGTACCGCTTCGTCGCACGCAACAGCGGCAAGTGCCTGTCCGTGGACGGCGCCTCCACCGCCGACGGGGCCAGGCTGTCGCAGCAGAGTTGCGACGGATCATCGGCGCAGGCGTTCTCGCTGGGCGGCTGACGCGTTCGGTCCGGGCGGGCCACGGCCATCGGGCCGGGCCCGGCAGCCGCCGGAGCGGAGGGCCCCCGCGAGCAGAACGACTCGCGGGGGTCCTTCCCGGCATATACGACACAAGATGTCGGGTTTCGGGTCGAGCATGGCGGGACGGTCGGCGCCGACAACGGAGCGCGGGCCAAGCCGTGCGGACAGACAGGGAACTCCATGGGATTCATGCCCGGAACACCGGAACCGGACCTCGAAGGGAAGATCGCCCTGGTCGCGGGTGCCACGCGGGGCGCGGCATCGCGGTCCGGTTGGGCGCCGCGGGCGCCACCGTATACGTCACCGGGCGCACGACGCGGGAGCGGCGCTCGGAGTACGACCGGCCCGAGACGATCGAGGAGACCGCGGAGCTCGTCACCGCTGCGGGCGGAACCGGTATCGCGGTGCCGGCCGACCATCTGGTGGCCGAGGAGGTCCGTGCGCTGGCCGGACGCATCGATGCCGAGCAGGGCCGGCTCGACGTCCTGGTCAACGACATCTGGGGCGGTGAGAAGCTGTTCGCGTTCGATGAACCGGTGTGGGAACACGACCTCGACAACGGGCTGCGGCTGCTCCGGCTGGGCGTGGAGACCACGCGGTCACCAGCCACTTCCTGCTGCCGCTGCTGGTGCGCCGGCCGGGCGGGCTCGTGGTCGAGATGACCGATGGAACATCGGCGTACAACGCGGCGCGCTACCGCAACTCGTACTTCTACGAGCTGGTCAAGAACAGTGTGCTGCGCATGGCGTTCGTGCTCGCTCACGAGTTGGAGCCGCACGGTGGGACCGCGGTGGCGCTCACCCGACCTGGACGGCTCGCGCCCGGACTGCTGGCGCTTCCTGATCGATTCCGAGAACGCGGACGAGCCGGTGGACGCGGACGTGTACCGGTGATGCCCGCCTCTCGGGGCAGGGGCCGGAGCGTGGACAGCGGTGACTGTCCACGCCCCGGCCCACCGGGCGGCGTGCTCCGGCAGCGGTCCGAACCCGCACCTGGCGGCTACAGGCGCAGGAGCACCGCCCGGGTCCCCAGCGTCGGCACGTCGATGGCCGGTGCGCCCCCGGCGTCCGCCTCCAGGGGCGCACCGGCGGCGCCGAGGTAGTCGGCGGCCACCGTCTCCGTGACCGGGAAGCCGGGGGTGATCCGGCAGGTGACCGGCTCCTCTGCGTAGGACTGGAGCCTGACCAGCACCTGTCCGGGGGCGGGAACGGTGAGCCCGACGACACGGACCCTCGGGTCGCTGACGGTCAGCAGTCCGTAGCCGGCCGCCGGTTCCCCGGTCTCCTCGGCCAGGGCGCGTACGGCGAGGAGCGGGCGGCTGCCGGCGGCCGCGGTGCGCATGCCCAGCTCGGGTCCGGTGATGTGCGGAGCCTCCCCCATGGCCACGCTGTAGCGGAACACGTGGTCGAAGGCCTGCTCTGAGGGGAAGTTGGTGTCCCAGATGTTGTTGTGGACCCAGGAGAAGAGGGTGCCGGGTTCGTCCTGGGCGAGCGACTGCGGATAGGGCGCGTACGGGATCGCGATCCCGCCCACCTGCACCAGTGGGGCGTCCTGGGTGGCCACCGCGGCGACCACGGTGTCCTCCTCGAAGCTCACCCAGCGCCGCACCGCGCGCATGTGCTGTGCGGACCCCGGCACGGTCGGCAGACCGGTGCCCGTCATGCCTCCGGTGGCCTCCATCCGGACGGCCGGCTGCCGCATCGCGAAGGGGAAGGCGAAGAACGCGCTCTCCTTCGTCAGCGTCGCGCGCTTCACGATCCGGTTCTCCAGATCGATGCGGGCCTGACCGTGCGGGAGATGGACGCGTACGCGCAGCAGCTCGGTGCCGGCCGGTGCGCACTCGTAGACAAGGGTCTCGCCGGTGGCGTCACGGAAGCGGTCCACCAGCGCGGCCGGCGGGGCAGCCGTGCGGGAGGCGAGGAGGTGCATCGAGCCGTTCGCGGTGGTCTTGCTCGACTGGTGGTTGAAGCCGCCCGCCGTGGCGTACTCGTCGTACATGTAGCCGTTGAGCCCGAGGGTGGCGTCCTGCCGCACCAGTTCCCGGCCGGTGCGCTTGTCGGTGACCGAGCCGATCCACGCGGACCGCAGATCGACGCTCACCCGGAGGAACTCGTTCTCCAGGACGGTGGACTGCGCGTCGTCCGTCGCGGCGGCGGGTGATGTCCCCTCCCCCGCGACGATGTCCACGCGCACCGCCCCGTGCGCGGGCACATCGGCGAGCCGGAACAGGAGGAAACGGCCCGCGGCCCGGTGCAGTTCGTTGGTCTGCGCCTCCTCGGTGTGGTCCAGCGGTGAGCCGTCGCGCGCGTCGAGCACCCGGACCGGGTCCTCCAGCAGGACCGTGCTCTCGGGGAGGAAGAGCCGGACCGTCTCCGAACGGGTCCAGCTGCACGTGTTGGTGACGTAGTAGCCGGCCAGGGTGCCCGCACGCGGCGGGAGCCGGCCGCCGAGGGCCGCACCGGCACCGTCGAGGAGCGTCTTCGCGTCGTCGTGGGCGCGCAGCGCCTGCGCGTATTTCCAGTGCCACTGGCGCTCCCCGGACGCATGCCCGTGATCGCCGTGCGTCCACGGGTCGCCGCCGCCCCAGGTGTGCTCGTTGAACAGGGAGGCCGCCCGGTAGACGTCGGGGGCCGCCGCGGTGATCCCGGCGCCCGCCGCGCCGAGGATCTCCGCGTGACCGGCCACCGACTGGGCGTCGGCCAGCGCCGCCTGGCCGTCACGGGTGGCCGCGAGCGGGACGGCACCGGCGCCGACCCCGTCCACCCACCAGTCGCTCCAGTCGCCTTCGAAGGTCTCCAGCCGGTCGCCGTAACGGGCCTCCGCGTCGGCGAAGAAGTCCTCGTTGCGTGAGGTGCGAAGGGCGGGGAAGGCCCACTCCTCGTTCCACCGGTTCACGGTGTCCGCGATGACCCGGCGCGGCGGACCGTTGTCCGCGAACTTGCCCAGCACCCGCAGGTGCAGGATGTCCCAGGGGTACGGGTCGCCCTTGAACTCCTCGTCCAGGACCGGGAAGCCGGGGATGCCGCGCCCCTCGTGCGGGTACTGGTGGGTGGCCAGCGCCGACAGGTAGTGGGGCAGGAGGTCGTCGACCCGGTCGAAGGACTCGTCGAAGCCCAGGATCGAGCCCTCCATGTACGCCAGCCCGTGCGGGGTGTCCGTGCGCCACACCAGCACGCTGCGTCCGCTCGGCGCCTGCCACCTGAACAGCCGGGGCAGTTCCCCGCCGCCGTTGTGGTGCGGTACCGCCCGCCCGGCCCAGTTGTGGGCCACCGACAGATAGCGGATGCCGCTGTCCGCGAGTACGTCGGGCAGCCCGACGACCTGACCGGGGACGTCCGTCTGCATCGCCGTGGTGATGTCGATGCCGTGCTGCTCACGCAACTCCCGTACAGGTCGCAGGAGTTCGTGCAGTTCGTCGGTGGAGCAGGTCTCCGTGTGCAGGTTGAACGGCATCGCGGTCAGCTCGATACGGCCCTCGCGCACCCGCTCCAGGAACCGGGCCACCTGCTCGGGCGGACGGTTCGCCGACCAGTTCTCGAAGCTGAAGAAGCCCTCGACCGCCCAGCGGAACATCGAGGCGTCGGGCCGGTCGTCCGTCGCGCGGCACAGTTCGAGGAGGGAGTCGAGGTATTTGCGGCCCTCGGCGAGCACCGTGCCCTGCGGGTCCGTATAGCCGATGTCGAGGTGGGCGTGCTGCACCAGGTGCAGGGTCCAGTGCCGCTGGGGGGTCAGCAGCACCTCGACGCGCTCGCCCGGCGCCAGTTCGGGCAGTTCCACCTGGACAGCGAGGGGCGAGTCCACCTCGGGGACCAGCAGCCGGGTGTCGCCGTCCGGGCCGGGTATCAGCTCGCAGCGCACGGACGTACCGGACAGGGTGGTGACGTGGGCCCGCGTGAGGGGACGGCCGGCCCGTACGCGTACGGACTGCAGGAGTCCGCCGTCGCCGTCATGGCGCAGAAGTGGCTCGCAGGAGAGCCGGACGGTGTGTCCGCCGAGGACGCCGGTGGCGCTCACGCCACGGTCGCGCAGGATGTCGCGGGCGATGTCGGAGTCCCACCAGGAGGGGCGGGACAGGTCGGGGCGGGGCATGGAGAGGCTTCTCCGCTCTGGCGTGGTGCCGGTTCGGGGGCGAGTAGCAGGACGTGGGGCGGACGGCGGGGTTTACGGTCAGGAGCCGTCGGTGGCCAGGCCCGCGAAGATCTGGACCATCGCGGACTGTTCGAGGGTCTCCGCCGGGGCGGACGCGTCGTAGTCGCCGCCGCCCGAGGGCTGGAAGCGGAAGAGGCCGTTCGACGGGTCCCGGTTCTCCTTCCAGGTGCGCTCGGCGTAGGCCTTCTCCACCTGCCGGTAGTCCTGGCCGGGGTGCACCGCGGCCAGGATCCGGAGGTTGTCGAAGTAGATCGCGTCGAAGATCGCCGGCTGGTCGTGCAGACGCTCGCCCTGCTTCCAGTAGGCGAGCGAGCCGTCCGCGTCCCGCACGGCGCGCTTGAGGTAGGAGCGGTCCCCGGTGACCTGGTAGAGCGTCGTCGCGGCGCCGACCATGGCACCGGAGTTGTAGCTCCACAGGGTGGGGTCGACGGTTCCGTCGTCACCCCGGCTGTTGCGGTAGAGGCCCGGGGACTCGCGCAGGCAGGACCAGTTCCACTCGTACCACTTCTGGGCGCTCGTCAGGTAGCGGCTCTTGTGCGTCTCCTGGTGGAGGCGGGCGGCCAGTTCCGCGGCGAGGCCCGTCACGTTGGCGGCGCGCATGGTGTTGGCCGGGGAGTCGACCCAGTCCATTCCGCCGGGGCACTCCTTGGCCGGGTCGTCGTCCCAGCCTCGGCCGACGATGTCGAAGGTCAGTTCCGCCCGGTGGAGGTAGCTGGTGTCCCCGGTGGCGCGGTACTGGTCCAGCAGCGAAAGGCCCACCACGGAGTTGTCGTCGTAGAAGACGTCGCCGCCCTGGCCGAGCGGTGCGGGGAGGTACGAGTCGTAGCCGGGCCGGCCGTCGCGGGGCTCGAAGTAGAGCTCCAGGGTGGCGAAGCGCTCGGCCGCGTCCGCCGTGTAGGTCCCGCCCTCACCGGGGAGGCCGGCCATATCGACCGTCGCGGCCGCCGCCTCGCGCATCGGCCAGAGGTAGGAGTGGGCGTTGTCGGCGCCCTGGCGCGGAAACTTCTCCATGTACAGGCCGTGCGCCTCCGCCCCTTGGTACAGGTGCTTCTGAAGTGCGTCGTACGTGTGGACCGCGCGGTCCTTCCACGGGTTCGCCGCCGGCTGCGCGGCGGCAGCGGGCGTGGGGCACAGGGCGGCGCACAGCAGCGGGGCGGCGGCCAGCGCGAGGGCGGTGCGGGCGGGGATCTTCACCGGGGTGCCTTTCGGGTTCGGCTCGGGGCGTCGGGGCGGGGGCCGCTGGTCCGAGGCGGCGGGCGGGCTGTCGCGTGCCGCCTCGGCGGCCGGGGTCAGCCGAGCTTGAGACTGCTGACGAAGAACCGCTGAGCGGAGAAGAACAGGACGACGGTCGGCAGCGAGACGAGGAGCGCTCCGCCCAGTACGACCGGGGGGCCGACGTTGGAGTAGTTGCCCTGGAGTTCGGCGAGCGCGGCCATCACCGGACGGATGTTGCGGCTGGTGGACAGGGTGATCCCGAAGAGGAGGTCGTTCCAGACGGCGACGAACTGGAAGACGAACGCGGCGACCATCGCGGACCTGGACAGCGGCACGTGGATCTGCCAGAAGACCCGCCACCAGGACGCGCCGTCCAGCCGCGCGGCCTCGATCACCTCACCGGGCAGGGTCTGGGCGAAGTTGCGCATGATGAAGTACGCGAACGGGATCGCCACCGCGACATAGACCACGAACAGGCCGATCTGCGCGTCGTAGAGGCCGGTGCGCGCGTAAGCGAGGAACAGCGGCCGCAGGAAGACCTGGAGGGGCAGCAGGGTGCCCGAGTAGATCAGCCAAAACCACAGTGCCTTGCGCTTCACGGGCATGATCACGGTGGCGAACGCGGCGGTCGTGGCGACCACGATCGCCGCGGCCGAGCTGGTCACCGCGTACAGCAGGCTGTTGCCCATCGCGGGGCCCAGCCTGGCCCGGGTCCACGCCTGGGACATGTTGTCGAACAGGCCGAATCCCCCGTGCGGCAGCCAGTGCGGGCTGCCGCCGTACTCGGCGGCGGGCACCAGTGCGTTGACCACCAGCAGCCAGGTCGGCACGGCCCAGAGGAGGGAGACGAGCACCAGGACGGTGTTGCGGACGGCGGTGCCGGCGGTGATACGGCGGGTGGACATGCTCATGCGCCTTTCGGGGTCAGCTGGCGCCGCAGATACAGCCAGGAGGCCAGCAGCACGATGACGGTGAGGACGACGGCGACCGCCGCCCCGGCGCCGGGACGCAGCGCGAGGAACGTCTCCTGGTACATCGAGACCGCGAGCGTCTCGGAGTTGCGGCCGGGGCCGCCCTGCGTCAGCACCCAGATCAGGTCGAACGACTTGAGCCCGTTGACCAGGCTGCTGCCGACGACGATCACGGAGACGGTCCGCAGCTGCGGCATGACGACGTACCAGAACTTCCGCAGGCCGTCGGCCCCGTCGAGGGACGCGGCCTCCAGGGTCTCCGGCGGGATGGTCTGCAGACCGACCAGGAAGAGGATCACGGCCACACCGGTGGACTGCCAGGTGTTGGCGACGATCATGACGAGGGTGTTGCCCGGCCATTCGAGCAGCCAGCCCTGGGCGAACGAGCCGAGGCCGAGCGCCTGGAGGGCCTGGTTGGCCGCGCCGTCCGTGGTGAGGATGAAGTTCCACACGACGGCCACGGCGGAGCCGGAGATCGCGTAGGGCAGGACCACGAGCAGCCGCGCCACCCGGGACCACCCGGATCCGTTGGTCATGACGGCGATACCCAGACCCAGGACCAGCGGCAGGGCGACCGTGCCGACCACCCACATCAGGGTGTTCTCGATGGATTTCGCGAGGACCGGATCGCTGAGGAAGAGCCCGTAGTTGGTGAACCAGTCGAAGCCGGAGACCCGGCCGTCGCTGAAGAAGCTCCGGTACAGCGTCACCGCGAACGGGGTGAGGAGCAGGGCTGCGACGAACAGGACGGCGGGCGCCAGGAAGCCGGCTCCGGCCAGCCTGTCCTTCAGCCTGCGTGGAGGTGTGCGCACCGGGGGTACGGGCGACGGGACGGATGAGGGGGCCGCCGTGGGGCGCCGGTCGACCGCCGATGTCATGATTCGTCCTTGTTCCAGGCTGCCCACTCCTTGGAGGCGCGGCCGGCCATACTGCGCAGCGTCGCCTCGGGCGACATGGCCTGCGTCATGAAGGCTCCCAGGTCATCGGTGTTTCCCTGCATGAGGTTGGGCGGCCCGGACTGTCCGTAGCGGGGCAGTTCGGTCCAGTGCTCGCGCTGCGCCCTCTTCCGGAGGCGGGCGAGCACCGGATTGGAGGTGACCGCCTGCGGGTTGGCCGAGCCGTCCTGGAGGAAGTCGGTCCACACCCGCTGGACGGAGGGGTGCAGCCAGTGGGCGGCGTTGGCCATGGCGGCGTCGCGCGACACGGCCTTCTCCGGCACGGCGAGGACGCCCGCCTCGGTGATCACGGATCGCTTCGTGGAGGCGTCGACCGGAGGCAGGACGAAGGCGTCGAAGCCCTCTCCCGGTTTCATCCCCGCCGCCGCCAGTCCCTGCGACTGCCAGGAGCCGTGCAGGAACATGCCGACCTTGCCGGTCTTCAGAGCGGCGGGTCCGTTGTTCTGGTCGAAGTCGGCCGGGGTCATCCAGCCCTTCTTCATGAAGTCCTGCCAGATCTGCATGGCCTTGTGCGCCTGCGGATCGGTGTACCGGGCCCGGCCGGCGATCAGGTCGGCGTAGAAGACCGGGTCGACCTTGCTGATGAGCTCCTCGAACCACTCGTACGCGGGCCAGTTGCCGCTCTGCGTGGCGACGAACGGGGTGACGCCGGCCCTCTTGAGCACCTCCGCGTTGTGCAGCAGCTCGTCCCAGGTCTCCGGCGCCCGCAGTCTGTGCCTGTCGAACAACCGCGTGTTGTAGAACAGCACGTAGTACGACTGGTAGAGGGGCACCCCGTACACGGAGCCCCGGTAGGACATCGCGTCGCGCAGGGACTTGGTGACCCAGCCCTTGCGCTCGTACGCCTCCCACACCTGTGTCAGATCGCTGAGGCTGCCGGTGCGGGCGAGCTGCTTGAGGTTGTAGCCGGACTGCCACTTGATCAGGTCCGTCGCCTTGGTCGTCTGCAGGGAGATCTGCGTGACCTGCGTGTAGGCGGTGGGGTTCGGGTTGGACAGCGGGCGCAGCGCGTAGCCGGTGAGCTTCTTCAGCTCGCGTCCGGCCGCGACATAGCCCGCGTCCCAGGTCGCGTTGTCGTTGGCCAGTGACGTCGTGCCCGGTATGGAGGCGGTGCTGTCGCCCCGCGCGCAGCCGCCGGCCAGCACGGTCGCCGCGCCGGCCCCGAGGCCCGCCAGCACGGTGCGTCGGCGGAGCGGGGGAGACGACTGCTCTGTCGTCCCGCCGGTTGATCTCATGGGTTCACTTCCCTCTGGACCCCCGGGGGATCCGTGGCTCCGGGGCGCGGTGTGGAGATCCACCGGATGCGCGTACGCCGTTCGTCTCCGCGCTCCGGATTGCCAGGATGTTAACGACACCATGAGGTCGAGACAAGGGTTTCTCTTGCACTTCTACAGATCTGCACTTCAGGGCGGGTACTTACTGGTCATCATCTCGCCCACCTTGTTCACGTGGAGTGTTATCGATACCATTCAGCCGCTTGCCGGTCCCCGTCCTCAGGAGCATCTGTGCACCAGCCCCGTCCCTACGAACGCAACCCTCGGTACGCCGCCACCGGCGGAACCGTCGTCACCGGCTGGGCGGCCGCCGCGGCGGCCCTGCCGACGGCCGCCACCGTCCTCGCCCTCGACGGGCCCGCCGCACTGGACTGGGAGGAGGCCGCGGGCTCCCTCGCCGCCGCCCTCCGCGTCCGGGGCACCGAGGTCGCCCTGTGCGACGTGCGTGACCTCTGGTCCGCGGCGGCCGTCGAACGGCTCTGTGTCCCGGGCCCGGACGCGGACCCGTTCTTCCTGCCCCTCGCCGAGTTCTCGATGGGCGACCTCTTCGAGAAGCCGCCTCTCCAGCGACGCCCGCAGGCCGGCGTCCTGCTGGTCTTCGGCCCGGGAGCCGCCCTCGCCGAGCCCGATCTGCTGTGGTGGGCCGACCTGCCCAAGCGGTACGCGGAGGAGGCGGTCACCCGGGGAGAACTGCCGCTCGGTGCCAACCTCGGCCGTCCCGGGACCCCCGGTGAGCTGCGCAGCCTCTTCTACACCGACTGGCCTGTCGGCGACCGCCACCGCGACGCCGTCGCCCACCGGGTGGACCGATGGGTCGACCTTCAGGGCGAGCAGGGTCCCGCCTCGCTGGACGGCGACGCCGTGCGCGCCACCCTCGCCGCTCTGGCAACCGGTCCCGTCCGCACCCGCCCCTTCTTCAACTCCACCCCGTGGGGCGGACAGTGGGCCGTGCGGGAGCTGGGCTTCGAGCCACCGAACGGCAACACGGCCCTCGGCTACGAGCTCATCGCCCCCGAGGCCGGGATCCTGGTCGGCCAGGACGAGACTGCCCAGGTGGAGATCCCCTTCCAGCTGCTCTGCGAACTCCACCCCGAGGAGTTCCTCGGCCCGGACGTCCACCGCCGCTACGGCACGTCCTTCCCCATCCGCTTCGACTACCTCGACACGGTCGGCGGCGGCAACCTGTCCCTGCACCTGCATCCGCAGGAGCAGTACATGCGGGAGACCTTCGGCTGGCCGTACACCCAGCACGAGACGTACTACGTGACCGCGAGCGAACCCGGCGCACAGGTCTATCTCGGCCTGCGGGACAGTACTGACGTGGACGTCATGCGCAAGGAGGTCGAGGCGGCCGCTGCGGACGGGCTCCCGCTGCGCGTCGAGGAGCACGTCATGAAGCACCCGTCGGACGCCGGGCAGCTGTTCATGATCCCGGCCGGCACCCCGCACTCGTCCGGCGAGGGCAACCTCGTCCTGGAGATCAGCGCCACGCCCTACCTCTACTCGCTGCGCTTCTACGACTGGCTGCGCAGGGGCGTCTCCGGTGCGCCGCGGCCGCTCTCGTACGCGCACGCCTTCGCCAACCTCGACACCTCCCGGCGCGGCGACGACGTCCTGAAGGACCTCGTCCAGCAGCCGCGGACCCTGCGCGAGGGCCGGGGCTGGCGCGAGGAGGTCGTCGGCGCCCTGCCCGACATGTTCTACGCGGTGCACCGCTTCGTGATCGAGGGACCGGAGGCCGCGGAGGACGACACCGCGGGCCGCTTCCACATCCTCAACGTCTCGGCCGGTGACGGCATCGTCGTGGAGACCGCCGGCGGTCTCCGTCATGACCTCGCCTTCGCCGAGACCCTCACCGTGCCCGCGTCCGTCGGCCCCTACCGGCTGCACCCGGTCGGCAGCGGGCCGGTGCACGTGGTGAAGTCCCTGGTGACGCGGGTATGAGCCACGTTCCCGTGCTGGAGATCGGCGGCACACATGTGACGGCCGCCGTCATCGACACCGGGGCCCGGCTGCCCGCCCCCTTCTCGGCCGTACGGCAACCGGTCCCCGCCGACGCGGCTGCCCGCGAACTCCTCGACGCGATCGCCGCGGTCGCCCACCGCGTGGACGTCCCGGAAGCCGCTCACTGGGGCGTGGCGATACCGGGTCCCTTCGACTACGCCACGGGGGTCGGGCGCTTCCGGGGAATCGGCAAGTTCGAGTCGCTGCACGGTGTGGACGTGGGCGCGGAGCTGCTCGGCCGGCTCCCGGGGGCCCCGAGCGGCATCAGTTTCGTCAATGACGCAGATGCCTTCGCCATGGGCGAGTACCGGGCGGGCGCGGCCGCAGGGCGGCGCAGGGCGGTGTGCATCACGCTCGGCACCGGCGTCGGCTCCTCCTTCCTGGACGGCGGGCACCCGGTCGTGTCGGGCCCCGACGTGCCGCCCGACGGCAGGGTTCACCGGCTCGCCGTCGACGGGCTCCCGCTGGAGGAGGTGGTCTCGCGACGGGCGATCCGCTTGTTCTACGCCCGGACCGCCGCCGTGCCCGGCACCGGACCGCTCCCGGACGTGCACGACATCGCCGGCTCGGCCCGCGCCGGGGACGCCCACGCCCTGCGTACGGTCCGGCACTGCTTCGGCGCACTGGGACGGGCGCTCGCTCCCTGGTGCGAACGGTTCCGGCCCGACCTCATGGTCGTCGGGGGCTCGATGACCGGCTCCTGGGACCTCGTGGAGCCGGCCGTCCGGGAAGGCTTCGAGTCGTGGGCCCCCGGGACCGCGCCCGTGACCGTCACGGCCATGCGCCCTGCCGAAGCACCGCTCATCGGCGCCGCCCACTGGGCTCTGCACGGGGCCGCCGCTCCCCCGGTACGGACCTAGAATGACGGCGTTCGCGACCCACCGGCCACCCGACGACCCCGCAGGAGAACCGCCCATGGCACAGCACCGGTCGGGCGACGGCGCCGCCCCGACGATGCGCGACGTGGCCGCCAGCGCCGGTGTCAGCGCCATGACCGTCTCCCGGGTACTCAAGAACGACGCCCGGGTCAGCGAGACGGCGCGCGAGCGCGTGCTCGCCGCCGTCGAGTCGCTCGGCTACCGGCGCAACGAGACGGCGCGCAGTCTGCGGCTGGGCGGCAGCGGGATGATCGGGCTGGTCGTCACCAACCTCGCCAACCCGTTCTACTCGCGTCTGGCGCTCGGTGTGCAGGAGGTGGCGTCCGAGCACGGTCTTCGGGTGCTGCTCAGCAACACCGCGGAACAGGTCGACAAGGAGCGCGGGCTCGTGGAGGACCTGGCGTCCCGTCAGGTCGACGGCATGATCGTCGTCCCGGCGGGCAGCAGTCACCGCCATCTGGCGCCCGCGGCGCTGCGCGGCATGCCGATCGTGCTGGCGTCCCGGCCGCCCGCCGGGATGGATGCCGACTGCGTTCTGGTCGACGACTTCGGCGGCGCAGAGCAGGCCACCGGACAGCTCATCGCGGACGGCCACCGCCGCATCGGTTTCCTGGGCAACCCGCCCGCGCTCTACACCGGAGCGGAGCGGTTCCGCGGCTACTGGGCCGCGCACGAGAGCGCCGGAATCGAACCGGCCGAGAGCCGGGTGCGGCGCGGGCTCACCGATGTGGCCACCGCGCAGGCCGCCGCCCGGGCGCTGCTCGACGCGCCGGACGCGCCGACGGCGCTGTTCTGCACCAACAACCGCCTGACGCAGGGCGCCATCCGCGCCGTGCGGGAGCTCGGCAGGCCGGTCGCACTCGCCGGCTTCGACGACTTCGACCTCGCGGACGTCCTCGGCCTGCCGCTGACGATCGTCTCGTACGACGCCGACGAGATCGGCCGGCGGGCGGGCCAGATGCTCATCGACCGGATCAACGGCTCGGCCACCGGGCCGATCCCTGCCCGCAGGACCGTCGTCCCCACCCACGTCATCCGCTACGGGACGCACTGACCCGGCGTCGGCAGCTGGTGCGCGCCGTGCCGCCGATGTCCTGGACGCCGTCGACCTCCGGGACATCGGCGGCACGGCCGCGCGCGCACGCTCGGCTGCCGAACCGGGTTGAACCTACGAACGCCGGCCCTTGCCCGGAGTGAACGGGAAGGACGCCTCGTCGCGGGCCGTGCCGTCGGTGATCCACCATTTGTCCCCGCCGAAAAGGGCCAGTTCCGCGCGGCCGTCGCCGTCCCAGTCGTGGACGGTGACGAGCGAGCCGTCGGCGGGGCCGTAGTCACCCGGCACGGAGCGCTTGGTGGCGCGCCAGGGCTTGGACCCGAGCCCTTGCTCCGAGCCGCCCCGCAGCACCTCGATCCGCGCGTCCCCCGTCTCCTTCTTCTTGGTGAGCTGTACGGCCAGGTCGTCGCAGCCGTCGCCGTTGAAGTCTCCGGTGGCGAGCCTGGTGCCGAAGCCCTCCTTGTAGTCGCCGCCGTCCATGGTGACCCACTTCCCCGGCTCCTTGCCGTAGCGGACGCTGACCTGGCCGCGCCGGTGGGGTGTGTCGAGCTCGTCATCGCCGTCGACGAAGCTCCGGCCGATGGCGACGTCGCGTCGCCCGTCGCCGTCGAAGTCGCCGAAGACGACGTTCTCGCCCTCTGGCAGCCGCTCGGGCTCCTTGCTCAGGCCGCCGGGAGTACGGGCGCCGCCGGTGAACAGCAGGGGCGGGTCCCACGGGGAGTCGTAGACCGCGAGATCGGTGGCGTGGTCGTCGTCCGCGTCCCCGGCGACGAGCACGGGTGACGCGCCCTCGCGGACCGGACTGGGGATCTCCACGGTCCGGGCGGGGGCGCCGGAGCGCTTGAACGGTCCCTTGAGGACGACCAGTTCCTGGTCCTCGTTGGAGGACCTGAAGACGACCAGGTCGGTGTGGCCGTCCCCGTCGAAGTCGCCGGCGATCGGCGCGGTGCTGTATCCGCTGCCCGGCAGTGGGACGCGCCCGCGCGCTCCGCCGGCCTGCGGGCCCTTGGAGCCTCCCCACAGGATCCGGGCGGCGCCGCTGACTACGAGGTCGGCGTGGCCGTCCCCGTCCAGGTCGGCGACCGTGGGCTGCCACGGGTCGTCGCCCGTCTGGATGTCGTCCGGCACACCGAGGTCGTCGCGGGTGAGGACGGTCGTACGGTCGTGGTCCGGGCCGTGCCCGGAACCGGGCACGACGACCACGTCGAAGTTCTCGGTGTCGGAGTTCTCGTACACCAGGTCGGCGTAGCCGTCCCCGTCGAGGTCGGGGTTCGCGGGGGTGTCCTCGCGCACCGAATCGACCGAACCGGCGGGTCTGCAGGGGCTGCTGGGCACCGAGCGCGGGCCGTCGGACGGGAGGAGGACGAGGTAGGCCACCAGCGCCACCGCTACGAGGGAAGCCGCCACCGCATGCCGCATGCGCAGGTGGCGGAAGAACGGACCGCCTGCTGTCGAAAAGTGCATCAGCCCACTTCACGGGCATGGAGGCGGCCCGCACAAGGAAGTGGATCACTTTGTTACGGGGGTGATGCACGACGGTCCCGCTCCCCCGCCCCGTTCCGGTCCACGGGTGGAAGGCCTGCCGGCCCACCCGGCGCCGGCGTGAACGACGCGTGGTCCCGCCCGGCCGTTCCGCCGGGCGATGCGCTGCTCCGCGTCAGGTGGCGGGTGGGATTCGATGTGCCGCGATGTAGCGGGCGGGGTCGTTGCGGTAGGTGGTCTGCCAGTGGCGTGCGGTCTGCTCGGCAAACGTTTCGTTCGTGTCCAGGATCTCGTCGAGCGGGTCGAGGTAGGCGAGCACCTCTGGTTGTTCGAGCCCGGCTTGGACGCGGGCCCGCAGACCCGTGCGCGCCAGGGTGAGCAGGTGGCCCGCCAGGTCGCGGACGGTGTCTCCGCCCAGCCGGGTGGCCAGTCCGTCCGTGGGCAAGGCGCGCTGCGCGGCGTTGCCCTCCTCGGGCGTGTAGTGCCGGAGAAGCTCCCAGGCGGCCGCACGCGAAGGCGGGTGATACGTCAGTCCGGTCCACAGGGCCGGGACCGCGGGAATGTGCGGGTACGGCGGGCCGTCCGGCGCGCGGGTCTCCAGGGTCCGACGGACCCGGACGGTGGTATAGACCTGGTCGAGGTGGGAGAGCCAGTCGTCCCAGTCCGGAGCGGTGCCGTCGTCGAAGCCCTCGCGGAGGTGGTGTGCGAATGTCTGGGGGCCGGCAAGGCGGTAGCCGCTGGGGCCGTGGCGGTAGATCATGGGCAGGCCCAGTGCCCAGTCGGTGAGGGCCTCCGCCGTGAGCGGGGTCCGCAGTGCGGGGCCCGGGGAACCGACGCGCCTGGGGTCCATACGGAGCCAGTCGCGGCAGCGGTGGGAGAGGACCCCGTCCAGTTGTCCCGCGTACAGCGGCGAGTTGACGAGCAGCGCGGCGACGACGGGCGAGGCGGCGACCTGGACGCGGAGCTTCGAGGCCAGGTCGTCCTCGGAGAGGTAGTCCAGGGTGGTCTGGGTCGAGGTCGACAGCTTCATGATGTGCGGTGCCCCCTCGCCTTCCGGGCCGAGTCCGGCGAAGTACGTTCGCATGACTCCGCCGCGCACGGTGGGGACCCAGGTGGCGGTGTCGACCTGGTTGAAAGGGAGGTTCCCGCCGGGGACGACGGCCAGTCCGTGCTGCTGGGCGAGGCCGGCCAGGTCTTCCATGGTGCGGCGCATGGCCGTCACGAGCGTGACGAGGTTGTCCGTGGGAGACGATGAGTACTCGAGCTGGCCGCCGTGTTCGAGCGTCAGTTTCGTCCCGTCCGGGAGGTGAGCTCCCGTCAGGACGTCCCCGGCCCTCTGTGGTGAACCGCCCCACTTCTGTACTACCTGCTGCAGGAGGGCGGCCATGCCGTGTGGCCCGTCGTACGGAGCGGCGAGACCGGTCGTCTCGTCCAGCACACCTGCCTCGACTTCGAGGCCGATGCGCTCGCGTGTGCCCGGAGGGGCGAGGAAGGCCTTGTGGAGGTCCGGGATGTGCAGAGGCGGACGGCCGCGGCTGTTCTGCTGGTCCTGCGTGCTCATGACGTCGCTCCTTGTCTGATGAGGGCTTCCTCTTCCCGGTGCGCGTCCAGCCCTGCCTCGGTGGTGGACAGGCGATCGAGCAAGCGGCCGACTGTGTGCAGCGCGGACTGGGCGGCGCCCTGCATCCACGCGTGGGCGGCCGAGAGGTGCTCGCCCGCGAAGAAGAGGCGGGGGTTGCTCGCCGGGTGCGGCGTCGCGAGGCCGCCGAGGTATCTCGTGTGCTCGCCCGGAGCGAGATAGGCGAAGGACCCGCCGCTCATACCGGGCTGGTTGTCCCAGTCCCAGTGCAGGATGTCGTCGATGTCGTCGCAGATGCCCGGATGCAGCTGTTCCAGGCTTCGCATCACGATCCGGTCGCGGTCCGCCGGCGTCAACGTGGTGAAGCGCCGCGCGTGCGGGCCCCAGAGGTAGGCGCCCGTGAGTACCCCTGGCTCGTGTGAGAGCTCGGTGCTCCGGGCGGTCAGCCGCTGGGACGAGGGCACACCGGCGACGGGGGAAGCACGGGCGTTGTCCGACGGGTACCAGCACTGCTGAATGGGGAGGTCGGTGAAACTCCCGCCACCGTAGATGCCGTCGTTGATCTCCCAGCTTCGCCGGCGCAGGTGCACCAGGGTCTTGGTGCTGCTCGCGTAGGTGAGACTGCGGACCGCTTGTGCCTGCCGGTGGGGCAGCTCCGGGGTGATGGCGATCTGGTCGAGCGTGGTCAGCGGGACGCAGGCCATCACGGCGTCGTATGACTCGTCGACAGGTCGGCCCACGCACTGACCGCTGATCCGTGCCGTGTCGGAGAACAGGTGTACGGCGTCGATACGCGTGGACAGGCGGAGCGTGCCCGGCCTCAGGCGGCGCACGAACTCGCGGATCAGCGTATCCATCCCGCCCTTGATTTCGAGGGGTGCGGCGTGGAAGAGACCGAAGTAGTCGACGAGCACTTCAAGGAGGGAGGCGTGCTCGTAGTGGACCAGTCCGCTGGTGTGCCCGAGCAGGTCCCAGGCGTCCTGGGAGAATTCCCGGCGTGCGAACTGCCACAAGGAGGTCGACATCAACTCGTCCAGGGCGGCGTCCTGCCAGTCGCCTTCCAGGACGCTCAGCTGCTGTGCGGGAGAGAGCGCGTCCCACGCGGTACGCAGCACGCTGTCCAACCACGCTCTCGGTCCGTCCCGGCCTGTGGCATCGATACCGTAGGCCGAATAAAGTTGCTGCACTTGGCTCAAACGCACCCGCCGGCCACGCAGATGGTAATAGCCGTCCGGATTCAGGTTGATGAAGGGGCGGGTCTGCAGCCCGAACTCCCGCACGTAGTGGAGCACGCATTCGTGGTTCCCCGGGATGCGCATCGCGCCCACATCGGCGTATGTGCCGTCCCAGAACCGGTGCGTGCGGACCCGTCCCCCGGGGCGTCCGGCTCGTTCATAGATCACGGCGTCCACCCCACGCCGCTGGAGTTCATAGGCCGAAACCAGCCCCGCCAGCCCGCCGCCGATGATTCCGACACGCGCTGGGTAGGACCGCTCAGCCACACGTAATTCATCCGGAAACGCAAAACATCGATCGAACAACCCTCCACGCTCCTCTTTTTGGGTTGGCCTTCCGAAAACAGATGGTCTGCGCCCGCCCAACAATGTTCGCCAAGACCATGAGCACAGAATATGAATGGTCATCAGCACCGCAGCCGAAACGCTCGGCCGCTGACGACTTCGCCCGGAGACCGGACCCATTTCGCCGCAAGTCGTCGTGAGTCGTCCCTCCGGAGCGATACCAACGACACCGCTACGCCCTCAGGACCGAGGTGTGCAGGCGAGTGCCTGGGGGCGAAATCCGTTCGAGATTCCGTTCGCGGCCGTGGCACCATGTACCGCATGACGACGAACCGAAAGGTCCATGCCGCGTAGGCGGCCAGGGCGGGGCCGTGCCACCGCCGGCGACCACCGGACAACGGGTGCGCGGCCCGTCATCGACGGGCTGTCCTTGCGTGCCCTGTCCGAGATCATCGAGCTCGAGCGCACCCGGAACTATCTGCGGCCGGGCGACGTCAGCACGGCTGTGGCCCTGTGGAAGGACTACGTCCACCAGACAGAACGTGCTCTGTGGCACGACTACGAGTGCGGCAACGTGCACTGGTACTGCTGCGGGGACCCTCTCGAGGCCCGAGCTCTCCTCGACACGGTGATGCAGGCTCTGCCGCCACGTGGCGCCCGCGAACTTCGAAAGATCGTCAACCGGTCGGACGCCGTCTGGGGTCTACCTGCCTAGTGCTGTGACCGGGTTGGTTCACCGTGGTCGGGAGACGGCTCACGGGACGAGCGCGGTCCGCGAGGCGGGTGGTATTACTGGTGCATGCAGGAAGAGACGGCGCGATCCGCGATCGACACGTTCATCTCCGCGTTCAACGCATCGGACGACAGCTATGTGACTGCGCTGCTCTCCCAGGCCCTCACCTCGGACGTGGTCTTCTGGGGACCGTTGGGCCGCAGTGAGGGGATCGAGGCGGTCGAGCGGTTCGTGCTGGACATCCGGCGCCACCCCGCGGGGACCGGCACGATGGTGCGCTGTTCGGCGGTGGACATGCCGGACGAGTGGGCCCGGTACCAGTGGGTCTTCACGACGCCGGATGGAGGCCCCCGCCTGGCGGGAACGGACGTCGTCCATCTGCGGCGGAGCCTCATCGACCAGGTCATCGTCTTCGCGGGGGAGATCGAGCCGTCCGCCTCCTGAGTCATTCCTCTCTGGCGCCGTCCTCTTCTGAACCGGCCCCGTTCGGGGCTCCGGGTCTGCGAAGACGCGGTCGGGGAAGCGGTCCAGGACGTGCTCGATCCGTTCCAGCTTCGCCTCGCGGTCCGGGCCGGTGGATTCCTTCCAGGTCCTGGTGCGCTGGAAGGTGGCTCCACGGCGGGCGAACAGGCCGCGTAATGCCTCGCGGCCGATACGGATGGATCACTCGGCCGTGGACTGTACGCAGGTAGGCGACGAGTTTGCGTAGCGACCAGCGAGTTGAAAGGCCGGGCGAGCTTGGTGGGGCGGGTGGTGGCCATCTGGACGACGAAGTCCTCGTCGTCCTCACTGAGCAGGCGGGGACGGCCTCCCGCCCACCGCGGGTCCAGGCAGGCCAGGCCGATCTCGTTGAACCGGTGGATCACTCACGCACGGTGTTCTCGTCGGCCGCCATCAGCCGGGCGATCACCGGCACCCGATTCCCGCCGGCCGAGGCCAGCAGCGTCATCGCGCGCCGAAAGCGCACCGCGTTGGTGCTGCCCCGGCGCACGATCTGCTGCAGCCCCTGCCAGACGGGACGTCACTGCGAACACCTCCTCCCGGAGCCGCGACCCGCGTCCGAGCCGGATCGGCGAACCCGTGGCAGGGTCAGTGCGACGGCCTGTCGTCGACTGCGACGAGGTTGCCACCGCGGAGTGTGTAGAGCAGGCCCTCGTGGACGTTGACATGCGGGCCGCTGTACCAGGCACCGTTGATGTCGGCGACGACCGTGGTGACGGCGAACGTCTTCGGATGGAAGCGGAAGAGTGTGGTGTCCGAGACGCCGTAGACCGTGCCCCGGTTGGTGACCATGGCCGCGAAGCCCGCGCTGACACTGCTGACGTCCGCGGTGTGCACCACCTTCCTCGCCCTCACGTCGATAACGAACAGCCCTCCCTTGGTGGTGAGGCCGTAGAGGTTCCGGCCCTGGACCGCCAGCGCCGCCACGCCCGCCGGCTGCTCCGTGTCGACGCGCCACCGCTCCTTGCCGGTGGCCGGATCGACGGCGACGACGGTGGCGCGGGGTCCCTCCTTGGCTGCGTTGTCACCGCCCAGGTAGGCGACGCCGTCCCGGTTGGCCACCGCCCGTACGAGTTGGACGTCGTCGATCGGATTGACGTATGACGCCGACTTTCCGGTCCCGGGAGAGTACGTCCACAGGGCGCCGCCACCCTCGGTATCGGACTGCACGCCGACGAGGAGCAGCTTGTTGTCCGGGTCCCACGAGAGGTCCAGCGGACGGTTCTGCTCGCTGGGGAACTTCGCCGCCTGCTGCGGCTGCCGGCGCCGGGAGGAGTCGTATCGCCAGATGCCCTGCGCGTTGTACTGGCCGGTGTACAGGAGGCCTTCGATCACTTCGGCGTCCTTGGCCTCGCCCGGTGCCATCAGGTTGACGACCTCGCCGGTCCTGAGGTTGTGCCGTGCGATGGCGCCGTTGCCGCCGAGGTAGACATACCCGTGTCCGGCGGCGATCCCCATGCCTGCCTGTGGTCCGGCCTTGGCTCCCGCCTCGTGCAGGTCAGTGATCACCGAGGTCTTGGCCGACACATCGATCTCGGCCACGAAACCGTAGCCCGAGACGACAGCAAGCGTTCCGTCGGCGTGGTCAAGACCCCAGATCTCACCGAGATCCGGCCCGGTGAACTCAACGTGGGAGATCGTCCCGTCGGCCTTCGCGTAGGCCTCCACTCCCGTCTCTGAGGCGAAGTAGATCCGCTCGGCGTCGGAGGTGAACGCCTTGATGACAGCGCCCTCGGTCTTCACCACGCTGTAGGAGGAAAAGTCATCCAGGTCGATCACGGCGAGCTTCGCGGGATCGACCGCACCCGACGTGCCGACGATCAGCTTCCCGTCCTGGACGGCGAGTTCCCGCAGGCTGGGGTCCTTCTCCATCTCCTTGGGCACGATCGAGGTGAACGTGCGGCTCTTGCGGTCGAACGCGTACAGGGACGCCTTGCTCGCGCCGCTCCCGCCGGAAAGGACGCTGCCCGCACCGAAGAAGACGGTGGTGTCCGTGGCCGCGACCGCCCTGGCCAGCGTCGCCTTGGGATCAGGGGCACCCAGATTGGTCACAGCACCTGTGGTGGGGTCGTACTGCCACAGGACGGGCGGCTTGTCCGGGACGCCCCCCACGGCGAAGACCGTGCCGTCGGGGGCGACGGCCAGGTCCCGGATATCGCGGTCCTCGGTCCTGCCGATGGGCACGGCGGGCTTGTCGGGCGTCTTCAGATCCCACCGGTAGAGATTCGGCTTGCCCTGATCGGACTTGACGAGGACACCAATGTAGAGGTACTGGCCGGTGGGGTCCGCCGCCAGCGCCTGGATCGAGGGCTCCGGCCCCGCGTCGAGATCGGTGGAGGACACCACCTTCCTGCTCGGCAGATGGAAGCCGACGACGCTGGAGGGGGCCAGGTTGCGCGAGCCGACGTAGACGGTGTCGCCGACCAGCAACCCGCTCATCAGCGAGAACTGGACCAGCCCCGGCCCCAGATCCGTCACCTCCGTCGTGGCCGCCACCTCGGCTGCCGCTCCGGCCTGCGGGGCGACAAGGGATCCGGCGGCGGTGGCCAGCCCGAGGGCACCACCGGCCTGGATCAGCCGGCGCCTGCTCAGCGAACGGGTATGGGTCATCTGTACTCCAAGGGGGGTGTTGAGTCTGCTGATCCGGGGCGCGGAGATGCAGCTGCCGAAAGGGCTGCAGGAGCTGCTGGAGCTGCTGGGATCCGCGTCAGGACAGGTCGAGAATGCGAATGTCGTCGTGCTGGACGATCCGCGTGGGTACGTCACCGTTCTCGATCGACTCCGAGGGGCGGTAGAGCCCCCACTTGATGTAGCCGTGCTCGGCCGGGTTCTCCGGCTGGTACGTGCGCACGTTCTCGTACGAGACAGCGGACTTGTAGCCGGACTCGCCCGGAAGCCGCACGGAGACCTTGAAGTAGCCCGTCTCGTCGGTGGTCCATCGCGCGTCCACGCGGAAGCTCATCCACTTGTTCACGTACGGACGGAGGTCCGGCACCACCGTGGTCTGCTGATTCAGGTGCGGGGACCGGAACGCGACCTCGTTGCGCTTCGCCATGAGGTAGAACGCCGGGACGTTGCCACCCGCGTACTTGCCCTGGAAGACGATGTCGCCCGAGTCGCTGTCACCAGGCGTGTAGGTCTTCCAGTCCTTGAGCAGCACGCTGAACTCATAGCGGTGCACGTCACCGACGTCGAACTGCCCGGAGGGGAGCAGATCCGTCGCGCTCTCGCTCCGCGGCGCGCCGTTGGACTCGTATCCCGCGTCGCCGAGCGTCACCTTGTGCTGAACCGCGTACGAGCTCCCGGAACCGGGCCGCACAACACCGGAAGCGTCCGACGCCGTCGCGTGCGTCGTGCTCAGGCCGTCCACTCCGGAGTTCAGGGCTCCGTTCTCGTAGTCCACCTTCAGCTTCTCTGTGTTCTCCGGGGTGTCAGTGGCGGACCGCGCGGGGGCGGAACCGGCGAGCGGGGCGCCTTCCGGTTCGGTTCCTGCCGCGTACGACACCAGAACGGGAACCAGCAGGGCGCCTGTGCACAGGGCGGCCGACACCTTGAGGGCCTTGATCATTTGTACTCCTCGACATCGTGGGGCTGCGAGAACCGGTCGAAGCCGCACAGATGGCGCCAATCCGGCACCGTCACATCATGCGACCGAAGCTCAAACGATGAATCGACATCGCTTTGCGGGCGTGGGGAGCGCCTTTGAGCTGCCTGCATGTTGACATGGTTCCGAATGAAACCGGAAGACCGGCGGCGAAACTTAGTTCAAGCCAAGGCACGGTAGGGTTCTTGGCATGTATCTGCAGGCAGATGCCGATCCTGGTCAGTGGATCCGACAACCTCATCCACCCAAGGGTGCCCGCTTCCGATGGCATACGATATCGATTGGCGGCCAAATGGTGTGCGGCTGGAGGCATAACGCGGTCCGATGCGGCCGGTGCCGACGGACCCTGCCCGGACCGCGTGCGGTTCCGGACGGACAGGCCCAGCGCAGTCCCGACTCTCCTTACTGGACCGAGGTGACGGATCTCGGCAACGGGCTGAGTGCCCTCTGTCGCCGCCAGAGGATCAGGGAGACTTAGGGTTTGCCCCGCAATGATCGCGGCTCCCTGTAGTACGGGGCCATCTGAAGAACCGACGACGAGCTCAGCTGGTGCCACAGGTCGTTTCACAGTGAGGTCCGTGGAAGACGGGATGCTGGGACGCTCGGCTTCGTCCGTAGGATCACTCCATGTCTGCTGACGAACGTGTAACCCGGTCCACGTTCTCCGGCCGTATCCAGTCGATATCAGCTCCTCAGTCGATGCGGGAGCTGCCTCAGCGGGTCTGGTCAGATGAAGGCTGGAAGCGGATCCAGCTCGGCTACGCGTCGCGGGACATGGACGAGAAGTGGGACGTCTTCACGGAGGGCGAGGTCGTTTTCCTGCACCGAAGCTGGACTGGTAACGGAACCTTCGCGGCGACCTTCGCGCCTGTTGATGGCGGTGGATGGCGGATCGACAGTGCCGTAGTCGAACGTGACGCCGAACGCTACCGGGGTACGGACGATGCCTACGACTGCGTCATGCTTGAGTTGGTGATCAGCGCCATCGTGCTTGGCGAGCCGGCGACGGATCTCCGTTCGAAGTTGGTCGAGTTGACGCGTCGGCAGTCGGGTTCCGATGCTCCGGCCGGGCTGATTCAGCACAGCGCTCTGGGTCTGCGCTCGGACTCCTAGCCGGTGCCCGTCGGCAGCAGACCCAGGACAAGCTCACCCAGGTCGAGAAGGCCATCGGCCGACTCCGCCGGGAACGCGGACGCCTGACCGTCCGGGCCATCGCCGAGCGAGCGGGGAGTGTCGGCCACGTTTCGCTACGAGAACACCAACGCTCGCGACCTCGTGAAGTCCGCAGTCGAAAACAGCCGCAGCCGCATGACCGACTCGGACAGGACCCGCACGATCGCATCGAGGCGTCCTGGCGGGAGCGAGCCTTGAGCGCCGAGGCCGAGCTGAACCGAACCCAGCAAGAACACCGACCTCAAGCACCGCGTTCACCAGCACACCCAGGAGCATCGCAAGCTGCAGGAGCGGCTGGAAGGCGCCCGCTCGAACCTACGATTCGCCGACAAGCGGATCGCCGCCCTCGAAGGTGATCGTCGCTGAAGGGAAACCGCGTCCGTCAGCACTGATCGGCGATCCGTTGACTGATCTGTTCCAGGAACTTTTGGACGGATACGGCAGCTTCCTCGAAGTCGTCGAACCAGGCCGCGGTCGTCGACCTCCAAACACGCCCGCTGGTGGCCACGGCGAACAGATGGCCACCACCATCACTGGCGAACACAATGCCGGGCGACTCGTCGTCCACCTCGGCGGCCCCGTATTCACGGAAGTGCTCGGCGACCGTCGCGGAAGAGTGGATGAAGTATCCGTTCTCGATGTCCGGCAAGGAGATCTCACTGATCACCCAGTAGAGGGTGGTCAGGTCGGAAGGGATGGGCGTCAGGTCCACGAGCGCGCCCGTCGCCCCGTGGCTCTCGTCTGTCGCCGGCGCGATGGCGTTCTCACCAGGCGGGAACCCGTGGGTCTCCAAGAACGACGACATCAGGGGTTCGAGTGCTGCGGAAACCCGCTTGCACCAGCTGTCCACCCACTCCGAGTCGAGCCGCTCAACTGCCACGTTCATCCCCTTCCGCTCTGCACCTGACGCCCACGTCCTTGGGCTCGGTGAACCTACCGAAAGGGACCCCGCGGACACCTGCATGATGCATCTCCGGCTTGACCGCATAGGGATTGAGCGGCCCGTCGACATCGAGGAACAGCAGTGGTCGGTTCACGACTTCCCCCGGTCTTGCTCACTGTCGGCTGCCCCGATGAGTTCAGCTGCGGAGCTCGTCCCGGCATTGGGTCTGCCCGAGTGATGATCACGATGTGGTGAGTGTGATCACGGCATCGGAGCAGTCCTGGACAGCCCCGTCACCCGTGCGTTCAGGCGGTGGCGAGAACCGTCTGGATGAAGGCAGTTGGCGGCATATAGCCATGGTCCCCGACGTAGTGGGCGATCAGTTCCGGAGCAGCGTAGGCGACACCTCTGCCCATCACCCATATCTCCGCACTCCCCTGCGGGTGACTGGCGCGACTGCCGAGTATCCGCGAAGCGCAGAACGGGCAGGAGTGGAAGCCGCGAGTCTGATGGGCTCGATGCGTCCGGCTCATCCGAATCAGCACTGCAGCCAGTCCGGAAGGAGGATCGCCCTGCTCGTAAGGCTGCCCGTGCTCCAGCCAGCCCACATTGATCAGAGGGACATCACGCCAGATTCCCGCCCCCGTCTCGCCTCTCGCCCAGTTGTCCCTGTCATACGTGTACGGCGTCAAGTCCGCGTAGTACGTCACTCACGGAATCTACCCAAGGACACCGGGCTGGACAGCATCTCCTGAGGATCGCGCCTCGTTCAGTTGGTGTCGGCTGTAGCGAGCAGCGCGACCCCCAGCCACGCGCAGAATCCCACGCGACGGGTTCGCGGAGAAGTCGGAACGCGATCCTCAGCGGCCGAAGCGCTGCGTCTCGTCTCACCAGCCAACCGGGGCAGCGAACGCGCGGCATCGGCAGAACTGCTCGTCCACCGATGAGCAGGCCGCCGGGATCTGCCGAACGAGCAATCTATCTGCGGGCGTTGAGAGTTACGCCCCGGGCTCAGCATCTCAGAGGGCGCTGCTGCCGGTCCGAGATCCCGGATTCGGGTCTCATTGGGCTACGAGGACCTCCACGCCGAGTGTCCTGAGTTGGCCGATGGCCGTGTCGTGCGGATCGGCGTCGGTGATCAGCCCGGTGATCTTCTCCCACGGCAGGACGCGGTACGGCGAGGCCGTACCGATCTTCTCGCGGGAGGCGAGGATGTAGGTGTCCGCGGCCCGCGCGGACAGGGCACGCTTCATCGCCGCCTCCTCGGCGTCCCCCGTGGTCAGTCCGGCCTCGGGATGGACGCCGGTGACGCCGAGCAGGCACAGGTCGGCGGAGACGTTCTGCGCGGCCTCGACCGCGGCGGCGCCGCAGGTGACCGCCGAGTGCTTGAAGACGCGCCCACCGAGGAGGAAGAGCTCCGCCCGCGGATGGTCGATCAGAGCCGTGGCGATCGTCGGGCTGTGGGTGATCACCGTGCAGGCGAGGTCCTTCGGGAGCGCCCGCGCCACGGCGAGGGCGGTGGTGCCGCCGTCGAGGATCACCGAGCCGCGCGGCCGCACCAGCGCGGCGGCCACTGAGGCGACCTTCCGCTTGCTGTCCGGGGTCACCGCCTGCCGGGCGTCGTAGTCCACCACTGCGGGAGACGCGGGCAGCGCGCCACCGTACACCCTCTGGCACAACCCCTCGGCAGCGAGATCGCGAAGGTCACGCCGCACGCTGTCCTCGGAAATGCCCAGTTCGGCGGCGACGTCCTTGGCCACGATCTTTCCCGTGCGGGCGAGCAGATCCAGCAGGTGCTCGCGTCGTTCAGCAGCCAGCATTCACGTTCCTTCCAGTTCTTGCACGATTATGCATGTATCTTAGCCGCCATGCCCCACAAGCCCCTGCTCATCCTCATCGCAGGCCCCTACCGTTCCGGCACCGACGGCACCCCGCAGGCCATGGCCGCCAACCTCGCCCGCCTGGAAACCGCAGCCTGGCCCGTCTTCGCGGCCGGACATCTGCCCGTGATCGGCGAATGGATCGCCCTGCCCGTCCTCCGCTCCGCCGGCGCGGGCCCCACCGACCGCCTCGCCGACCAGGTGCTCTACCCGACCGCCGACCGACTGCTCGCCCATTGCGACGCCGTTCTGCGCCTGCCGGGCGAATCCGTCGGCGCCGACCAGGACGTCGCCACCGCCCGCTGCCGCGGCCTGCCCGTCTACCACGATGTCGCCGAGATTCCGCGCCGCACCCCGCAGGAGAGCATGTGACGAGCAGCTTGGGCGTCGACACCCCCGATCACCGCGGACGCACCGGTCTCCACCTCGCCGGACGCGACCTCGACCGCAACCCCGACGTTCGGATACGCGATGTCGAACTCACCTCCCAGGGATGGCACGTCCTGCGCCGCACCACCTTCGACTACCGGCGCCGCGACGGACGGTGGGAGACCCATCAGCGCGAGACCTACGACCGCGGCAACGGCGCCGTCGTCCTGCCCTACGACACCGAACGCAGCCGCGTCCTGCTCACCCGCCAGTTCCGCTACCCGGCCTACGTGAACGGCCACCCCGACGGCATGCTCATCGAGGCGGCGGCCGGACTGCTCGACGCACAAGACCCGCACACCGCGATCCGCCGCGAGAGCGCCGAAGAACTCGGCATCAGACTGGGCCCTCTCACCCACGTGCTCGACGCCTACATGAGCCCGGGATCCGTCACCGAGCGCCTCTACTTCTTCGCCGCCCCGTACACCCCGGCCGACCGGACCGGCGCGGGCGGAGGCCTCGAGGAAGAGGGCGAGGACATCGAAGTCCTCGAACTTCCCTTTGCCGAGGCCCTCGCTATGATCCGCGACGGACGCATCACCGACGGGAAAACCATCCTGCTCCTGCAATGGGCAGCCCTGTCCGGGCCCTTCGCCCGACAGCCGAGCGTCTGAGAGTCCGCCTTCGCCGGATACGCCCGGGAAGCAGAGCGTTCGGTTTCCAGGACGGCCCAGGTGCTTCCCGAAGTGGCGAGCATGTTCGTTTCCAGCGAAGGCCCGCGAAGCTCATGGCGGCGTGTGCCAGGGTCCTGGCATGGCTTCGACACCGGATGGACGCCCTGTCCCACCCGCGCATGCCGGCGAGCGCGCCATGCTGGAATCGTGGCTCGACTTTCACCGGGCCACTCTCGCCCTGAAGTGTTCGGGCCTCGAAGACGATCAATTACGGCTGGCCTCGGCTGCGCCGTCGTCGATGACACTGCTGGGCCTCGTCCAGCACATGGCCGAGGTGGAACGTAATTGGTTCCAGCGCGTGTTCGCAGGCCAGGACGTGCAGGCAGTCTTCGGGGAGAGCAACCTCGACGGCTTCGCACTGGAGGATGGCCGAGGACTCGACGAGGCCGTGACGGTCTGGCGGGCAGAGATCGTTCGAGGGCGTGAGCTCATCGCTGCCGCCTCGCTGGACGACTCCGGTCGGCTGTCCGAGCAGGAAGCCGGCCACGTAGGTGACGGAGGTGTTTCGCTGCGTTGGATCATGGTCCATATGATCGAGGAGTACGCACGTCACAACGGCCACGCCGACCTGATCCGAGAGCGCATCGACGGCGTCTCCGGGGCGTGAAATGCGGTTGGCGACAGCGTGTTCGGCCGGCTCTGTTCACCAGTGGTGCCGTGACACCGTCACCAGCCGTGACGACAACAGGACTCTCTTTCTGAGGGGTTGGAAGCCCGCCCGGCCGGCGACGAGCTGATCACACAACTTTCACCGGGCCCCTGCACCACGCGGTGGTCCGCCGAGCTCCGGGCCCCCCTGCGTCCGCGGCTTCGCCGCACCCGACCGTGCGTACGCCCGATGCTGGAGCTACGCTGCGATCAATTTGCTGGAATCGCGCTGCGATCTGGGGGACTTGGAGCCGTGGTGGATCGCATACTGGCCGACCGGTACCGGCTCGTCAGGCTGCTGGGACAGGGCGGGATGGGGGAAGTCTGGGAGGCCCGCGACGAAGTTCTGGGGCGGGCGGTAGCCGTGAAGGTGATCTCGGTGCTCGGGGGCGGCGGCAGCACCGCCGACGAGGCACGCGCCCGCTTCCTGCGTGAGGCGCGGATCACCGCCGCTCTGCAGCATCCGCACATCGTCACCGTGCACGACCTGGGCACGGCAGCCACCCCGGAGGGCGATACACCATTCCTGGTCATGGAGCTGCTGCGCGGCGAGGGCCTGGAGGCCGCCGTCCGTCGCGGACCGCTCAGTGGGGCGGACGCGGCCCGCTGGGGCGTCCAGATCTGCGAGGCACTCGCGGAGGCGCATGCCGTCGGTGTCCTGCACCGTGACATCAAGCCCGCCAACATCTTCGTCGCATCGTCGGCCCGGGTGAAGGTCCTCGACTTCGGCATCGCCCGAGCCGCCGACCCCTCGGCCGCCGACGGCCGGCTGACCCGCACCGGACTCGTCGTCGGCACGGCCGCGTACATGGCGCCCGAGCAGGCCCGCGGCTACCCGGAGGAGCGCAGCGACCTTTACGCGGTGGGCTGTGTCCTGTTCGAACTCCGTACGGGGCGGCTGCCGTTCGGCGCACCCGACACCCTCGGGCTTCTGACGGCGCACCTCAACGACGTGCCACCCGTGCCGAGCAGCGTGGCGCCGGGCATCTCACCCGGCTGGGACCGGTTGATTCTGCGCCTGCTGGCGAAGGATCCCCGTGACAGGTACGAATCGGCCGCCGAACTCGCCGACGCGCTGCGCGAGTGCGAGGGCCGGGCACCTCGCACGGCGCCTGTGCCGTCCCCGCGCCCCGGGCAGGCGGACAGTGCGGTGCCGCCCGAGGCAGCTCCCACCGTCACTGCCACGCGTGCCGACACCCCGGGGGCAGCCGGTCGCACCCCGCTGAGCCGCCGCGGACTCCTTCGGCGCGGCGCCGGAGTCGCCGCCGTGGCCGCGGTCGGCGTCTCCGCGGGCGTCTACCTCACCGGCAGTCCCGAACACGACCCGTTCGCCTGGTCCTACGACCCCGGCTCGGACGGAGCGGGGTACGACCAGCCCGTCCGGTCCGGCGGACTCTGCTTCGTACCCGCCCATGACAGTGCCCTGATCCAGGCGTTCGATCTCAATAGCGGCAAGCATCTGTGGAAGCGCGACCTCGGCCTTGAGTGGCCTCTGCACGGACGCTCACAGGCGGTCGCGCTCGACGGCGGCGACACCGTGATCGCGCTGGCCCAGCTGCCCGAGGACCTCATTCCGGTGCTGTACGCCCTCGACGGCACGACCGGCAGGACCCGTTGGAAGCTGGAGGCGTACGACAAGGACGACCGTGACCTGCATGTTCTCGACCGAGGACTGGTCCTCTTCGGCAGTGACGACCCCAACGAACAGCACATCACCGCCTTCGACGCACGTTCCGGGAAGGAACGCTGGCGCCAGTCGGTGTCCGGACCGGGAGGCATCACGACGATCGGGGACCTGGCGCTCGTGGGCTCGACGGCACTCGACGGCGCGACAGGAAGGAAGCTCTGGACGCAGCCTCGCATGAACCTGTACAGCGACCTCGGAACGTACGTCGGGGCGCCGCGGGGAACGGACGACGCCGTCCTCTTCCACGAGCACGGCAAGAAGCAGCGCATCGACCTCGTCCTGCGCAGTGCCCGCACGGGAGGCGAGAAGTGGCGCATCCCGCTGTCCGAGATCAGGGCCGTACCCGGCAGCGACGGCAGCAGGAGCGAGACTCCCCCGGCTGCTCCCCTCTCGGGCACCACCCTCCTGCTCCCACGCCTTGAAGGCGAGCGCAGCAGCCCCACGGCCATCGACGTCCGCACCGGGAAGCAGAAGTGGGCCTTCAAAGGCGAGGCCGGCGCTGCGGACCGCGATCTTGAACCGGTGTCCACTCCCGGCGGCTTCGTTCTGCCCACATCCGACGGCGCGGTCTGTCTCGGCGCCGAAGACGGTGCGGAGCGCTGGCGATTCAAGGGTGGCGAGGACCTCAGGATCGACTCCGCGGGCGACTACACCATGATCCGTCACCCACACACCGCGAGACTGTTCCAGCAGCGGCAGGCGGTCCGCGTCCTCCTTTCCGCGGACGGCCGCACGCTGTGGCAGGGCGAGTTCAAGTCGAGCATCCGCAAGAGCGCTCCCGTTGCCTCGGGCCGGATGCTCGCCTTCCTGGACCCCCAGGAGACGCTGCGCGCCGTCCGTCTCACCGGGTGATGCCGGATGCCGGCCGGGCCCCCGGGCATCGTGGCGTCGGCGTCCCGGGACGCGACGCCGCGAGTGACGGCCGGGTCACAGTGCGAGCTGTATGCGCCGGGCGGCGCCTGGATCCCGCAGAGGTTTGAGTGCGAGGCGCAGCAGAGCCAGTGCGTTGTCGTCACCGGCGATGCGGTTGGCGCTGAGCTCACCGCAGGACAAGCACTCGTGGATGATCATCCACTCGCCGTCGGACCGTGCCGACAGGCAAAGTGCCTCCATCCGGCCCCGGCAGTCCGCGGCCCGGTCGCCCGGTACGCGTCGGTCGACGTGCAGGCTGGACAGGCAGTTCGGGCAATGATTGCGGTGCGTGGTGCCGGGCGCGTCCAGGGACACCTCCAGCCGGCAGCCCGCGCAACGGAAGTCGTGTCCCCGGTGTCCTGCCTCGCTGTGCAGGACGTCCTTGTGCCGCTGTGGGCGCCGCGCTGCCTGTGCACGGCCACGGGGCTTCTTCGCTCGTCTCGGCATGGTCGGCCTTCTCCTCCCGGTTCAGAGGTCGCCGAACGCTTCGAGCGGGAAAGGTGGTTGTGCCAGTGGCCGCACGGCCATCCGCATCAGGACGAGCTGGTTGTCGTCGGCGCAGACGGAGGTGGAAGTGAGCTCGTCGCAGCGCACGCAACGGTGGATGACCATCCACTCGCCGGTGCGCGGCACGGCGACGGCGATCGGGGCCATCCGGCCCTCGCAGTCACTGGCGCCGCCCTCAGCACGGTCGAGGACGTGCTGGGAGTGCAGACACGACGGGCAGTGATTGCGTCGTGTGCCGTCACCGGCGGCGGTGGACACGGTCCGGCCGCACCACGCGCAGGAGAAGGTGCTGGTCAGAAGGGTGTGTGGAGTGCTTGAGAGAATCTTTTCAGTGCTGGACACCCGGGGTGCTCCTTGCTGGGAGGTCTGTAATGACAGCAAGAGCAGGCCGAGCGGCCTCGATGAACCCACCCACCCCAAACGTCGCGGCATGGCTGCCGGCATGGGAGTGGGCTGGGTCGGAGCACCGGAGAAATCACGTCCGGTCACCGTCCGCGAGGGACGGAATCAAGGAGACGGACGGTCAGGCGGTGCAGCGAAGCGCGCTCGGCGCGGGCCGGAACACAAAATCTCTTTTCCAGGGCGCAGATGGCCCACAGCAGACTGAAGGAACTTCACGAGAGTAACAACGGCGCCCGGGCCGGTGCCAACGGATTATTGGACACCGCCGCGTCCTCGGTGAGCGGCGCCGACGTGCCGTCCGACGCCCCGCTCCGACCTCCGGTTGAGGGTCGTCCCTCCCTGCCTGGGCTTGATCCGCTTTGACGGACGTCCATCACGGTGAGCACGGCTGACGCCCGCGCGAAACCGACCGAGAACAGGCCATTCCGCCCGGCATGATCTCACTGGCCGATTTCGGCGTCGTCCTGCCGTTACCGGTGACGCTATGTTCACTCGCGCTCAGCGCCATCACACGACCACACCACACCGGCCGGATCCGGCCCTCGCGCGGGCCGGCCAAAGGGGGAGAACAGACGATGCGTCACACAAGGTGGACCGGCCGCTTAGGCAGAGGGCTCATAGCCTTCACGGCCGCAGCCGCCACCGGAATCGCCGCCATGAGCTTCGCCGCCACGCCGGCAGCCGCCGCGCCGGCCGGGCCCGCCGCTGCCCAGGCCGAGCTCGGTGAGGCCTGTACGGCCGCCGACCTCGGCAAACGCCACCCGTTCATCCAGAGTGTCGAAGTCGCCCCGACCATCACGCACTTCAAGGGCTGGTACGTCACCGATGGCTCGCTGGGCTCCCAGACGGTCGAGACCAGCACCCAGACGGTCATCTCGGTGTCGGTCGGCCAGAAGACCAGTATCGAGAGCAGCTTCGAGGTCGAAGCCCTCAGCAAGGCCGGCGCGTCCGTGGGCCTGGACGTGCAGATGTCCTACACCTCCACCGGCAGCACCTCGAAGTCGATCACGTGGAACTTCCAGAAGCCCGGCTACTACGCCCTCTACGAGGGAACGAAGAAGGTAACGGGCGAGTACGGCAGCCTCAACTGCAACCGTGTCGACCTGGGCGACGGCACCTTCGGCCTGAAGTGGGTGGCAGGTCCCAGCAACGGCAGCTACACCACGTACACGACGCTCGAAGAGGGCGCGGTGCGCTGCGAGGACGCGGTGCCAGCCAACAGCATCATGCGCAAGGCTCAGGATCTCCTCGACTGCGGGACCGTGGCGGCCAGGGCCGGACACGCACCGGCGGTGAAGGCATCCGCACCGGCAGGAGCAGCAAAGGCCGCGAGGGGCGGGAAGGCGGCAGAGCCGAATCCGGCCGGCCGGTCCGCCGGCGCCGACGTCGCGCCGGGCTTCACCTGCGACGCGGGCTACTACAAGATCGGCACAGCCGACCGGTCCCTGTTCTGGACCGCGCCCGGCTTCCTGCAGGGTGACAACGTCCAGCTGAAGCCCTCCACGGTGCTCAGCCTGAACCTGGACCAGTGGCAGCTGTGCCACGGGCCGGAGGTCAACGGCGCCGCCGAGCAGATCCTCGTCAATCACTCAAGCAACAAGTGCCTGGCCATCGCCGAGCAGACCGCGGGCGACGAAGGGTCTCCGCTGGTGCAGGCCGACTGCAAGTCGGACGACCTCCAGCGGTTCTACATCTACCGGGATGTTCCCGGCTCCGACAACATCGGCGTCCAGAACAAGTACACCGGCTACATGATCGGGCACGACCGGTACGCCGAGGGCCAGCCCCTGCGCCAGTACAGCAGTGGGAGGCAGGACGGCTCCGGTACGTACGTCCTGGTCAAGGCCTGACGCCTCGCCGCCCTACGCGATCCGGGCTGAATCCGGTCGCCCGACTACGCCTCGCGTGAGGCGTAGTCGGGCGTCCGGGCCCCACCTCACGAACCTGCCGTACGAGCACCTGTTGCGTTCAGCCGCTCCGTGACGGGCGCTCCGCCGGGTGGCCGCCGGTCTCCGTAGCGGACGCGCCGTCGGCGGACATCCGCTGCGTGATCCGGTCGAACAGGTCTGTCAGAGGTTCACTGACGTGCCTGCCGAACTCGGTGAGCCCGTAGGTGACCTGGGGCGGCGACGTCGGCTCGACCTCCCGCCGGACCAGACCGTCCTGAACCAGTGCGCGCAGTGTCTGGGAGAGCATCTTCTCGCTGACGCCCTGGATGCTGTTGCGCAGTTCGTAGAACCGAAGGTCGTTGCTGCGCAAGGAGATCAGCACCCAGATGCCCCACCTGCTGGTCACATGGTCGACCATGTCGCGCGCGGGGCAGTCGGTGTGAAACACCTCATACCCATCGCTCGCACCGGCCTGCGTGAGCTGCATGCCTTCCGTCATGTTCGGAGCTTACCTCTAGGTATGTTCTTACGAAAAGTAAGCCCGTCTCCTAGCGTCAATCCCCGCAGTGCACAACCGACTAGGAGCTGAACATGATCGTGGTGACCGGAGCAACCGGGAATGTGGGCCGGCCCTTGACGCAGGCCCTGGCCGAGGCCGGCGAGCAGGTGACTGCGGTGTCCCGGCACGCGGCGGCGGTGCCGGACGGAGTCCGGCATGTGGCGGCCGACCTGACAGACCCCGCAAGCCTCTCCCCCGCACTGGACGGGGCGAAGGCGCTGTTCTTCCTGCTGTCCGGCGACCTCCACTCCCCCGGCGCCAGGCCGGCCGAGATCATCGACCTGGCCGCGGCCGCCGGGGTCGGCCGGGTCGTCCTGTTGTCTTCGCAAGGCGTGGCGACCAGGCCGCTCGGACCCTCACGGATCGCGGTGCGCGCGCTGGAGGACGCGTTGAGGGGGTCCGGCCTGGACTGGGCCGTCCTGCGACCGGGCGGCTTCGCCTCCAACGCCTTGGGCTGGGCGGAGTCCGTCCGTACGCAAGGGACGGTCGCCGCGCCGTTCGGAGAGGTCGGGGCTCCGATCGTCGACCCGCTGGACATCGCTGAGGTCGCGGCGGCCTGCCTGCTGGACGACCGGCACGCCGGGGGAATCTACGAGCTGACCGGGCCCGAGGTGATCACCCCGCGTCAGCAGGCGGCGGCCATCGCCGCCGCGCTCGGCTCGCCGGTGCGGTTCCACGAACTCACCCGCGAGGAAGCCAGAGCCGCGATGACCCGGTTCGTGCCGCCGGAGCTCGCCGACGACACCCTGGACATCATCGCCGCTCCGAACCCGGCCGAACTGCGGATCAGCCCGGACGTGGAACGGGTCCTCGGTCGCGCCCCGCGCCCCTTCAGCGACTGGGTCGCCCGGAACATCGCCGCTTTCCGCTGAGGCATCACCCCGCTGGGGGCGCCCCGTGCGATGTCGTATGACCACGGCCGCACGGGGCGCCCCCGCCCAGCACCTCCTCGCTGGCGTCCTCGCTCCTCACTGACGTCGAGCAACGGCGCGGACCGGGTGGCGGGCAGTTCGGCCTGCCCGCTTCCGGCTGTTTCGGGGGCTGCTCAACGCAGCAGGTCACGCAGTTGGGCGGTGTCGATGACGTGCGCCCGGGACGGGAAGACCTTCTCGACGAGCACGCCGTGCACCTCAGGGTCGCGGTCGGCGACACCGTCGGACAGTACGTAGACGCGGTAGTCGCGGTCAGCGGCGTCCATCAGTGTGGACAGGACAACGCCGCTCGTGCTGATCCCGGCGAGGACCAGTGTGTCGATGTCCCGGTCGGCCAGCTGGTCGTACAGGTCGGTGGTTGAGGCGGCACCGAAACGGATCTTGCGTACGACGATGTCGCCGTCCTGCGGGGCGACCGCTGGGTGGATCTGTGTGGCGTCGTGCTCGTGGTGCATCGCCTTCGCCGCGGCGACCGCGCTGAAGGAGGCGTTGCGCTCGGGTACGGCTTCCCAGTCGTCTTCGGTGAATGCCACGCGGACGTGTCCGACGGTGCCGCCGGCGGCACGGAGAGAGGCGATCGCGTCCTGTACCCGTGCGAGAAGTGCGTCGGGTTCGGGAGCGAGCGGGACGATTGCGTTCTGGAAGTCCATGGCGAGCAGCGCGGTCCGCTCGGGAACGAGTGCGGGAAGGGCGGCGATGGTCATAGGTGTCTCCTTGTAGAGGTACGGGGGTTCGGGGCGGCGCCCGCGATTCAGACGACCGCGCCGCGGGGGCGCATCAGGCTGCGGTCCAGGACGGTCAGGAGCAGTGCGGCGAGGCCGGCGACAACGAGTACGACGCCGAGAACGTGCAGCCCGTGGTCGCTCACGCCGTCCCGGAAGGCGATGCCGCCGATGACGGACGAGGTGATGGTGCCGAGGTAGCCGAAGGTGCGGAACAGTCCGGAAGCGGTGCCGATCTGGTCGGCCGGCGCGGCCTTGTAGAGGGCGGTCTGGTTCCCGACGGTGGTGGTGGCCGTCGTGACGCCGAAGATCAGAGAGACGAGTACGAGCGCGAACATCGGGCTGTCGGAGTCGAGCAGCATGATGGCGACCGAACCGAGGAGCATGCTCACCGCGGAGACGGCCACCGGCCCGCGCACCAGGTTGCGGGCGGCCAGCGGCCTCGACAGCAGTGCGGAGACGGCTCCCATCGGCAGCAGTACCAGTCCGGTCTGTACGGCGGACAGGCCGTGGGCGGCCTCCATCCACTGGGTCAGGCCGAACATCACGGAGTACACGCCGAGCAGGGTGAGTGCCTGGCGTAGGTACGTGCGGGTCAGCGCGCCGTTGGTAGCCAGCCCACGCAGGTCGAAGAATGGTGCGGCTCGTCGCAGTTCCCACCGGGCTGTGGGAGCCGCGGCCACGACGAAGACCGTCAGCGCGAGCCAGTTCGGTTGCGGCAGGCCCATCAGGAAGACGACCAGGGAGGTCATCGTGACGGCGAAGCCGATGATGCCTATGAGGTCGATGCGGTGCGCGATCCGTCGGAATCCGCTGTCCGCGCGCTCCAGGCCCGGGTCCTTGGGCAACCGCAGGGCCATCAGCAGGGCGATCACGGTCACCGGTACGTTGGCGAGGAAGGCCCAGCGCCAGCCGGCCGCGCCCACGATCAGGCCGCCGATGGGCGGGCCGACGGCAGCGGTGGCCATACCGGCGATCGCGAGTCCGCCGAGCACCGCGCCGGGCGGCCGGTCGAGACCGGCCTCGCCGGCCCGGCGGCGGATCATCACCATGGCGCAGGGAAACGCGGCAGAGGTGCCGAGGCCGATCAGAACCCGGGCGACGGTGAGCATCGCGATGTTCTGGCCGAGGCCGCCGGTCACCCCTCCGACGAGGACGAGGACGATACCGGCGAGGAAGACCCGGCGGGCGCCGAGCACTTCGGCGAGTTTGCCGGCCGTCGGCTGAGCCACCGCACTTGCGAGATACAGCGAGGAGACCAGGACCGAGGTGGCTGCCACCGCCACGTTCAGATCTGCGGCGATCGGCACCAGCGCGGTCGCGATGATGGAGCTGTTGATCGGGTTGAGGCTGGAACCCACGTAGAGCGGTGCGGTGAACCGTCGGCCGAAGGGCTTGGGAGCGGACGTGCCTATCGCGGGCTCGGTCTCTGTGGCGGCGGTTCTCATGGAGTGCCCTCGTGCAGGTCGGCGTCGGCCAGCCGCTCCAGCAGCTCGATCGCCTTGTCCATGTCGGCGTGTTCGTCCGCGGCGACGACATGGCCGATGGCGCGCGCCAGGAAGGCGGCGCGCCCTGCCAGCAGCTTGTCGATCAGCTCGGCCGCGGACGGATCGGCGCTCATCAGCTTCTTGCGGCCGTCCCTGGGGTCGGCCTCACCGTGGACCAGGCCCGCCGCTTTCAGGACGGCGAGGCTCTGGGCGATGGCCTGTGCGCTGACGTGCTCGGCCGCCGCCAGCCGGGCCGCCGTGACGGGCCCCTCACGCACGACGCTCGCCAGCACGCCGAGCTGGGTCACGCTCAGGCCCGTCGCGTGCTGCCCTGATTCGGTGCGCAGCCGGGCCCGCAGCCGCTTGATCGCGTCGTTGAGGCGCTGCGCCGTAGCGGCGGACTCCTGCGGCGTGGGGTTCTCGGTCATGGGTCCAGCGTAAAACAACCCAAGGAACTTTGCCAAGTTACTTGGGTTGTTTTATGGAGTAGAGCGGCCGGGGACTCCGGACGGGTGGCGCCTGCCTCCCGCATGCGGGCACGGGCGCCGTGTGATGCTGGCGTCATGACTGATCACCGTGAGCTCTCCGTCGTCCGCTGGCCTGGCCCGACACCTCTGGCCGTGGACGGGGTGGCCGCGCTGCTGGCGGCCTACCATCTGCGGACGGAGGCCGAGAAGGGCCAGCCGGTCGCCGATGCGGCCGGGCTGCCGGATCGGTACCGGGCAGAGATCGCCGACCCCGGGACCGCGTTCGCCGACGATGTCGTGCTGGTGGCCCTCCTGGGGGACGCCGCTGTGGGCTGCGTGGTGGTGACCTCCCCCGCCCACGGGCAGGCGGAGATCAAGAGGCTCTGGACCGATCCCGAATTCCGCGGCCGGGGCATCGCGTCCGCCTTGCTCGACGCCTCGCTGGCCCATGCCGCGGAGATCGGCGTGGACACCGTCCGGCTCTCGGTATGGGAATGGCGGACCGGGGCCATCGCCCTGTACGAACGGCTCGGCTTCACCGTCACCCGGTCGTGGGACGAACGGGATCAGCTGGTCTGCATGCAGCGCGCTGCGGGTGGGGGCCCGGTTCGGCGCTGATCCGCTTCGTCACATGGTCACGAGGCTTCCTCCTGCGCGGACTCCTCGAAATGGACGACGCCGTCCTCGTCGAGGCGAGGGTGGATGACTTCGGGCTCCTGGGTGTTGGTGTCAGAAGGGCGTGGGCCTTCCGGCCCGTCGGGGCCCCAGCGCAGCAGGCGGCGGGTGCGGACGATCCGGAGCGCGGTGCCCGGGACTTCGACCTGGTTGAGCCGGCCCGCGCGGAGCCGGTCCGCGGCCTGGGCGAATGCCGCCAGCTCCGCCGCTGCGGCGGCGTCCTCGGTGGTGGCGGTGTGCGCGTCGACGTCTCGGGGGGCCTCGTGGGAGATCAGGCCCCGCAGGCGTGGTCTGAACCACATCAGGGAGAAGTACAGCGTGACGCGTGCGTCGTGGGCGCTGACGTGCAGGGCGCTGCCCGGCCTCCAGGACCTGGTGCCGGACCGCTCCACGACCTGGAAGGCCGCGGGCATGAGCAGGACATCGGGGTGGCTCTCCACAGCCCGCACCGAGTCGCCCAGCACGGAGTCGGGGAACCTGGTGCCGGTGTAGACGAGCGAGCGCAGGGACAGCCGCTCGGAGGCCTGGACGGGGGAAAGGGGTGCGTCCGGATCCAGCACCAGGTCCGCGTCGACCCTCGGACCGTGGGTGCCGGGGCCCCAGTCGGGGGTGAGGGGTTCGGGGTCGGTCGGCCGCGGCGTTTCGATGTCACCGTTCGCGTCCATGCCCGCGTACTCCTCGGCCCTCACCACGCGGTAGCGGGTGTCGAGCACGGTGAGCTCGTCGACGCGTTCGCTCTCCAGCCGGGCAACCGCCGCCAGTAGCGCCCGCCGCTCGGCCCTGTCCTCGGCTTCGTCCTTCGCCCGGAACCAGAGCAGGGAGTTCAGTGAATCCCGGGCCTGTTGCGGACAGCCGTGGGTGACCTCTACGGCCACCCGCCACCGCCGCCCGTCGCCCGTTCTCTGCGTGGCCACCCCGAACAGCGGCCCTCTGACGGCCAAGGTGCTGTGCAGCGCCGCGTCAAGAGCGTCGGCCTCCATCGCGGCTTCCACCGGCTCCACCGGAACCCTCACCACCACTGGCCAGTCGGCCGGCCCCGCACCCATTTCGTTCATGCCCCTCATCCTGACGGCAAGGGAGCGCCCGCGTCCTGGATTCACCAGCTCGGTCGAGGACGTGGATGCTTGTCGCATTTCCGGTCCACCGCCGACCGCGGGCCAGGGGCCGGAGCCTGGCCGGACCCGCGGTCGGCGGCGGACCGGCTCAGGTGGCGGACCGGCTCAGGTGGCGGGGTGGCTCAGGTGGCGGGGTGGGCGGCCAGGAACTCGGGCAACGTCTCAGCCGTGAGCGGGTAGTAGTCGGACAGCCGGGCGCCCTCGTCGAGGCGGCGGCGCGCGAACTCCTCCCGGTCCTGATGACGGATCGAGTCCTCGGCCAGCGGCACCGCGCTGTGCTGCGGGACCACGACGGCCCCGTCCTCGTCGGCCACGATAAGGTCGCCGGGGGCCACCAGGACGCCGCCGACCCCCACCGGGACGTTGAACGCGGACGGGAAGAGTTCGGTCTGCGAGGCGTAGTGCGGGGTGACGCCCGTGCACCAGATGGGGACGCCGAGCGCGCGCACCCGGGCCGCGTCCCGGATCCGCCCGTCAACGACAATCCCCGCACCGCCCTTCAACTTGAAGTAGCGCACCAGCATGTCGCCCAGGCAGCCGGTGTAGTGGCTGCCCTGGGCCGACACCACGAGCACGTCGCCGGGGCGGATGGATTCGAGCACCTTCCACAGCGCCGTCTCCCGTTCGGCGTCCTCCTGCTCGGCACCGTTGAAGACGTCCTCGCGCCTCGGCAGGAACTGGAGGGTGACGGCACCTCCGGTGATCTGCACGTCGGGCTCCCGGTGCAGCGGCACCGGGCCGTCGATGAACGTCCTTGTGATTCCCATCTGGTGGAGCTTCGCGCAGGCCGTGGCCGCGCTGACCTCGCCGAGGGCCTCCACCATGCGTGCGGTGGGCCGCACGTACTCCGAGGTGTGGATCGGTGCCCGCATCGACGCGTACGTCCGGATCTCCTCTGTCGACGGTGCTCCGTGATCCCGGGTCGGGTTCATGCTTTTGCCTCCGTACACAGCGCCAGTGACATCATCGCCTATCGATGGTAGATAACAGTTAATCGATTAGTACTGTCAATGTGTCAGGAGTTTTTTCGTGACCACCACGTCACCTGGCTGGTTCGAAGCCGAACGCTTCGGGCTCTTTGTCCACTTCGGCCTCTACAGTCTGGCGGCACGTCATGAGTGGGTGCGCAGCCGGGAGTTGATGGACCAGGAGAGTTACGACCGCTATCTGAGCCGTTTCGACCCGGACCTCTTCGACGCGCGGGCGCTGGCACGGGCCGCGAAGGAGGCGGGCATGCGGTACGCGGTGCTCACCGCCAAGCACCATGACGGATTCTGCCTGTTCGAGTCGGAGCTGACCGACTACAGCTCGGTCCGGGTGAACGGGCGTGACCTGGTCGGGGAGTTCGTGACGGCGATGCGGGAGGAGGGGCTCCGGGTGGGCCTGTACTACTCACTGCTCGACTGGCATCACCCCGGCTTCACGGTCGACGAGCACCATCCGCTGCGCTCCACCGAGGCCGCGGACGAGCCGCGTGACATGAACGCCTACCGCGACTACCTCCATGGGCAGGTGCGGGAGTTGCTGACCGGGTACGGGCAGATCGACCTCCTCTTCTTCGACTTCACCTATCCGTCGAAAACCTCCGCGGACTGGGGTGCGCAGGAGCTGATGTCCACGGTCCGCGCCCTGCAGCCGGGCATTCTGGTCAACGACCGGCTCGGGATACCCGGCGACTACGTGACCCCGGAGCAGTACCAGCCCGAGCGGCCGCTGGAGCGCAACGGTGTGCCGGTGCGGTGGGAGGCCTGCCACACGCTCAACGGTTCGTGGGGGTACGACCGCGACAACCACGACTACAAGGATCCCGCGCTGCTGGTGCGGATGCTGGTGCAGTCGGTGGCCTGCGGCGGGAACCTCCTGCTGAACGTCGGGCCGACCGGGCGGGGCGCCCTTGACCCGCGGGCGCGGGAGACCCTGGCGGCGATCGGTTCCTGGACGGTGCCGCACTCGCGCTCCGTGCACGGGGCGGGGCCGAGCGGACTGACCCCGCCGGCGAACGCCCTGTACACGCGGCGCGGCCGTCATCTGTACCTTCATCTGCTCGCCTGGCCGCTCAAGCACGTACACCTTCCGGGACTGGCGGGGCGGGTCAGGTACGCGCAGTTCCTGCACGACGGCTCGGAGATCGGCTTCCACGAAGTGGACGGCGCCGGACACGAGCACACCAACATGACGCCCCCGGGCGAACCGGCGGGGACGCTGACCCTGACCCTGCCGACGGCCCGGCCCGATGTCCTGCTGCCGGTGATCGAACTGGAACTGGACGAGGACCCCGGCGCCGCTGAGAACGGGGAGGTCTAGGCGGATGACGACGGGGATTCTGGGGGCGTCGTTCCGGTCGGCGCTCGGCCCTGAGCTGGCAGGACTGCTGGGCGATCCGGCGGGCCGGGTCGGAGTACCGGACGTGACGTGCCGGGAGGTCTGGGACAGGGTGCCGCACCCCGTGCGCGAGCGGGTGATCGCCGGTGCGCGGGCCGAACTGGAGCGCCCCGAGCCGCGGCTGACCGCGGGGGCCTGGGCCCGCGCGGCGCGCGACGGGGACCGGGGGGCGTATGAGGACCGGGCCTGGGAGTTGCAGGAGCGGGTCTCCCGGCTGGTCCTCGCGGCGGTGCTGACCGGCGAGGTGGCCGATGCGACCGACGCCGGCGAGGTGTGCCCGTATCTGGACGCCGCGGTGGACGGTCTCGTGCGGTTCGCGGAGGCGAGTACCTGGTGCTGGGCCTCGCACGACCGGTTCACGGCGGCGCGCGGCGAGGTGCTGCCCGATGCGGACGAGCCGTATCTGGATCTGGGGGCGGCCGAGGTGGCGGCGCTGTTCGCGTGGGCGGACCACGTGCTGGGGCCTCATCTGGAGCGGCGGGCCCCCGGGCTCCGTCGGCGGCTGCGGCGGGAGGTGGATCTGCGGGTCCTGGACCCGTTCGAGCGGGTGCGGGACTGGCGGTGGATCGGCGCCGACGGCAACGCCAACAACTGGAATCCGTGGATCCACAGTGCGGTACTGGCGTGCGCGCTGCTGCTGTGCGAGGACGAGGCGCGGCGGGCCGGCCTGGTGCGGCTCGTGGTGGAGGGGCTCGACCATTACGTCGCGGTCCTCCCGGACGACGGGGGCGTGGACGAGGGGATCGCGTACTGGTGGGCGGGGGCGTGCCGGGTCCTGGAGGTACTCGATCTGCTCGCCGGAGTGGGCGGCCCCGCACTCGACGCACGGGAACTCCCCCTGCTGGCGGAGTTGTTGCGGTACCCGCAGCGGATGCATCTGGGCGGGAGCTGGTACGTGAACGTGGGCGATGCCCCGCCGCGGCTGTCCGGTGACCGGCCCTGGCACGTGCCGTACCGGTGGGGTGTGCGCCTGGGCCGGCCCGAGACGTCGGCGCACGCGGTGGCGGGCGCCCGGCAGGAGGGCGACCCCGCGCCGCCCCGGGCGGGCCTCGGCCGGGCGCTGGCGGCGCTCGCCGATCCGCGGTGGTGCGGGGCGGTCGCCGCGCAGTCCGCTCCGGACGAGGGCTCCCCGTGGCTGGCCGCCGAGGTGTGGCTGCCTCGTCTTGAGGTCCTGGTGGCGCGTCAGGAGGCGGCGTCCACCCGGGGGCTGACGGTCGCGGTGAAGGCGGGCCACAACGGCGAGCACCACAACCACCTCGACGTCGGTTCGTACTGGGTGGCGGTGGACGGCCGGCCGCTGGTCGTCGACGCGGGCCGGCCTCGGTACACCACGCAGACGTTCGGGCCCGACCGGTATACGGCGTGGCCCTTCCGGAGCGCGTGGCACAACGTTCCCGAGCCGGGACACCCGCAGTCCCCCGGGCGGGAGTTCACCGCCCGCGAGGTGGCCGTGCGCCGCGAGGGCGAGCGGAGCATCCTGAGCGCGGAATTGAGCGGCGCCTATCCGGCCGGTCCGCTGACCAGCTGGAACAGGACGGTGCGGTTGGAGCGTTCGACCGGGGCGGCCGCCGCGTACGTGGCCGTCGAGGACACCTGGCGGGGGCGGCTCCCGTATGTACGGCTCCGGCACCTGCTGTCCGGTCACGTCGAGCTGGGGGACGGCTGGGCGCGGGTGACAGCGGAGGGTTCTGGAGTCGTCATGCACTGGGACGCGGCCTTCGCCGCCGCCTCGACCGAGCATGTGGAACTCGACGATCCCCTGCTCAGGGCGAGTTGGGGTGCGTTCCTGACGCGTCTCACGCTGACCGTGCGGGCTCCGGGCAACGCCGGGAGGGCCGTGGTGCGGTGGGAGCCGGCCGGTTGAACAACAGGTTACGGCAGCACTCTTGAACATTGTGGGATGCCCGCCATAGCATCAGCAATCGATAGACGATTAGCGAAGAGCGAAGGCGTCCGGACCCCGTATCTCCAGGGTCCGTGGCCGCCGACCGCCCGCCGACGCCCGCCGGCCTCCCCGCCCGGCGCGACGCGGCACCCCACTCCACCACGCAGCATTTCCGAACCGCACTTCCCGACCGACAGTAGCTATCGATTATTCACGACTACGCAACGGAGCGTGTCCGATGAAAGCAGTCTGGCGCCGTGTTTGCGCCTTCGCCGCCGCTCCTCTGGTGATGGCCTCGGCCGTCGCCTGCGGCGGCGGTACGTCCGACGAGGGCGCGGGGGGCACCACCACCCTCCGCGTCATCGTGAACATCACGCCGAACCTGACGGAGAAGTACTGGAACGACCTCTTCGCCCGGTACGAGCGCACCCATCCCAAGGTGAAGGTCGATCTGGAACTGACCGGCACGATCTCGGCGAACGCGAAGCTGACCCAGGACCTGGCGGCCGGCGACCCGCCGGACGTCGCCCAGCAGATCACCCCCACCACCGAGACCGAGTCCCTCTTCGCCGACCTCTCGGACCAGCCGTGGACGGCCAAGACGCCGCTGGCCGACGAGTACGCCCTTGGTGGCAAGCGGTATGTGGTGGGTGTCGGTGAGCAGATCCAGTCGCTGGTCTTCTACAACAAGCAGGCCTTCACCAAGGCCGGGGTCGACGCGGGCTCGATCCGCACCCTGGACCAGTTCACCGCCGCGATGGGGAAGTTGAAGAAGGCCGGATACGAACCGCTGCAGACGGCCGGGCAGTGGGTGACCGGCAGCCAGTTCTCCATGATGGCCGACGCGGGCGTGCTCACGGCAGAGCCGAAGTGGACGGCCCAGCGCATCGCCGGCAAGGCCTCCTTCGCGGACAGCGGCTACGTCGACTACTTCGGGCAGTACAAGAAGTGGATCGACGCCGGTTACCTGAAGAAGAGCGCGCTCGGTCTCACGTACGCCGACGGGCAGACGGCCTTCCTCAAGGGGAAGTCCGCCATGTACATCATGGGGTCGTACTTCGTACCCGCCGCGGACGAAGCCAAGAAGAGCGACGAGATCGGCGTCTTCAGCATGCCGACCGACGGCGCCTACCCGTCAGGCCAATTCGGCAACATCTCCAACCCGTACGTCGTGATCGACAAGTCCCGGCACAAGGCCGAGGCGACGGACCTGGTCAAGTGGGCCGTCACCGACCCGGCAGCGATCAAGAGCCAGCTCGCCGCCGACGGCAACCTGCGTGCCGGGTTCAGCTACAAGATGTCGAGCCTCGGCACCTCCGTGCAGAAGGTCCTGGACAAGACCCCCTCGGTGATCGTGAAGTCCGGTGCGAACCAGCCCATCGCCGGGTTCAGTGACGAACTGAACAAGCAGGTCCAGTCCCTGTACACGGGCACCTCTCCCGAGGACGCCGCCGGCGGATTGGACAAGTGGTGGAACTCGCAGCGCTGAAGCGGCCGGGGCCGCTCAACGACACCGCCCCGGTGACCCCCGCTCCCCCCTCGCAGGCCGGCCGGCGCAGCGCCCAGGTGCGCGCCGCGGCGGTCTCCCTCGGCCTGATGGGGCCGGCCGTCCTGCTGTACACCGTGCTGACGGTTGTCCCGGTCGGTGTGGCGATCTATCTCAGCCTCACCGACTGGGACGGCTTCTCTTCGGTCTCGTTCATCGGGCTGGACAACTACCGGCACCTGTTCGACGACCCCAGCTCCTCGCAGGCCTGGTACGTGACCGCGGTCATCGCCGTGTCCGGCACCGTGTTCATGGTCGGTCTCGGTCTCATCTACGCCCTGATCCTCAAGGGCCGTTCGCGTGCCAACTCCTTCTTCCGGGCCGTGGGTTACTTCCCGCATGTGATCAGCGCCCTGGTCCTCGGCTATCTGTGGGCGGCCATCCTCGGCACCAACGGGGCCATCAACAACACGCTCGCCAAGTTCGACATCGAGCCGATCGGCTTCCTGTTCGACGAGAAGATGGCGCTGATCTCCCTGATCGCCGTCATCGTGTGGGCCGGGTTCGGGTTCAACGTGGTGCTGTTCGTCGCGGCGTTGCAGACGGTGCCCGCCGAGCTCCTCGAGGCCGCGGCGATCGACGGGGCGACGAAGCGGCAGACGAACCTGCGGATCGTCGTCCCGATGATCGCTCCGGTGGTGACCGTGGCGACGATCCTCAACCTGGTGGGCCTCATCCGCGCCTACGACATCATCGTCAGCCTCACCGGCGGCGGCCCGGCCGGATCCACGCAGACGTTCACCTACCTCATTCTGGCCCGCTCCTTCGAGGGCACGAAGGTCGGTTACGCGACGTCCCAGGCGGTCTTCCTCATGATCGTGTCCGCCGTGCTCGCCCTCGTCGTGACGGCGCTGCGCAACCGCCAAGATCAAGCTGCGACAGGTTAGGAGCCAGTGGTGGTCGTAATGGAGGCAAAGGCCCGAGAGGCGAAAGCCCACAAGGCCAAGGCGAGGCCGCCGTCGGCTCCCGACGGGCTGCCGGGCCGCACCGATCAGGGTGAAAGCCGCTCACCGCTGCGCTGGATCATGCTCGGCGGGCTGCTCGTCGTCATGATGGTGCCGGTGTACCTGCTCCTCGTGAACGCGTTCAAGTCGCAGCAGGACATCCTGGACAACCCGTTCGGCATCCCGCTGAGCGGGCTGACGCTCAAGCACCTGTCGGCCGCGGTGACCAGTCCGCAGTTCAACGTCATTGGGGGCTACGGCTTCACGCTCTTCCTCGTCGTGATGGTGGACGTGCTGTGCATCCTGCTGGCGGGCCCGGCGGCGTACGCCATCGCCCGCAGTCTGAAGAAGCGCACACAGCTGGTGATGCTGTACTTCCTGGCAGGGACGTTCATCCCGGGCGCCGCCGTGATCATTCCCGTGATCTACGTGCTCCGGGAGATCGGCCTGGCGAACTCGGTGACCGGTCTGGTGGCACACGACGTCGCCTCGACGCTGCCCGTGAGCATCTTCCTGTTCGTCGGATTCATCCGCACCATCCCGGTGGACATCGACCACGCGGCGACGATCGACGGAGCGGGCCGGTACCGGACGTTCTGGACCATCATCTTCCCGCTCATGCGGCCGGCGGTCGTCACCGTACTGATCCTGAACTCCATCGGGATCTGGAACGACTTCGTGAGCCCGCAGATCCTGCTGAGCCCGTCGTCCGGGCACTACACGGTGACCACGGCGATCTACGCGGGCATCAGCCAGTACTCGACGGACCTCACGAAGGTCTTCCCGAACCTGCTGCTCGCCATCGCCCCGGTGGTCATCTTCTTCATCTACATGCAGCGCCACATCATCAGCGGCCTCACCGTGGGCGCCGTGAAGGGCTGACCCGGCCCGGCGCATCCCCCCGAAGGACAGCTGAAGGACCCCAGAAGGACCGAGAAGAGGACCCTGGAATGCCGATCCCCCCAACAACTCCGGTACCACCGCTCCCACCGACGCCGTGGAGGGCACGCGCCCCGCATCCGCGTACCCGGCCGTGGCAGGCCGCCACCATGTTCGCGGCCCTGTGCATGGTCATGGCCGGCGCCCACCCGGCCGCGGCCCAGGACGGGCAGACGTACTACGTGGCGACGAACGGCCAGGACACGGCGGCCGGCACCTCGGCCGCACCGTTCCGCCACATCCAGCGCTGCGCCGATCTCATGCAGCCGGGCGACACGTGCCTGATCAACTCGGGGACGTACGAGGAGACGGTCGTGCCCGCCCGCTCCGGCACGGCGCAGGCGCCGATCACCTACCGGGCCGCACCCGGCGCGCAGGTGACGGTGAGCGGCGCCTCTCGGGTGACCGGCTGGCAGCCCGTCACCGCCGCGGACGTGACCGCGATCGGCCAGAGCGATCCGTACGCGCCGGGCTCGGACTTCGCCGACGCCGTCGCGGCCGGACACGTCTACTCCACGGATGTGGACCTGGGCAGCGACGTCAGCACCGTGCAGGTGTTCACCGACAGGGCGATGGACGTCGAGGCCCAGTGGCCGTACCCGGGCCTCGACCCGCTGGACCCCGTACTCCAGTACGCGGGTGCCGGAAGCGCCGACGCCACGATCGCGGACCCGGCCCAGACCCGCCCGGCGGGCTACTGGGACGGTGCGCGGGCCCTCACCGGCTACTGGTACGTCTCCGCCACCGCCAAGGTGACCGGCTCGACGGCCGGCTCGGTGACCCTCGACGCGGCGCCGCCGTGCGTGCACAAGGTGGTCCCGCAGGAGACCCGGTACGCGCTCGCCGGGAAGATCGGCGAACTGGCCCACCCCGGCACCTGGTTCTACGACCCCGCCGCCCATCGCCTGTACGTGTACAGCACCGACGACCCCGCCACCCACACCGTCGAGGCCAAGCGCCGCACCCTGGGCTTCGATCTGACGAACACCAGCCACACCACGGTCGCCGGCGTCGGCCTGTTCGCCTCGACGGTCAAGACGGGCGCCACCACCACCGGCGTCACGCTCGACGGCATCAAGGGCACGTACCTGTCGCACTACACGGACATCACCAAGGGCGCGACGGACTGCGGCAGTACGGTCACGCGCGGCGTCGGTGACAGCGGCATCATCGTGGACGGCACCGGCAACAAGGTCGTGAACAGTGATCTGTCGCTGAGCGCGGGCAACGGCATCGCGCTGCGCGGACAGAACAACACGGCGAGCGACAACGTCATCCACGACGTCGACTACATGGGCACCTACGCGGCCGGTATCGCCGTGCAGGGCAACAGCCAGACGGTGACCCACAACACCATCTCCCGGGTCGGACGCAGCGGGATCAACCTCCAGTGGAACAGCGTGGCGGGTCTCGACCCGGGCAAGGACGTCATCGCGTACAACGACATCTCGGCCTACGCCCGGCTGAGCCTGGACGTCGCCGCGGTCTACACCTGTTGCAGCGCGGACATGATGGGCACCTCCATCGACCACAACGTGCTGCACGACCCGGCGCCGAAGACGACCTCCTCCACGTTCGGCATCTCCGGTGTCTACGCGGACAACGGCCAGAGCGACCTGGTGATCGCGAACAACGTGGGCTGGGGCAACCGCGAGGGCACGGTGATGCTCAACGGTCTGGGGACGGGCTCGCACGACAACGGCGTCTACAACAATACGGGCGGCATGACGCTGTTCTACGTGAAGGGACCCGACCAGTCGACGGGCACGAAGATCTACAACAACATCGGGAAGATCGCCGGTATGGACGGCGCCACCGACGGCGGTCTCGTCATGTCGAACAACCTCCCCGCGGAGACCGACCCGCTCTTCGTCGACGCGACCGCCCACGACTACCGGCCGGCTGCGGGCTCTCCGGCCAGGAACGCGGCGATCGCGCTGCCGGGCGTCAATGACGGCTCCACGGACCCGGCGCCCAGCCTGGGGGCCTACCAGTACGGCGCCCCGAAGTGGACGGCGGGCGCGCGGCGCTGACGTTCCCGCGCATGGGGAAGGCCCGGACCTTTCGGTCCGGGCCTTCCCCATGCCGGGTACATCAGTCGCGGGCTGCGGCGGCCTTCGCGCGCGTCTTCTTCGCGGCGCGGGCGTCCGGAACAGGACCCCGGCCCGCCGCGTGGTCGGCGAACGCGACGGCCGCCCCCTCGCCGTCCCCGTCGCGCAGCAGTCTGACCAGGCGGCCGTGCTCGTCGGCCATCGCGGACCAGTCGCCGGCGAACAGCGGATCGGAAATGGCCCGCAGGGTGCGCAAGCTGGGCTCGATGACCTCCCACATCCGCTCCAGGAACGGATTTCCGGCGGCCTGGCTGACCAGTGTGTGGAACTCGATGTCGGCGTCCCTGAAGACACCCACGTCTTTGACCGTCACGGCTTTGCGCATCCGCTCGACGAGCGCGTCGAGTTCGGACAGCTGATCCTTCGTGATGTGCTGCGCGGCGAGCTGAGCCGCGAGCCGTTCGAGCGGCTCGCGCACCTGGCGCGCGTATTCCGCGTCCTGTTCCGAGATCTCGACGACGAAATGCCCGCGACGCGGCACATGCATCAGCAGGCCCTCCCGGGCCAGCTGTTTCACCGCCTCCCGGACGGGCGCCTGACTGACCCCGAGCCGTCGCGCGATCTCGGACTCGACCACGCGGTCGCCCGGGGCGAGGTCACCGTCGACGACGGCCTGCCGCAGCAGCTCGTACACCTGGTCGGAGATCAGGGCCTTTCGGAACCGGTCCTTGTTGGTGGCCAGTGTGGAGTCGAATCCCGCCGACGCGTTCGATGCCATGAATTCCCATTCCTGCGTTGGGGGAGGCCAGTTGGGACACTATACGCGCTCATCGCCTATCGATGGAATGCGCGTGCTTTTCCCCACTGCTTCCCCAGCCATTCCAGTTTGACGACTTCGTGGGCGGGGCCGCCGCCCTCATGATCATTGAACGGGTACGCCCGTATCTCCTTGTCGGCCTGATCCACATTCCGCAGCGCGCCGTAATGGTTGAACGCGGCGTACACGGTGGAGGGGGGACAGATGTGGTCCATGAGCCCCACCGAGAACAGCGTAGGGGCGTTCGCCCGGCGCGCGAGACTCACCGCATCGAAATAGGCCAGGGTGCGGCTGACGGTCGCCGCGTGCTCCCGGTGCGACTTCACGAACTGGGCGACCTCCGCGTACGGCGGCTTGTCGGTGAGCGTCGTGGCGCGCGGGAAGTGACACAGGAACGGCACGTCGGGCATGACGGCGACCAGGTCGGGGACGAGTCCCCCGGCGGCAAGCGCGATGCCGCCGCCCTGGCTGGTGCCGGTGACCACGACGCGGGCGGGGTCGACCTCCGGGTGACTGCGGACGGCCGCCACCGCGCGTACGGCGTCGGTGTACAGGCGCCGGTAGAAGTAGCGGCGCGGGTCGAGCACGCCGCGGGTGAGGAAGCCGGGTGCGGCGATGTCGCCGGACGCGGGGTCCGCGTCGGGGGTCTCGGCGCCCTGGCCCCGGGTGTCCATGACGAAGTGCGCGTATCCGGCGTCCGCCCACAGCCGCTTCTCGTGCGGGGCCCCGCGACCGCTGTTGTAGCCGAGGTACTCGACGACGGCGGGCAGCGGTCCGGTACGGGTCACCGGCAGGTGCAGCCAGCCGCGTACGGGACTGCCGCCGTATCCGGCGAAGGTCGCGTCGAACGTGTCGATGGTGGCCAGGCCGTTGTGCGCGGGGGTCCAGGTGACGGCCGGGCCGTTCGGGTCCTGCTGGGCGAGTGTCTCCTGCCAGAACGCGTCGAAGTCCGCGGGTTCGGGCAGCTCGGGACGGTATTTCTCCAGCTCGTCGAGGGGCAGGTCGAAGAGAGCCATGTCGAATCTCCGCGTCGGTCGGGCCGGCGGGGCCGGCTGCGGGCCACTGTCATCGCCTATCGATCATCGAGAGAATCGAATCAGGGTGCCGCGAAGGCTGTCAACCGCGCAGCCGGTACACCCGCTCCGCGGTGGTCCGCGAGAGGTGCCGGTTCTGCGCGGGGGTGAGGTGTGCGAGTCCGGTGCGCGAGGCGGCGAGCGAGTCGGCGCGGGTGCCGCGCGTCAGGCAGATGGGCCAGTCCGAACCCAGCAGGCAGCGTTCCGGACCGAGCGCATCCACCACATGCCTTACCAGGTCCGCGAGTTGAATGTCGGGCACGCCGTGCTGCTGGGTGAGCAGGCCGGAGATCTTCACGTGGACGTTACGCACCCGGGCGGCGCGTTCGAGGTCCGCGTACCACTCCCCCGGATCACCGGTGGCCAGGTGCGGCGGGTTGCCCAAGTGGTCCACGACCAGCGCGAGTTCGGGGTGTCGTTCGCCCACCTCAGCGGCGGTTCTCAACGCACCGCGGTACAGGTTGAGTTCGAGGGCAAGGCCGGTCTCGGCCAGCACCGGGACCAGGGCGCGGGCCGGCTCGGGGGTGCTCGCCCAGTCCGGTCCGCCGAGGCGCATTCCATTGGGGCGGGTGTCGCCGGACTCGTCCAGGAGCGCACGGAACGCGCCGGGTCCGGCGTCGCCGTGGACGTGGAGGTTGCCCACGTAGCCGGCGATCAGGTCCGGTCGCCTCCGGCGCAGTTCCCGCAGTGCGTACGTCTCTCCGGCGTCACCGCGGGAGGCCTCCACGAGGATCGCGCCGGTCAGATCGAGCTCCGCCCCTGACGCGTCCAACTCGGCTTCCGCGTAGGGCCGGTGCAGTGGTGTTCCGGGGCGGATCCACGGGAACCCGTCGGCCGGGTCCCACACATGGACATGGCAGTCGATCACGGTCGTCCTCCTCACATCGGCCGGGTCCGGTGTATTGACACCTCGGCCGTATGCCGGTGAGTCTAGCCATCGGCTATCGATGGGCGATTATCTGAGCCCGATGGTCCTGATGTCGGTTCGAGGGCGGGAGTCGTGGATGCGCGGGGTCGACAGGTCGAACGGGGCGCCGCCGGCGCACGGGCCGGTGCTGTACGCGGTCCGGCCGGTGACCGAGATGCCTCGGTGGGCGCTGCTCGAAAGGGAGTTGTTCGCCGCGCTGGACAAGGCGTGGCGGCTGTTCTCCGACCGCTACACCGAGGGCGACGGGCGGCTGATCTTCCGTGACCGGCTCGGGGTCGGGCTGGACGGCCGGGACGGTGTGGACGACTTCTACGAGCCGTTCTTCAACTGGCCGACGCTGTACCTCCTCGGCGGCAGCGCAGACCTGCTGCCCGCGGCACGCCGGCACTGGCGCGGGGTGACCGCGCAGCTCACCGAGATGAACATGCTGGCCGACGGGTACGAGCGCGGCTACGACTGGTTCCACCAGGGCGAGGGCCTGCTGCTCTTCTACGGCCTGTGCCTGGCCGACCCGGCCGACCCCGAGCTGCGCCGGCTGGCCGCGCGGTTCGCGGACCTCTACCTGCCGGACGGCCCGAACTACGACCCCGTCCACCGCATCGTGCGCGCCCCGCACAACGGTGCCGAGGGGCCGCGCTGGGGGTTCGCGGACGAGGACGCCTTCTTCCCGTGGAGCCTGGCGCTGCGCCCGTACGGTCTGCCGCTGGACGGCATCGACGGCGTCACGCACTTCGACGAGCTGGCCGCCGACCCGGAGCGGGCGCGTGCCTACGGCCGGGCGATGTGGGACCGGATGGGGCGCGGCGACACCCTGGTGAACCTGGCGGCCACCGGGCTGGCGGCCAACGCCTGCCTGCTGACCGGGGAGGACCGGTACGCCGACTGGGTCGCCGCGTACACCGGCGCCTGGCAGGAGCGGCTCGCCGGGCGTGACGTGCTGCCCGACAACGTGGGGCTCGACGGAACCGTCGGCGGGCACCTGGACGGCCGCTGGTACGGCGGCCACTACGGCTGGTCCTGGCCGCACGGCCTGTCCTCGGTGGCCTCCGGCGCTCTCGTGGGCGCCACCAACGCGGCGTTCCTGACCGGCGAGCCCGGCTATCTGGACCTGGCCCGCAACCCGCTGGACGCGGTGCTGCGCCAGTCCGAGCAGCGCCGCCCTGACGAACGGGGAACGCTGGGCGAGCGCTGGGACCCGCACCTGCGGTCCATGACCGCGGAGCGGACCCTGATGGTGCCGCAGCGGCACAACGACTCCGGCTGGTTCGACCACACCGTGATGCCCACCCAGCTCCCCATGGCCCTGTGGCACTTCAGCCGCGAGGAGTCCGACCGGGAACGTCTGGAACTGCTCCGGGCCGGTTCCGGCTGGGACTGGTCGGCCGTGCACACGCAGCGCATCAAGGACGAGGCGGGACACGAGGAGCCCTGGTACGAGTTCCTGCACGGGCGCAATCCGGACTTCCCCGAGCGGATGCTGAGCTCCGCCCTGGACTCCAGCGCGGAGCGGGTGGCGGCGATCGAGAGCGATCCGCTGGACCCGGCGACCGGCCCGGACGCGCTGGGCATCCACCACTGGCAGCATCTCAACCCGGTGGTCACGGAGGCGCTGCTCCAGCTGACGACCGGTTCGCCGCAGATCCTCTACAACGGCGGCCTCACCCATCTGCACCTGCGCTACCACGACGCCACCGAGCGCCGCCCCGGGCTGCCGTCCGACACGGCGGCGCTGGTGACGGACATCCGGCCCGGCAACACCGTGGTGGAGCTGGTGAACACGGGACCGTCGGCGCGGTCGGTGCTCGTACAGGCGGGCGCCTTCGCCGAGCACCTGATCCGAACGGCGCGCGTGGACGAGGGGCCCCCGGTGCCGGTCGACGGACCGTACTGCCGCGTCGAACTGCCGGCCGCGACCCGCGTGCGGCTGACCCTGACGATGTCCGTGCGCGGCGCCCGTGCGGCCTGCGCGTCACCTTGGGAGACAGCGTGAGCGACGCGTTCTTCACCGGAGACCGGGCCGCGACCCGGCTGCCCTTCGACCTGCCCCGCCTCGGCATCGGCACCGCACCGCTCGGCGGCCTGTTCACGGAGGTGACCGAGGAAGAGGCCGCGGGGACGCTGCGTGCGGCGGGCGACGCCGGGATCACCTACTTCGATACCGCGCCCCGCTACGGCCACGGCCTCGCGGAGGCACGGCTCGGCCGGCTCCTGGGGCCCGCCGGGGTGGGCGAGCCGGTGATCTCGACGAAGACCGGATGGCTGCTGCGGCCCCGGCCCGACGGCTCCCCGGGCGAGGTCGTCCCCGACTGGTCGGAGCGCGGCATCCGCGCCTCCCTGGAGTCGAGCCTGACCCGCCTCGGCCGCTCCCACATCGACATCCTCTATCTGCACGACCCGGACGACTTCCCCGACGAGGTGCGCCGCACCGCGTATCCCGCCGTACGGCGGCTGCGCGAGGAGGGACTGGTGCGGGCCATCGGCTTCGGCATGAACCACAGCGCACCGATGGCCGCCCACGTCGCGGAGTTCGACGTCGACGTCGTGCTGATCGCGGGCCGGTTCACCCTCCTGGACCACGAGGCGCTGGGTACCCTGCTGCCGCTGTGCGCCAAGACCGGCACCGCGGTGGTCGTGGGGGGCGTGTTCAACACGGGGCTGCTCGCAGACCCCTCCCCCGGCGCCATGTTCAACTACCGTCCGGTTCCGGCGGAGACCCTCGCCAGAGCCCGGCGCTGCCACGAACTGTGCGCCGCCCACGACGTGCCGCTGACGGCGGCCGCCGTGCAGTTCCCCGCCCTCCACCCGGCCGTCACCTCCGTCGTCCTCGGCTGCCGGTCCGCCGAAGAGGTCACCGCGAACGTGGCCGCCGCGCGCTTCCCCGTACCCGCTGAGCTGTGGCAGTGCCTGGCCGACGAGGGTTTCGTACCGCGGGAGCTCGTCCCGTAGCCGGCCGGCGGCGGAACGCCGCACACCCCCTCGTATCCCGTCGCGTTCCACAGAGGAGTCCCCTACCGTGCGCGAAGAAGAGACCCGGCACGACATCGTCGTCGTCGGTGGCGGGCTGGCGGGCGTCTGCGCGGCCGTCGCCGCGGCCCGGCTCGGGCGCCGCGTCGCCCTGATTCACAACCGTCCGGTCCTGGGCGGAAACTCCAGCAGCGAGGTGCGGGTCTGGGTGTGCGGGGCGACCGCCCACGGGGTGCACCGGTGGGCGCGCGAGAGCGGCATCATGGGCGAGCTGTACACCGAGAACCAGTACCGCAACCCCGAGGGCAACCCGTACTACTGGGACCAGGTCGTCCTGGACGCGGTCCTCGCCGAGCCCCTGCTCGACCTGTACCTGAACACCGACGTCCGCGAGGTCGAGGCGGAAGGCCCGGCCGACGCGCGCAGCGTGCGCGGCTGCACGGGCTGGATGATGGGCTCCGAACGCCGCATCACCTTCCGCGCGGAGCAGTTCCTCGACTGCACGGGCGACGGACTGCTGGGTCACCTGGCCGGAGCCCGCTACCGCATCGGCCGCGAGGCGCGCGCCGAGCACGGGGAGCCGTGGGCGCCGGAGGAGGCCGACGACGCGCTGCTCGGCTCCACGATCCTGTTCCACACCAAGGACACGGGCCGCCCGGTCAAGTTCGTGGCACCTTTCTACGCCCGCGACCTCGCCTCCACTCCGATCCTGCGCAACCGGGTGCTGCGCACCGGCGACAACGGCTGCGACTACTGGTGGATCGAGTGGGGCGGGGAGCTGGACACGGTCCACGACAACGAGCGCATCCGCGACGAACTCCAGGGGGTCGTGCTCGGGATCTGGGACCACATCAAGAACTCCGGCGAGTTCCCCGACGCCGGAAACCTGACCCTGGAGTGGGTCGGCAGCCTCCCCGGCAAGCGCGAGTACCGGCGCTTCGTCGGCGACCACGTCCTGACCCAGCAGGACATCCTGGAGCAGCGCCCTTTCGAGGACCGGGTCGCGTTCGGCGGCTGGTCGGTCGACCTGCATCCGGTGCAGGGCATGTACGCGGACGAGCCGGGTGCCCGCCAGCGGTACGCGGACGGCGTCTTCCACATCCCGCTGCGCTGCCTGTACTCGGTGAACGTGTCGAACCTGCTGTTCGCCGGGCGGAACATCTCCGCGACCCACATCGCGTTCGGCGCGACCCGGGTGATGGCGACCTGCGCCACGCTCGGCGAGGCCGCGGGAACGGCCGCGGCGCTGTGTGTCGGCACGGGGCTTACCCCACGCGAACTGGCCCTGAAGGAACCGGAGTCCGTGCGGCGTACGCTGCTTCGGCAGGACGCCTCCGTCATCGGGGTCGCCGACGACGACCCCGGCAACCTGGCGCTCGGCGCGGTGGCCACGGCCTCCTCCCACCTGTCCAGGCTGGCGGCCGGGCCGACCGCCGCGGAGCCCGGTGAGCGGTACCCGCTCGACCGGGACCTCGCGCTGCTCCTGCCCGCGGATCCCGCGGTCGAGGCGGTCGACCTGCTCGTCCACGGGGACACCGACACCGCTCCGGCGGAGCTCACCGTCGAGCTGTGGGACACCGGACGCCCCGAGAACGCCGTGCCCCTGGGGCACCTCACGACGACCACGGTGGCGGTGCCGTCCGGGGGGCCGCACTGGGTCACCGCCCACTTCGGCCACCGCCCTCCGGCCGCGCACAACGTCGTCGTCATCGTGCGCGCCCACCCCGGGGCCGCTCTTGTCCTCGTCCCGCACCGCACCGACGGGGTGCTCGCGCTGCGCCGCAGGGCCGAGGGGGACGCGGCGGTCGACCACGACATCCCGGAGGAGGAGGGGCAGGCGGTGCTGGAGTGGCAGGCACGGGGCCTGCGCCGCCACACGTTCTGCTTCCGGCTCTCCCCCGACACCCGTGCCTTCCACCCTTCCCACGCGGTCGGCGGCTTCCAACGCCCTTACGGCGGACCGAACATGTGGTCCTCGGACGCGCTGATCGGGGCGGGCACGGACGGCACCTGGCTGCGGCTGGACTGGGACCTGGAGCAGACGCTCACCGAAGTACGCGTGGTCTTCGACGACGACGTCGACGAGTACCTCAACAACCTGCACCGGCACCGCACCCCGTTCGAGGTGATGCCAGAACTCGTACGCGCCTATCGCCTACAGGCTCTGTCACCGGACGGAACCTGGCGCACGCTGGTCTCGGAGGCGGCGAACCGGCGCCGCCACCGCGTGCACCGGCTCGCCGCCCCGGTCGCCACCCGCGCGCTGCGCCTGGTGGCCGACGCGACACACGGCGCTCCGCGCGCGCATGTCAGCGCGCTCAAGGCGTACGGCGAGGGGCGCTGAGTGGGAGTGTCGCGGGCTCGCTGAGCCAGTCGTGGACAGCGAGAGCGGTTGTGCGGGCGTGTTCCTCCAGTACGGTGAAGTGGTCCCCGGGCACGGTGACTTCCGTGTGCGGCAGGGTCCAGGTGGCCGCTGCCTCGATGCCCGGCAGCGGGTCCCCGGCCCGGACGAAGAGCGTGGGTGCCGACAGCTCCGCCGGTTCCCAGCCGGAGAACCGGTCCAGATAGCCGGCCATCGCCGTGAGCCGGTCGCACTCGGCCGGGGCGAACTGGACGGCCTTGTCGAGCATGCCGACGGTCATCGCGGAGAGCGCGGGCCCGTCCTCGGCTCTGCTCCCGCTGTCGCCGGGGAAGGTGTCGATCAGGACCACGCCGGACGGGCCCGCCCCCGTGCGTTCCAGGTGCTCGGCGACGGCGTGTGCCACCCATCCCCCGGCCGAACGCCCCAGCAGCACGAACGGCTCGCCGTCCGCACACGCGAGGACGGCGGCGGCCTGCGCGGAGACGAAGGCGTCCAGTGTGGCGGGCATCGCCTCGTGCGGCAGGAATCCCGGGTTCGGCAGCACGGAGGCGTGCCGCAGGCCCTGGAGGGTCAGCCCGAAGCGGGCGTACTCGTGGGGGCCCGACAGCGCGCTGAGAGCCGGGAAGCAGATCAGCCGGGGAAGGGCGGATCCGGTGGCGACGGCGACGGGCGCGGGCGGGGTGCCGAGGGCTTCCGCGCTGTCGAAGACCTCGCGGAAGCGCGAGGCGATCGTCAGGAGTGCCATGCCGTCCCAGGCCCTGCCCCGGGCGCAGGCCGTGCGGAAGAGGGCGGACAGGGAGTCGGCAGCGGCGCCACCCGGTGCCGGGCTCCCCGCCGGAGCCCCGTCCGTCGCTCCGCTCTGCGTCACGGTCGAGGTGGCGGGTGGCTGCGGGGCGTTCCTGGAGAACTGCTCCGCCAGGTGGGCGGCGACCGCACGCGGGGTGGGGTGGTCGAACAGGAGCGTGACGGGCAGGGCGAGCTCCGTCATCTTCGCGAGCCGGTTGCGCAGTTCGACCGCGGCCAGTGAGTCGAGGCCCAGTTCTGCCAGTGGCCGGTCCGCCTCGACCGCGGACTCCCCCTCGGTGTAGCCGAGCGCGGCCGCCGCCTCCTTGCGTACTTCCGACAGGAGCAGAGCGCCGTGTTCGCCCGCCGGTGTGCCCGCCAGCCGTCGCGGCAGGGAATCGCCGCCCTCCGGCTCCGCGAGAGCCCGGCGGACGGGCCCGTGGCCGGGCATGCGGGAGAGCGGCGCCCCGGGGGCCGCGCCGGTCTCCGGGTCCAGCCGGGCCGCGACCAGGACCGCGTCCCGGCTGGCGACGGCGGTGTCGAAGAGCGCGAGGCCTTCCTCCGTCCGCAGTGGGACGAGACCGGAACGGGCCATCCGGCGCAGGTCCGCGCCGCGCAGTTCGGCGGTCATTCCGCCGCTCTGCCGCCAGGGTCCCCAGACGAGGGAGGTGCCGGGCAGGCCGGTGCTCCTGCGGTGCTGTGCCAGCGCGTCCAGGAACGAGTTCGCCGCCGCGTAGTTGCCCTGGCCGCCCGATCCGAACACCCCCGCCACCGAGGAGAACAGGGCGAAGACCGCCAGGTCGCTGCCCCGGGTCAACTCGTGCAGCGCGAGCGCCGCGTCCACCTTCGGCCTCAGCACGCGGTCCAGGCGCTCCGGTGTGAGCGCCGGGATCACGCCGTCGTCCAGCACGCCCGCGGTGTGCACCACACCGGTCAGCGGGTGCTTGTCCGGGACGTCCGCGAGGAGCGCGGCGAGCGCGGTGCGGTCGGCGACGTCACACGCGGCCACCGTCACCTCGGCACCCAGCTCGGCCAGTTCCGCGCTGAGTTCGGCGGCGCCGGGCGCGTCGGCTCCGCGCCTGCCGACGAGCAGCAGATGGCGTATGCCGTGCTCGGCCACGAGGTGGCGGGCGAAGGAGACGCCGAGGGAGCCGGCTCCTCCGGTGATCAGGACGGTCCCCTCGGGATCCAGCCGGCACGGCGGACCTTCGTCGGTCGCCGTCCGGGAGGCCGGAACGAGCTTCGGTACGTACGCGGCTCCGTCCCGTACGGCCGTCTGCGGTTCCGGGCTCGTCAGGGCCTGCGCCAGGGCTCCCGCGGATGCGGGGCTGTCGTCGGTGTCGACCAGTGCGAAACGGCCGGGGTTCTCCGTCTGCGCCGAGCGGAACAGGCCCCATACCGGCGCGCAGACGAGAGCGTCGTCGCCCGTCGCGGCGCGGTCGTCCGCCTCCGCACCGGTGATGACGGCACCCGAAGTGACGATGACCAGGCGGGAGTCGGCCAGGCGTTCCTCGGCAAGCCAGTCCTGCACGAGCCGCAGTGCCCATCCGGCGGTGCGGTGCGCGGCCGCCGCGCGGTCCGCCCCGTCCTTCCCGGTGAGCGGCGGGCAGGCGATGACGACGGCCGGTGCGTCGGCGCCCGCGGAGGCGACATCCTCGTACGGCGTCGGCCGGACGTCCGAGCGCAGGAGTGTCTCGCGCAGTCGCGGGCCGGGCTCGCCCAGGAGACCCCAGGTGGGCGGCGAAGTCGATGCGGTGGCGGAGGCGGGCAGGGGCGTCCAGTCCAGGCGGAACAGGCAGTCGTCGTGCGCCCGGACCGCGTTCAGCTGCTCGCGGGGCAGCGGTCGCAGGACCAGCGACGCCACCGTCGCCACCGGGGTTCCGGAGTCGTCGGCCAGCTCCAGCCGTGCCCCGTTCTCAGCCGTCGGGGAGACCCGCACCCGCAGCCGGCGGGCACCGGACGCGTGAAGGCGCACACCGCTCCAGGCGAACGGCAGGGACACCCCGCTGTCGTCCGGCGCGGCTCCTGCGAGCATCAGGGTGTGCAGCGCGGAGTCCAGCAGGGCAGGATACAGTGTGAACCGGCCTGCGTCGCCGTGTTCCCCGGGCGGGAGCGAGACCTCGGCCAGGATGTCGTCGCCCAGCCGCCAGGCGGCCCGCAGTCCCTGGAAGGCCGGGCCGTAGCGGAGCCCGCTGTGGGCGAGCCGGTCGTAGAAGTCCTCGCCGGCCCCCGCGTCGAGCGGCAGCGGAACGGCGCCCTCCGGCGGCCACGGGCCGGGTGCGGCGGCGGGCTCCGGCAGCTCCTGGGGCGCGAGGGTTCCGGAGGCGTGGCGGGTCCAGGGTCCGTCGTACCCGGGGGTGTGCGGCCGTGCGTGGAAGACCACGTTCCGCCTGCCGCGCGCGTCCGGTCGTGCCACCTTCACCTGCAGCTCGACCGTTCCGTCGCGGGGCAGCGACAGGGCCGCCGTCAGGGTGAGTTCCTCCAGTACGGGGGCACCCACCCGGTCTCCGGCGTGGACCGCCATGTCGACGAACGCCGTCGCGGGCAGCAGCACGGTGTCCAGCACTACGTGGCCGGCCAGCCAGGGGTGGCCGCCGAGTGACAGCAGACCGCTCAGCAGCAGGCCGTCGTCGTCGGCTGTCGATGTGGCGGAGCGCAGGAACGGATGAGGCGCGGTGTCCGGCTCGGCCGTGGTTTCCGGCCGGTCGGCCTCCAGCCAGTACCGCCCGCGCTGGAAGGCGTACCTGGGCAGTTCCGTACGGCGTGCACCGCGTCCGGCGAAGACGGCGTGCCAGTCGATGGGCACACCGTGGGCGTGCAGCGCGGCGGCCGAGTTGAGCAGCGCCTCGGCTTCCGGCCGGCGTCCGCGCAGCGTCGGGACGACCTGGGGTGCGTGCTCGGTTCCGCCGGCTGTCGGCTCAGACGTGGGCATGTCGGACAGGCAGTCCCGTGCGAGGCCCGAGAGCACACCGTCCGGGCCGAGTTCCACAAAATGGGTCGCGCCGCGCTCCCGCAGAATCCGCACCGCGTCGGCGAAGCGGACCGGGCGGCGTACCTGGTCCACCCAGTATCCCGGTGAGCACATTTCCGCGTCCGTGGCGGTCCGGTCCACCAATGCCGTCACCAGGGGAAGCAGCGGCGGCGAGTAGGTGATCCCCCGCGCCACCTCGGCGAACGCGTCCAGCATGGGTTCCATGCGCGCGGAGTGGAACGCGTGGCTCACTCGCAGCCGCGTGGTCTCGCGGCCCTGTTCGCGCCAGTGCGCCATGGCTTCGAGCACCGCGGGTTCGTCGCCGGAGAGGACCACCGAGCGGCCGTTCAGCGCCGCGATGTCCACGTTCCGCCGCCGGCCGGCGAGGAACTCGGCGATCTCCTTCTCCTCGGCCCGCACCGCGGCCATCGCCCCGCCCGCGGGCAGTTCGTCCATCAGACGGCCGCGTGCCGCCACCAGTGTGCAGGCGTCGGAGAGGGAGAGGACCCCGGCGGCGTGTGCGGCCGCCAGCTCTCCGACGGAGTGTCCCGCCACGAGGTCCGGGCGTACGCCCCAGGACTCCAGCAGCCGGAACAGCGCCACTTCCAGGGCGAAGAGCGCGGGCTGCGCGTACCGCGTGGTGTGCAGGAGGCCGTCTCCTTCCGGTCCTTCCGCACCCGCGTCAGCGAACACCACCTCCCGCAGCGGCTTGGGAAGCAGCGGATCCAGCAGGGCGCAGGTCTCGTCGAAGGAGCGGGCGTAGGCGGGTTGGGTCTCGTACAGTTCCCGGCCCATTCCGGCGCGCTGGCTGCCCTGACCGGTGAACAGGAAGGCGACGGGGCCCGCCGGTCGGGGGCCGCCGGTGCTCACCCCGGGGCGCTGCCGCCCTTCGGCGACCGCGTCGAGGGCGGCGAGCAGGCCGTCCCGGTCTGCGGCGACCGCCACCGCGCGGTGCTCGAAGGCGGCGCGGGTGGTGGCCAGGGAGAATCCGAAGTCCAGCAGGCTCGTGCCGGGGCGCGCGGCCACTTCGGCGTGCAGCCGTCGGGCCTGTGCCCGGAGCCCGTCGGCGCTCCTCGACGACAGCGGGAACGGCACGGCCCGCTCCGAGCTCTCCCGTTCGGCCGGGAGGCCGCTGTCCGGGGCGGGCCGGTCGGCCTCCGGCGCCTGTTCAAGTACCACGTGGGCGTTGGTGCCACTGATCCCGAAGGACGACACGCCCGCACGCCGGGGCCGGCCCGTCTGCGGCCACGGCACCGGACGGGTGAGCAGTGAGACCGCGCCCGAGGACCAGTCCACCCTCGGTGTCGGCTCTTCGGCGTGCAGCGTGCGGGGCAGCACCCCGTGCTCCATCGCCTGGACCATCTTCATCACAGCGGCCATGCCCGCCGCGGCCTGGGTGTGCCCGATGTTCGACTTGACCGAGCCCAGCCACAGCGGGTTCTCCCTCGCTCCCGACTGCCCGTAGGCCGCCAGGAAGGCCTCGGCCTCGATGACGTCGCCGAGCCGGGTGCCGGTGCCGTGCGCCTCGACGGCGTCGATCTCGGCGGGCTTCAGCCGCGCGTCGGCCAGGGCCTGGCGGATCACCCGTTGCTGGGCCGGTCCGTGCGGTGCGGTCAGGCCGTTGCTCGCGCCGTCCTGGTTCACCGCGGAGCCGCGTACCACGGCCAGTACCCGGTACCCGGACCGCCGCGCCTCGGACAGCCGGGTCACCAGCAGCATTCCGGCGCCCTCGGCCCACCCGGTGCCGTCCGCGGACGCGGCGAACGCCTTGCAGCGGCCGTCGGCGGCCAGCGCGCGCTGTCTGCTGAACTCCACGAAGGAGTTGGGACCGGACATGACCGTGACGCCACCGGCCAGTGCGAGCGAACACTCGCCCCTGCGCAGCGCCTGGGCCGCCAGGTGCAGGGCCACCAACGACGACGAGCACGCCGTGTCCACGGTGATCGCCGGCCCTTCCAGGCCCAGGGTGTAGGCGATGCGACCGGAGGCGACGCTGCCCGCGTTCCCGATGCCCAGGTGGCCCTCCACCTGCTCCGGTGTGCGGGCGAACCGGCTGGCGTAGTCGCTGTACATCAGCCCGGCGTACACGCCCGTGGGCGTCCCGCGCACCGAGCCGGGGTCGATTCCGGCGTGTTCGAAGGCTTCCCAGGCGACTTCGAGGAGCAGCCGGTGCTGCGGGTCCATCGCCAGTGCCTCGCGGGGCGAGATGCCGAAGAAAGCCGGGTCGAAACGGTGCACTCCGGACAGGAAGCCGCCCTCGCGCACGTACGTCCGGCCGGCCTGCCCGGGGTCCGGGTCGAACAGCCCCTCGATGTCCCATCCCCGGTCGGTGGGGAACGGGGTGATGGCGTCGACTCCGTCGTCGACGAGCCGCCACAGGTCCTGCGGGGACTCCACTCCGCCCGGGAAACGGCAGGCCATCCCGACGATGACCACGGGGTCGTCGTCCGTACCGGCCCCGTGGGTGCGGGTGGCCGGTCCGCCGGCCGGTTCGCCGGTGAGCCGCGCCCCGAGGTGGGCGGCCATGTCCCGCGCGGTGGGGAACTCGAAGGCGACGGCCTCCGAGAGGGAGAGGCCGGTCGCCGCGGAGAGACGACCGGCCAGCACGGTGGACGTCAACGAGTCGAGGCCGAGGTCGCGGAAGGCGGTCCCCGGCTCCACCTCCTCGACGGCGCAGCCCAGTACGGCGGCGACCTCGGCCCGCACCAGGGCCGGCAGATCCACCGCTCCCGTCCCCGCGGGCGAGGTGGCGCCGGCCGCCGCCTCCAGGGGCCTGGCCGGCAGGTCGGTGAGCGCGTACCGCTTGGTCTTCCCGGACGCGGTCCGCGGGATCCCGGCCACCTCGTAGAGGGCGGCGGGGACCTTGAACGGTGACAGGTGCTCGCGGCAGGCGGCCAGGACCGCTCGTCTGTCGAGCGCGCCGGGCGTCTGCGGCACGAGGTAGCCGACCGGCACCTCACCGAGTACGTCGTCGGGCCGGCCGGCCACGGCGGCGTCCTTGATCCCCGGCAGGGCCAGCAAAACCGCCTCCACCTCGGAGGGGTGGATGTTCTCGGCGGCGCGGATGATCAGCTCGCTGACCCGGCCCGTGACGGTGACTTCGCCGTCGGCGTCGATCCGGACGAGGTCACCGGTGCGGTACCACCCGTCGCGCAGGACCTCCGCGGTGTCGTCGGGCCGGCCGTGGTACCCGGTCATGACCCCGGGCCCGGAAACCCACAGCTCGCCCTCCCCCAAGGCTTCGCCGCTGCTCGCGCCGCCGTCGCCGATACGTGCCCGGGTGCCCGGGAGCACCCGGCCGCACGAGCCTTCCGGCCGGGCGGCGCCCGGCACCGGCATGGTGACGGGCCCCGCCTCCGTGCTCCCGTAGTGCTCGAGGAACGGGACTCCGCAGGTCTCCTCGAAGTCGCGCCGGAAGGCGGGCGCGGCCGCCATGCCTCCGCTGACACAGCCACGCAGCGCGGGGGCCCTCAGCCCCTCGTCGCGTACGGCGTCGAGGAGCTTGCCGTACGTCGTCGGCACGCCGGCGAGCAGCGTGAACGGGTCGTCCGTCCGGCGCAGTTCACCCAGCACGTCCGGCACGGAGAACCTCGGCAGTAGCACGGCGGAGGCACCGGTCGTGGCCACCCCGATGACACAGAGGATCTGGCCCATGGCGTGGTGGAGGGGTAACGGCCAGAGCAGCCGGTCTTCGCTCGACATCCCGAGGACGCCGACGAGACCGGAGGCCACGGTGGACAGGCGGTTGCGCTGTGTGGACAGCACGCCCTTGGGGCTGCCGGTCGAGCCGGAGGTGTAGAGCAGCCATGCCGACTCGTCGAGCCCGAGGTCGTCCGGAGCGGGGACGGATGGTCCGGTGCCGGCCATGTCCTCGTAGGAGAGCGTGCCCGCGGTATCGGCCGCCGCGTCGTCAACGCCCGCGTCGACGAGTACCACGGTCAGATGAGGGCGCTCCGGCAGGAGCGGCCGCAGCGTGCCCAGATGGGGCCGGTCGGTGAAGACGACCCTGGATCCGCTGTCGTCCAGCATGTGGGCGAGCTCGGCCCGGGTGCTCCGCGAGTCCATCGGCACGCCGACCGCGCCCGCTCTGGTGACAGCGAGAACGCTCTCCACGGCTTCGACACGGTTGCCGAGGAGGACCGCCGCCCGCTCGCCGTGCAGCAGTCCCAGTCCGGTCAGCCGGCCGGCCAGTCGGCCGGTCCGCAGCTCCAGCTCCTCGTAGGTCACCCGGGACACGGAGTCCTGGAAGGCGACCTTGGAGCCGATGTTGCGCGCATGCTCCCTGAGCAGCTCGGGCAGTGGCCGGATCTGGGCTACGCGTGGAGTCACCGGGACGAACACATCCTCTTCGGACGGTAGTTGATGTTGGTCCAGTATGGATCGGCAGCCGGGTGAACCCATCACCCGTTCGAAACAGGCGTGTTGGCGGGTCGCGGGGGCGGTCGGCCGGCGGATGGCTCGTTCCCGTCCGTGCCTGCCCGGTGCCTGTTCCGTTTACCGCGGTTCGGACCGATGCTGGCCGGGACGGGTGCGGGCGGGGCGGGCCGACAGAGGAGCGCGTGTGACGGTCAGGGCATCGGACGGAGCGGGCAACGACCAGGGGCAGGGCGCCGAGCCGGGAGGCGGGGCGGCCGGTACCGCCGCCCCGGGCGCGGCTCAGGAGTCGATGACGCCCTTCGACGAGATCTACGACCGGCCAGATCCACGGGCCTTTTTCGGCGCCTTCCGGCCGCTGGGCTACCGGACGCCGCACCATGCCCAGCAGATCCACCGCCGGCTGGTCGCGACCGGTGTGTGCGCGACGGGGGCCGGGGCGGTGCTGGACATCTGCTGTTCCTACGGCATCAACGCGGCCCTGCTGAACCACGATCTGACGCTGGACGACCTCTACGACCACTACACCTCGCCCCGGGCATGCGCGATGACCACCGGCGAACTGACCTCCTGGGACCGCGAGTTCTACCGAGCCAGGCGGCGTCCGGACGCGGTCCCGGTGTTCGGCATCGACGCGGCGTCCAACGCCGTCGCCTACGCACGCGAGGTGGGCCTGCTGGACGAGGCCTTCGGGGAGAATCTGGAGGTCGCGCCGCCGTCGGCCGCCTTGCTGCGCGCGGCACGGCGCATCCGTCTGATCACGGTCACCGGCGGCGCCAGCTTCCTGTCCTCGCGCACCTTCCGGCCACTTCTGGAATCGGCCGAAGCTCCGGTCTGGGTGGCGTCGCTGGTGCTGCGTACCGGCTCCTATCGGCCCATCGCGGAGTGTCTGGAGTCCTTCGGACTGGTCACGGAGAAGGCCACCCCCCACACCTTCGTGCAGCGCCGCTTCACCAGTCCGCAGGAGCGGCAGTTCGCCGTCGAGTCGGTGACCTCGGCCGGCGAGGACCCTCGGGGGAAGGAGACGGACGGCCATTTCCACACCGCTGCCCATCTCTCCCGTCCCGCCCGGGACACCGTTTCGTTCCCGGTCACGGACCTCGTGCGCCCCTCCTGAGCAACTCACTTACATGAGGGTGTGATGGAAGCCGGCCGGCTACTTCCGTGGCCAGCTCACCTCAAGGCGTTCCGGGCTGCGCGAGGTGGTCCCCATCCGCCAGCGGACGGATTCCGGCGGTTGGGACAGCCTGAGCCCCGGGAACCTTGCCGCCAGACGGTGCAGGGCCAGCTGGAGTTCCGTCCTGGCCAGCCAGGCACCCAGGCAGTAGTGCGGTCCGGCGCCGAACGACAGGGTGGGTGCCTCCATGGGTGCGAACAGGTCGTCCGCGGTGCTGGGCGGGAAGACGGCGGGGTCGCGGTTGGCCATTCCGCAGTCCGCCAGGACCACCGCCCCGGCCGGGATCAGCACGCCCCCGACCTCGACGCCCTCGGTGGCGCGGCGGGTGCTTCCCCGGTCGTCGCCCAGGGGGATCAGGTGGAGCAGGCGGTCGGCCACCGTGCCGGCCTCCTCCTCGGAGGCCGCGAGGAGCGGCCAGGCCTCCAGCCTCTCGGTGAGCAGGTAGAGGAGCGAGTTGCCGAGCATGGTCATCGTGCTGTCGTGTCCGCCGACCACCAGCCCGCAGACCAGGCTGACCAGTTGCGCCTCGGGAATGTCTCCCTCCTCGTCGGCGGCCCGTACCAGTCCGCTCACCAGATCGGCCCCGGGATCGCGCCGCCGTGCCGCCAGGAGCTGTGCGCCGAACTCGGAGAACTCGGCCATGGCGGGGCCCACCTCGTCACCGCTGCGGGAGCCGTCCGTGAAGGCGTGATCGCTCCAGTGGCGCATCCGCTCACGCGCGGACTCGTCCAGCCCCATCAGCCGGCTGATCACGGCCACCGGCAACGGCAGGGTGAACTCCGCGACGATGTCCGCCTGCCCTTCCCCCTGCGCGAGTCCGTCGAGCAGCTGCTCCACGATCGCCGCGATCCAGGGCTGCCACCTGGCGACCGCGCGCGGAGTGAACGCGCGGCGCAGGGTGCGGCGCAGCCGCAGGTGGTCGGGGCCGTCCTGGTTGAACATCAGGTCCGGGTCGTTGACCAGCCCCGGTGCCTGGGTGACGGACGGACCGTCCGGCGCGTACAGCTCGGCGCGGCCGAACCGGCTGTCGCTGAGCACCTGTTTGACATCGGGATACCGGCTGACCAGCCAGGCCGGCGACCCGTCCGTGAGCTCGGTGAGCCGGGGCGGGCCCGGGACGCCGAACTCCATGCGGTGGAGCGGCGCCGACAGCGGTTCGGGACCGGCACTGACTGCGGTGGACAAAGTACCTCCTGGCTGTGCTGGTTCGACAGGAAAGCGGACCGGCGGACGGCCGGACCGAGATGGCGCGGAGGGGCGGCCGAAATGGCGTGGAGGGGCTGGGCCGGACGGTCACGACTCGACCCGTCACAACTCGACCAGCACCTTCCCCAGGTTGGCCCCGCGGTCGTGGTAGAGGCTCCCGTAGGCCGCGGGGATGCGGTCGAAGCCGTGGTGGAGGGTGTGGTCACAGACCACCTCGCCCCGCCGGACGCGGTCGCCCAGCTCGGTGCGGAGCGCCTGCCAGTTCTCGTCGGTGAACCACTCCAGGGAGAAGATCCCGCGCACGGTGGTCCGCGGGAACATGATGTACGGCAGGAGCCGGGGTCCCACGGCGTCCTGGCCGACCTGGGTCGCCCACTGCCAGCACACGGCCACCCGGCTGTCGATGTTGAGCATGGAGAAGACCGCGTCGGTCACGGCACCGCCGAGGTTGTCGAAGTAGCGGTCCACGCCGTCCGGAGCGGCACGGACGAGCGCGTCGCGCACGCTGTCGGCGCTGTCGCCCTGCCGGTAGAGGACGACCTCGTCGAACCCCAGCCGGGAGAGGTACTCCGCCTTCTGCGGGCTGGACGTGGTGCCGATCACTCGGGCGCCCGCGAGCCGGGCCAGCTGGCCGATCAGCGTCCCCACCGCGCCGGACGCGCCGCTGATCACCAGGGTGTCCCCCGGTCCGGCGTCGAGGAACGTCGCGAGCGTGCCCCAGGCGGTCATGCCCGGACCGCCCATCGCGCTCAGTGCCGTCGCCAGGGGCAGCGTGTCGTCGTACCAGCCCGGGTCGAGCCGGCGGAAGGCGGGGAACACCATCGGGAAGGTCCCCGTCTGCCACAGGGATTCCTCGCCGGAGCTGACCAGGTGGGACCGCCAGCCGCCGAACCCCTGCACCAGGTCACCCGGCCGGTGTGCGGCCCGCGGACCCGCATCCAGCACTTCCATGATCGAGTCGGCGCCCATGTGCCGGCCCAGTGGGGTGTCCAGGGCGATGCCCTGGAGGTAGGGGTCGACCGAGACGTAGAGCGTCTTGAGCAGCATCTCGTCGGGTGCGAGGTCCACGTCGATGTCGCGGACGACCTTCTCGTAGATCCGGTCGACGTCGGGAGTGCCCTCGACGTGTTCGCGGACGACCCATTCCTTGATCTTCACTTCTGCTCCTGTTCCTGTTCCACACCGGTGGATCCGGATCGGGCGGCGGGGAGCCCCCCGACCGGAATGACGAGATGGGTCGGCGGCGGCCGGGTCTCGTCGAGGGAGGCGGTGAACGCCCTGCCGTCGTCGCGGCAGACGAACTGCATGACGTGCCGGCCCGCCGCGGCCGCGCGGATCAGCCCGCCCGTGGTCGCCCAGACGCCGGACAGGTAGAAGTTCTCCAGGCCCGGGAGCCCGGGGCCGTGCTTCTTGACGAGCTCCTCCAGGGTTTCGCCGCTCTCCACGAACGGCTGCCATCCCAGGACCGTCCCGTCGTGGTTGCCGGTGTATCTGACCTGGGTGAGGGGGCTGGACACGTCACGTACCGCGATGGCGTCCTCCAGGCCCGGGTACCGCTCCTCCAGGAACTTCACGAGCGCCGTGCGTGCTCGCCGTTTGGCCGCGTAGTAGCCGCGGCCGTGCCGAACGGGGAGGGTGTGGAGCTCCTGGCCGCCGCGGCTCCGGGTGATCTGTTCCGGGCCTTCGTCCAGGGCTCGCCAGGGGGCGATGTCGCAGAAGTAGGTGGCGTAGACGATGGTCGTCCCGTCCGGCGAGAGCTCGGGGTAGTGGCGGCTGCGGAACTGGACGTTGATGCTGCGGTGGCGGATGCCGGTCAGTTCTGCCGCCTGCGCCTCGTCCAGCAGATAGGTCGTGCACGGTTCGCCCTCGGGGAAGGGCCGTTTCAGGCCCAGGAAGAGAGTGAAGTAGCCGGGGAACACCATGCCCGGTTCGTTGAGGGTCTCGGTGTAGAGCCGTCGGTAGGCGTCGTTCAGGTAGCGGCCTCCCAGGAGCTTCATCATCGTGGTGGGTCCGTCGCAGGCGGACACAATGATGTCCGCGCGCAGTTCCCGGCCGTCGCTGAGCCGGACACCGACCGCCCGGTCGTCCTCGATGAGTACCTCCTCGACCTTGGTGTTGTACGTGACCCGGCCGCCGAGCCTGCGGTAGCGCTGCTCGATCGACTCGGCCAGGCCGAGCGAGCCGCCTTCGGGAACGCCCGCCGAGAGGTTGGCGTGCGAGGCGAGCTGGAAGTGGGTCGGCAGTACGGGGAACGCCGGGTGCTTCTCGTACAGGACGAAGTTGAACGCCTCCCGCAGCAGCGGGTCCTTGAACCGGGCCGAGTACTCCGACATCAGCACCGAGATCGACTTGCGTACGGCGTTGAAGTAGGGGACGAACGACGCCAGCATGCGCCATCGCTCCACCCGCCCCATCAGTCCCACGGGTTTGAGGAACGGGTAGACGGCCAGCGCCTTGCGGAAGGAGCGCAGCTGGCGGCAGAACTCCCGGATCTGCTTCGCGTCGGCGGGCGAGAGTTCGGTGAGGTGGTCCTGCAGCCGGTCCGGGTCGGAGTAGAAGTAGACCGCTCTGCCGTCCTGCCCCCGCACGATGTTGAAGACGTCGAAGTGGCGCACCTCCTTGCCCTGGAGCGCGCCGAGCTCCAGCCAGATCTGGTGCATCTCGTTGCCGGGGCCGCTGCCGAGCATCCAGCTGACACAGGCGTCCAGGGTGAAGTCGCCGCGTTCCCAGGCGGTGCAGCACCCTCCCGGGATCTCGTGCATCTCCAGCACCTGGGAGCGGTAGCCGTTCATCTGCGCGTAGCAGCCGGTGGAGAGGCCGCCGAGCCCGGCGCCGATGATGATCATGGTCTGTCTGTCGCGCGGTGCCTCCGCCGCAGACGTCTTCGTCTCACTCCTGTCTGTCCTCACGAGCCGGTTCCCTCCTTGGAGGACCACCGGTCGAGCTGGGGCAGCTTGCCCAGTCTGTCCGGGTGCCAGGGGGTGGTGCCGCCGCTCTCCCACGCCTTGAACGGGAGACCCAGTTCCTCGCACAGGTACTGGGTGGCGAAGCGGCCGGTGGAGGCGGCACGGATCAGTCCGCCCATGCCGACCCACTGGCCGGCCATGGAGAAGCCGCTGAGTCCGGGCAGCCGCATCCGGTCCTTGCCGACCAGGCCGGCGGACACGTCGTCGGCTTCGGAGAACGCCTTCCAGGCGAGGATCGAGCCGTTGTGGTTTCCGGTGTAGCGCCGGGTCGTCGCCGGTGAGGCCACGTCCACCAGGTCGATCCGCTCGGCCGTGCCCGGCCAGAGCCGCCCCAGGAACCGCCGTACGAAGTCGGCCACCTTGCGTTTCTGCGCCCAGTAGGCCTTGCGGTCGCTCTGGCGCAGCGCCTTCCAGTAGGTGTAGTCGCTGAAGTAGGTGCAGTGGACCACGGACTTGCCCGGCGGTGCGAAGCCGTCCGAGTAGCGCGAGCGCAGCTGGACCACCAGGCTGTTCTGGAGTGCGCCGGGCAGTTCGGCGGCCTCCTCCGGCGCCAGCAGGTAGGTGGTGCTGTGAGCGTCCCCGGCGGGGAGATCGCCATGGACGCCGACGAACGCGGAGACGACGGCGGGGAACAGCGTTCCGGGGCGCTCCAGAAGTTCGGTGTAGAGCTTGTCGATCCTCGGGCCGGTGTATCTGCCTCCCAGCAGCTCGTAGACGGTGGTGTGCCCGTCGGCGGCGGAGACGATGTGATCCGCGTAGTACCTCCTGCCGTTGCGCAGCTCGATTCCGACGGCCCGCCCGCTGTCCACCAGCACCCTCTCGGTACGGGCGCGGTAGGTGACCGTCCCGCCGAGCCCGGTGTACCGCTCCTCGACGGAGCGGGCGAGGCCGAGCGAACCGCCCTGCGGGAAGCCCGCGTTGCCGTGGTAGGCGCTGGCCATGTTGAAGAGGTACGGGAGCAGGGGGAAGCCCTCCGGGTCCTGGAAGAAGATGTTCCGGAAGGCTCTGCGCAGCAGCGGGTCCTCGAACCGGTCCGCGAACCGGTGCATCGGGGTGGCGGCGGTGCGCCAGAAGAGGCGGAACGCCGGCAGTACGGTGCGCAGTGTCGCCGCCCGTTCCCGTACGGTCCGCAGGGCCGGCGCGGTCAGGAACGGGTACAGCTCGATCTCCGTGAACCTCCTCAGGTCACGGCAGAAGGAACGGATCAGGCGCGCGTCGGCGGGCGATACGCGCAGCAGGTGTTCCTCCAGCCGGGCCGGGTCGTTCCAGAAGGTCACCGACCTGCCGTCCTCGTCGACGACCTTGTTGAACAGGTCGAAGTTCCTGACGGTCTTGCCGTCGAGCGCGCCCAGCTCGCGCCAGACCTGGTTGGCGTCGTTGCCCGCGGCGGTGCCGATCAGCCACTCGATGCAGTAGTCGAAGAGGTAGCCGTCGCGGGACCAGGCCGTGCAGCATCCACCGGGCAGCACGTGTTTCTCGAAGATGCGGGTCCGCATCCCGCTCATCTGCGCGTAGCAGCCGGTGGACAGGCCTGCCACTCCCGCGCCGATGACGATGACGCGGGGCGCGCTGCCGGGTGTCCGGTGCGGGCTGTCCCAGTCGTCCTCATCCGGCATGGTCGGCGTCCCCCGTGAGAAGGGCGCGTACCAGGGCGGCGTTGCGCGGGAGGTGTTTGGGGTCGAGCATGTCGGCGTGGGTCCCGGAGCCCCGCAGGACGTGGGTCCCGCCGGTTGAGCTGCCGTGCCAGGTTCCGGGGGCGCCGGGGGCGTAGAGGCCCGCCTTCTCCTCGTCGGTGACGACGCCGACCGAGGCCGCCACCGTCCCGGTGTTGGGGGTTCTGCCGCAGAAACCCACATACTCGGCCGCGTGTTCGAGGACGGTCTTGGCGACGATCTCCGAGCCGGTGTGCTGGTACAGATGCCGGCCCAGCTCCTCCTCGAAGATCCTTACGCCCTCCTCGCCCGGCTCGTACGTCTCCAGGATGCGGCGGGAGTCCAGCACCACGACGTGGGAGACCTCGCGCCCGCGTGATTCGAGCTCCTTGGCCACCTCGAACGCGAGGTTGCCGCCCAGCGAGTACCCGAGCAGCCGGCAGGGGCCCTCCGGCCCGACGGACTCCACCAGATCCGCGTACCGGGCGACCTTGTCGTCACCGGGCACATAGTTGAACGCGACGATCGGGTACGTCAGGAGCTGCGCCGCGAAACCGCGGTAGACGAGCGCGTGGCCGCCGGCCGGGGGGAAGCAGAAGACGGGCTGTCCCGGCCCGGGGTTGAAGGTGAGGTACGGCAGCTCCTCCGAGGTCGTGTTGTTGACGAGGTCCGCCACGGCCGCGGCCATGCCGTGCAGGGTCGTGGCCTGGTACAGGCGGCTGACCGGGACGCCGATGCCGAACTCCGTCCGCAGGTGGTGGATCAGCTCGATCAGCTTGATCGAGCTGCCGCCGGATTCGAAGAAGTCGTCCCCGAGCCCCGCCCGGTCCATCCCGAGCAGCGCCTCCCAGTGCCGGGCCATGCTGAGTTCGTAGAGGGTCACCGGTGCTTCGTACGACTGCTGCCGGTCCGTGCCGGCCGGTACCGGGAGCGCGGCGACATCCACCTTTCCGTGCGCGGTGAGCGGCAGCTCCGGCAGCTCGACGACATGGGACGGCACCATGAAGGCCGGTACCGCTCCCGCGAGATGGCGGCGCACGGCCCGCCGGTCCAGTGTCCGTCCCGGCTCCGCCACGCAGTACGCGCAGAGGATCGGTTCTCCGGCCGCGTCGGGGCGGACGGCCACCACGGCGCGGGCGAGGCCCGGCCAGCCCGCCAGGTGCGATTCGATCTCGGCGACCTCGATCCGGTGGCCGCGCAGCTTGACCTGGTGGTCGCTGCGTCCGAGCAGGTGCATCCGGCCGTGCGTGTCCCAGCGCGCCACGTCGCCCGTCCGGTACAGCCGTACCGGTGCGGCGCCCGGCTCGCGGCTCAGTTGCCGCGTCACGAAGCGTTGCGCCGTCTGTTCCGGGTCACCGGCGTAGCCGATCGCGACGCCCTCGCCGCCGATCCACAGCTCGCCCGGCACGCCTGGCGGGACGGGTTCGCCGTGTTCGTCCAGGACATGGAGTGTGCTGTTGGCCAGCGGGCGGCCGATCGGCACCATGAGACCTGGCTCAAGACCGTCCGCGGGCCCTTCGAAGAAGGCGCTGTCGATGGTGGCCTCGGTGACGCCGTAGGAGTTGATCACCCTGGTACCGGGACCGCACAGACCGCGCAGCCGCTCGTACTCCGCCACCTTCCACGCATCGGAACCGACCACCAGCAGGCTCATGAAGTCGAGCCGTTCGCCAGCGCGCTCGCAGTGGTCCATCAGGCCCCGTACGACGGCGGGGACGAACTCCGCGCTGTCGACCCGTTCCGTCCGCATGGTGCGGTACAGGCGGCTCGTGTCGAAGATCAGGTCCCGGTCGGCCAGGACCAGCCGGCCGCCGGAGCAGAGTGCGCGGACCAGGTCGCCGGTGAACACGTCGAACGAGGGCTCGGCCATCTGGAGGTGGACGCGTGCCGCGTCCGCCAGCCGGTACTCCCCGGACCATGCCGCGTACGCCGAGACGAGGCTGCGATGGCTGACCCGCACGGCCTTGGGACGGCCGGTGGACCCCGAGGTGTTGATGACGTAGGCGGGCGCGTCGAGGTCGGTGCTCCCCTGCGGCGCGGGCCCCTCGGTCTCCGTGGCGCCCAGCCTCGCCGGGGTCAGCACGGTGGCGGGCAGGCCCTCGGCCCACGCGGCGCGCGTGTCGTCGACGACGATGAGGGCGGCCTGCGCGATGCCCAGTACGTGGGCGACGCGCTCCGCGGGCTGGTCGGGGTGGACCGGCAGGTAGGCGCCGCCCGCCCTGAGCACCGCGAGGAGGGTGACGACCAGTTCCGGTGACTTGTCGAGGCAGAGCCCCACGACGGAACCCTGGGTCACGCCCAGCTCGCGCAGCCGCCGGGCCCTGGTATCGGCCCTGCGGTCGAGCTCTCCGTATGTGAGGTGTTCCGTGGGGCCCCGAAGGTCGGGCACGGAGACGGCGACGGCCTCGGGGTGGGCGCGGGCGATGTCCCCGATCAGCTGGTGGACGGTCCGGTCACGGCCGGGTTCCCGTCCCGCGACGGCCGGCAGCCGGGAGGATCCGCTCCACTCGGTGACCAGTTGCTCGCGCTCCTGGGCGCCGAGCATCTCCAGCCTCGGAGTGGGCAGTCCGGCGGGCGCCCGCGTCATGCTGTCCAGCAGCTGGACGTAGTGCTCGGCCATGCGGCGGACGGTCCGGGGCAGGAAGAGGTCGGTGTTGTACTTGAGGACGCAGTGGAAGCACCCCTCCGCCTCGTCCTCGTAGACCGACAGGGTGATGTCGAACTGTCCTTCCTCTTCGGGGAGTTCGATGTACTCCAGGCGGTAGCCGTACTGCTCGGTGGCCACCTTGTGGGTGAGCAGGATGAACATCGCCTGGAACACGGCCGAACGGCTGGGGTCGTGCTGGAGGCCCAGCTCCTCGACCAGCAGGACGAACGGGTACTCCTGGTTGTCCAGGCCGTTGAGGACCGTCCTGCGGACCTGCTCCAGCAGCTCCGCGACGGTGGGGCCCGCGGACAGGTCCGCGTGCAGCGGCAACGGGTTGACGAAGTAGCCGTAGACCGAGGAGAACTCCTGGTGGGTACGGCCGGTCACCGGACTGCCGACGATGACATGGTCCTGGCCGGAGTAGCGGTGCAGCAGGATGTAGTAGGTGCTGAGCAGCACCATGAACGGCGTCACGCCGTGCTCCTGTGCCAGCGCGTGGACCCGGGCGCTGAGCTCCGTATCGAGCACGAAGAACTCCGAGGCGCCGTTGTGCGTCTGCACGGCGGGCCGGGGGCGGTCCACCGGCAGGTCCAGGAGCGGGACCTCCGCGGGCAGGTGGGAGCGCCAGTACTCGAGCATTCCGCCGGCCTCGGGTCCTGCCAGGAACCGGTTCTGCTGGTTGAGGAAGTCCAGGTACCGGGCGCCGACGGGCGGCAGGGCGGGTTCCCGGCCCTGCTTCAGCGCCTCGTACACGGCGAGCAGTTCCTCGATGAAGGTGAACGTCGAGATCGCGTCCGAGACGATGTGGTGGACGGCCTTCATGATGACCCAGCGGCTCGGCCCGCGCTTGAACAGCCTGAACCGCACGAGCGGGTCGCGTTCGAGGTCGTACGGCTTGCGGTACTCGCGGATGATCGTGCGCCGGATGTCCTCCCAGCCCTGGCCCTGGACGTCGAACAGGCCGAGGTCGGGCTCCGTGCCCGAGGTCGTGCGCTGCACCGGCAGGCCTTCCTCCAGGTGGAAGTTGGCGCGCAGCGCCGGATGGCGCGCGACGAGCCTGCGCACCGCCTCGAACATCAGCTCGGGTTCGATCTCGGCGCGCACCTCCACCGCGCCGCCGATGTTGTAGGCGTAGCCGTCGGGGTTGAGCTGCTTGAGGAACCAGAGCGCCTTCTGGTTCTGGGTCAGGGGGTGGTTCAGCTCGTCGGTGAACACCTCGACGGCCGTCGCGTCGCTCTCCCCCGCGCCACCGGCCGCGACCCGTTCGGTCAGGCCGTCGTACAGCCGGCCGGCCAGTTCCTCCACGGAGGTGCCGCTCAGCAGGGCGACCACCGGCAGGGCGATTCCGAGATCGGCCTGTGTCCTGGCGCGCAGCTCCATCGCGAGCAGCGAGTCGAGCCCCAGTCCGGTGAGCCCGGCCGCGGGGTCGATCTCGTGCGCCGCGGAGCGAAGGACCGTGGCGGTGATCGCCGTGAACCGGTCGATGACCAGTCGGCGGCGGTCCGCCTCTCCCGCGTCGCGGAAGGCGTCGAGGATTCCGCCTCCCTCCTCCGCGGTGTGTTCCTGAGCGGCCGCGGCCAGTTCGGTGACCAGCGGCGGCGGGGAGTCGTACCAGGCCAGGAAGGTCTGCCAGTCGACGACGGTGGCGACGAGCAGTTGCGCCCGGTCCTGTCCGATGACGCGTTCCAGGACGCTCATCCCGGCTTCCGGGGACAGCGAGCTCATGCCCCGGCTGTGGAGGTAGTGGTCGACCAGGCCCAGTTCCTCGATCATTCCGGTGGCCCAGGGGCCCCAGTCGAGGCTCAGCGCCGGCAGGCCCTGCGCGCGCCGCCGATGGGCCAGCGCGTCCAGAAAGGCGTTGCCCGCGGCGTAGTTGGTCTGGCCCGCGGTCGTCAGCAGTGAGGCGATCGAGGCGAAGAGGACGAAGTGTTCGAGCGGTTCGTCGCGCAGGTGCTTGTCCAGCAGGTACGCCCCCACGGCCTTCGGGTCGAGCACCGCGTCGAACGTGGTGCGGTCCATGTCGGGGACCAGCCTGTCCCGCACCTGGCCCGCGAGGTGGAACACGCCGCGTACGGGCGGTGCCCCGTCCCGCCGGTGCGCGTCGAGCCAGCCGGTCAGCGCGTGTTCGTCGGTCACGTCGACCGGCGCGAGGACCGTCTGCGCGCCGGCGGCCTCCAGCTCCTTGAGGAGGGCCACGGCCCTGCCCTGCGCCGTTGCCGGGTCGGTCTCCTGCCAGGTGTGGCGGTCCGGTACGGGGGTCCGGCTCATCAGGATGAGCCGTCGGGCGCCGCGCTTCACCAGCGTCCGGCACAACAGTCGGCCCAGGGCGCCGAACGCCCCGGTGACGAGATAGCTTCCGTCCGCCCGCAGGCGCAGCGGCAGTGGCCTGGTCAGTCCTTCGGCGGGCCGGATGCGGCTGGTCGCCCGGCGGTCGCCGCGCAGCCCGATCTCTTCCTCGTCGTCAACGAGGAACTCGCGCAGGAGTGCCTCGGCGTCCGCCCGGACGCCGGGTGCGCCGGGCTCCCGTGCGGGGTCGAGGTCGACCAGTTTGCCCCGATGGCCTGCCAGCTCCTGGTGCCTGAGTACGCGCGTGACGCCCCAGGCGGGCGTACCGAGCGGTTCGGTCGGCTCGCCCGGTGAGACGGGCTGGGCTCCTCGGGTGACCACGTGCAGCCGTCCGCCGGTCTGCCGGGCCAGCAGGATCCTGGCGAGCGCGACCAGGGAGTAGGCCCCGGTGTCCGCGGCCCGCACCACATCCTGGCGCCCGGCGGCGTCGATGCCGGGCTGATCCAGGTTCCACAGATGCACGACCGTGCCGCGGAAGGCCTCACCTTCGCGGTCCAGTTCGGTGAAGAGCTGTTCCAGCCGGGCGGCGCAGTCCGGTGCGGCGGGCAGTTCTCCGCCCCGCTCCGGCCCGTCGCCGGCGTCGTCCAGCCATACGGTGCGGCAGCGGTCGCCGCGCGCGGTCACCAGCTCCGCGAAGGCGTCCCCCACTCCCCCGTTGTCCGCCAGGACCAGCCAGTCCTGCGGCTCGCCCGTGCCGGATCCCTCGGCCGCCACCCCGGAGGCCGCCGCCCAGGGGCGGTCGGTCCAGACGGGCTCCGCGAGCCAGGAGTCGATGGTGCTGCGGGAGACGGCCCCCGAGGCCTTCTCCACGTCGGCCGCGCGGAATCCCCGCATGCGGCCCAGCGCCGTCCCGTCCTCGGCGTACAGCGCGAGATCACCCACCAGCGCGTCCCCGTCGTGGCGGCGCACCGTGCCGTGCACCCACAAGGTGCGGTCGCCCACGGGGGAAACGCTCATCTCGTCGAGCGACAGAGGTAACCGGATGCCGGTGCCCGGCGCCGGTGTCTCCCCGGTCAGGAGCTGCGGCGTCAGCAGAGCCTGGAAACAGGCGTCCAGCAGCACCGGGTGGATGTGGTGATCCGCGGCCCCGCCCCCGATCGCCGCGGGCGGAGTGATCCGGGCCAGCACCTCGTCGGCGCCGATCCAGACCTCCTCGATGGCCTGGAAGGCGGGACCGTACTGGTAGCCCAGCGCGGCCAGCGCGGTGTAGCACTCCTGGTTGTCCAGCCGGCGCGGGCACCGTTCCCTGATCGGGTCCGCGTGCAGCGGTGCTCCGGCCGAGCGGCGCTGCGCGGTACGGACCACCCCACTGGCGTGCACCACCCGCTCCGTCTCCGGTCCGGCCGCCGCGGACGCGACGACGAAGCCGCCGTCCTCCAGCGACACGGAGAGGTGGACCGTGCGGGCGTCGTCCTCTGCCAGGAAGAGCGCCTTGCGCAGATCGATGTCGGCCAGCACGACGTCCGTGCCCCCGGTCAGCTCCCGCACGGCCTGTGCGGCCATCTCCAGGTATCCGGCCGCGGGGAAGACCACGGAGTCCTGGATGCGGTGGTCGGCCAGGTACGGCAGCCTCTCGGTGTCGAGCCGGGCCTGCCAGGTCGGTTCTGTGTGGTCCGTGCGGCGGCCCAGCAGAGGGTGATCGAGCCGGCCGAGGCGGATCTGCGCGACGGCTCCCGGCTCTGTCCAGTGCCGGTCACGACGCCAGGGGTAGCGGGGCAGCGGGACTGTGCGCCCCACGGGCTGGAGTACGTCCCACGCGATGTCGAACCCGTTGTTGTGCAGGGTCGCCAGGGACACGGCGAAGCGCTCGGGTTCGTCCTCCGCGCGGCGCACCGACGGTACCGAGACGCCCGTGCGGCCCTTCGCCTCCAGGCATTCGCGGATGGCGTGTCCGAGGACCGGATGGGGGCCGATTTCGAGGAACAGCCGGTGGCCGTCGTCGGCCAGCCGGTCCACGGCCGCGTGGAAGCGCACCCGGTCGCGGACGTTCTTCCACCAGTACCCGGCGTCCAGCTCGACGCCTTCCGCGACGCCCTCCTGACCCGTCAGGTGAACCGGAACCGTCGCCGGGCGGGGCTCGATTCCGGCGAGCGCGGTGAGGAGTTCGTCCTTGATCCGGTCCATGGCGGCACTGTGGTAAGGGACCTCCACCGCAAGGAACTTGGTGAAGACCAGTTCGGTGCGCAGCTCGTCGGCCAGCGCGGCCAGTGCCGTCCCGTCCCCTGCCAGGGTGACCGAGGCGGGGCTGTTGACGGCGGCCACGGAGATCAGGTCTCCGTAGGGGCGCACCCGGCGATCGGCCTCGGCCTCCGGCAGCCCGACGGCCAGCATGGTGCCTGTTCCGGACAGGGTGTGCTGGAGCCGGCTGCGGTGGACGGCGATCCTGACCGCGTCCTCCAGCGAGTAGACGCCCGCCTCGTAGAAGGCGGCGATCTCGCCGGTGCTGTGCCCGACCACGGCGTCCGGGTGGATGCCGTACGAACGCCACAGGGCCGCCAGTCCGATCTGCACGGCGAAGTTGGCGGGCTGCGCGAGCCAGGTCTCCGCCATCCGCGACCGGCTCTCGTCGGCCGCCATCTCGTCCATCAGGGACCATCCGGCGATCTTCCGGATCTCCCGGTCGCACGCGGTGACCGCGTCCCGGAAGACCGGCTCACTGGCCAGCAGGCCGCGTCCCATGGCCCACCACTGCGGGCCCATACCGGTGAACACCCAGACCAGGCGGCGGTCCGGGGTATCCAGCTGTCGCCCCTGCACCACCCGGGGATGCGGTTCGCCCCGCAGACAGGTGTCCAGCGCCTCCTCCAGGGATTCCCTGGAGGAGTAGACGACGGAGAGACGTGATTCCAGGTGCTGGCGCCGGTGGGCGAGTGTGTGGCCGAGGTCGTCGAGTGCGACGGCGGGGCCGTGCTCTCCGGCAAGCTCGCGGCTGATGCCCCGCGCCAGCTGCGGGAGGGCGTCCGGGTGACGTGTGGTCAGGGGCAGGATGCTCCAGCCGCGCTCCTGCGGCGGCAGGACGGGCCGGGCAGCCGGCGAGGGCCGGGCGGTCTCTGCGCGCGCCGTGTGCGCGGGTGCCTCCTCCAGGACGGCGTGGGCGTTGGTCCCGCCGAAGCCGAAGGCGTTCACTCCCGCCCGCGCGGGGCCCTCGTGTTCGGGCCAGTCCGTCACCGTGGTGGGGATGTCGTACGGCGAGGAGCCGCGGTCGATGGCCGGGTTGATCCTTTCGAGGTTGATGTGGGGCGGGATCCGGCGGTGCTTGAGAGCGAGGGCGGTCTTGATCAGCCCGGCGATGCCGGCGGCTGATTCCGTGTGCCCGATGTTCGCCTTCACCGAGCCGACGTAGCAGGCGGCGCCCGGGGCGCGCCCGATGGCGAGTGCCCGGGACAGGGCGTTGGCCTCGATCGGGTCGCCCACCGGCGTGGAGGTGCCGTGCGCCTCCATGTACTGCAGGTCGCCGGGGGTGATGCCCGCCTCGGCGCAGACCCGGCGCACGAGGGAGACCTGGGCCTCCCCGTTGGGAACGGTTATGCCGTTGGTCCGGCCGTCCTGGTTGACTCCGGTGCCGGCGATCACCGCGTGGATCGGGTCCCCGTCCCGCAGCGCGTCCTCCAGCCGCTTGAGCGCGACGAGGCCGACGCCCTCGGCACGTACGTAGCCGTCGGCCGAGGCGTCGAAGGTACGTGAACGCCCTTCGGGCGACAGGAATCCGCCCTTCGTCTCGGCGATGGTGTACTGCGGTGCCATGTGCAGGAGCACTCCGCCCGCGAGCGCGAGACCGCTCTCTCTTCTGTTCAGGCTCTGGCACGCCAGGTGGACGGCAACCAGGGACGAGCTGCACGCGGTGTCGACCGAGAGGCTGGGGCCGCGGAAGTCGAAGGAGTGCGAGATGCGGTTCGACACCATCGTCATCATGGTGCCGGTCGCGGTGTGAGCGGCGAGTGTCTGGAAGCTCAGGTCGGCGAACTGCAGGATCTTGTAGTCCAGCGTGAACGCACCCACGTATACGGCCGTGTCACTGCCTGCCAGTTCGGCGGGCCGTTGGCCGCCGTCCTCCAGGGCCTCCCAGGCCACCTCCAGGAGCTTGCGCTGCTGGGGGTCCATGTGGTCGGCCTCGCGCGGGCTGATGCCGAAGAAGGCCGGTTCGAACTCGTCGAAGCCCTCGATGTATCCGCCCCTGCCGCCCACGAGGCGGCCGGGCTTGTCCCGGTGGCCGCTCCTGAGGGTGGTGACGTCGTAGCGGTCCGCGGGTGTCGGGATGACGCAGTCCTTGCCGTCCAGCAGGTTCTGCCAGAAGGCGCGGTGGTCCGATGCCTCGCCGGGAAAGCGGCAGCCGATACCGATGATCGCTACTTTGCCCGTAGAAGCGTCATTGATCGCGTCAGCCAAGTTCGCACACTCCTCATCAGGTGGTCACGCTGCCGGGAGGCAGCGCCGAAGTCTGTGGTGCGGGGCCGGGCCCCGGGGTCGGACGGTCTCGTCTCAGGCCCCCTTCGCACGGCGCCACGGATGGAGAAGGCTTCCGAGGATCTCGCCGGTTCCGGGGAAGGAGGCGGGATCGCAGAGACCGACCGCGGCCGGCTCGCGCCCCGGCCGCCAGGTGAAGCTCCCGAAGAGGTGGTCCCAGCACGACAGGTCGGAGCCGTAGTGGCCTGCCTCGGACAACTCCGTGCTGTGGTGCAGACGGTGCTGTTCGGGGCTGGCCAGAATGTGGTTGAGCCTGCCGATGCGCACGTCGATGTTGGCGTGGACGAAGTAGCCCTGTGCGGCCACGAACAGACCGGTGGCGAGCACGGAGCGACTGGAGAATCCGGCCAGTGCCAGGGTGAGCTGGACGGCGCCCTGGGCGAGGACGATGTCCAGTACGTGATTGACGCCGTTGTTCGCGACGTTGACCTTCTGCGGTACGTGGTGCACCCCGTGGAGCCGCCACAGCAGCGGGTTGGCGTGCCCCAGTCGGTGTACCAGGTAGCTGGCCAGCGAACCGCTCAGCAGGGCGGCCGGGATCTCGGCCCACAGCGGGAGCGCCGGATCGGCGGGTGAGATCCTCCCGACCGCGGTCGTCACGCCGAGCTGTGCCAGCGCGCTCGCGGCCATGGTGAGGAGGAAGTAGACGCCGTACCAGCGCCATTCCGCCCGGCTTGGATGCCAGTCGCGCCGGTGCGGGATGAGCCTTTCCAGGGCGGCCAGGTAGATGAGGGTGCCCACCAGGAAGAGCGGGCTGACCCGGCCGGGATCCCAGTCCAGGATCAGCGAACTCGCGGCCACGCAGAGGGTGGCCGCAAGGAGCAGCGGATAAGCGAGGGAACGGAGAATCTCCTGGGGATGGACCCTCGTCGATAATCGTCGCGCGGGCCGGATGCAGCCGTCGGCGCGCCGTTCGTATTCGTACACCCGAAACACCTCCGTGGAAATGCTGACCGACCGCGCCACCTGCGCCGCCGCAAGGGGAACCAGGGCTTTCGACTTCGCGCGGAAGCCGAAATCCCCAGGGGCGTACGGAAAATGAATGGCAAGCACCCACGCACCCTTGAGGGCGAAAGTGGGTAGCCGAGAATTTCAACTGGTTCGATGAGGTGACCTCTTATGAGGCGTCCCGCACGAACCCGATACATCCTTGTCCGCCTGCAGCGGCTTCAATCCTCGACCGGTGACTTGATGAGATTCCCCCCGAGCGCCTCGACTGATCTTCAACTCATTGAACCGGACGTTCGGTCCGGAAGAAATAGGGAGAGGCCCCGCTGTCGCCAATGTGGGTTACTTAGTATTCTTTTCGTTTCTTTCAGACTCACCGGCGGACTCACGGCGACCGACCCCGGCGACACGGAACCCGGGTTGCCGAACCTAGGGGCCCTAGGCTATATCTAGACCCATTAGGACCTTGGGGAGGACACATGGTGCGGGCCGGGCTGACAGTCGAACGGGTGACGATCGCGGGCGCGGAACTGGCCGACGAGGTCGGTCTCGACCGGGTGACCATGTCTCAGGTGGCGCGGCGGCTCGGGGTGAAGGACGCGAGCCTCTACACGCATGTCCGCGGTCTCGAGGATCTGCGCGGGCGGATCGCCCTGCTCGCGGCGGACGAGAAGACCATGCGGATCGCGGAGGCGACGGCCGGGCGGGCGGGCCGGGACGCGCTGGTCGCGTTCGCGGACGCCTGGCGGGAGTACGCCCACGAGCATCCGGGCCGCTACATGGCGACGCAGACCCCCATCGAGATCGATCCCGAACTGGCCGCGAAGGCACCCGGACCGCGGCGCGCGGTCGAGCTGACCTACGGCATGCTGCGCGGCTACGGACTCGCGGAGCCCGACCTGACCGACGCGGTCCGGTTGCTGCGCAGCACGTTCCACGGCTTCGTCGCCCTTGAGGCGGCGGGCGGCTTCGGGCACGCGCGTTCACCTCAGCAGTCCTGGGTGCGGGCACTCGACGCCCTGGACACCCTGCTGGAGCACTGGCCCCCGTCCCGGGAAGGGGACGCCGCATGACCGAACCGACCGTGGGCAGCCTTCGCGTGGACGGCGCGACCCTGCACTACGAGGTGCGCGGGCACGGGCCGCTCCTGCTGCTGATCCCCGGCGGGACGGGCGGCGCGGCGTCCTTCGACCCGATCGCCGGCGAGCTGGCCGCCGAATACACCGTCGCGACCTACGACCCCCGCGGCATGTCGCGCAGCACCCTGGACGACCCCGGGGCCGGGCAGTGCGTGGCCGAGCACGCCGACGACGCCTTCCGCCTGCTGCGGCTGCTCTCCCCCGGTGGGCCCGCCCGTGTCTTCGGCTGCAGTTCCGGCGCGATCGCCGCCGTGCATCTGCTCACCGCCCGTCCCGCGGCCGTCGAGCGGGTCGTGGCGCACGAGCCGCCGATGGTGGAGGTCCTCCCCGACGCTCCCGCGCATCGCGCACTCGTCGCGCGCGTCACCGAGACGTTCCGCGTGGACGGGATCGGTCCGGCGATGGCGGCCTTCTCTGCGGGGCTGAAGAAGGCCGGTGCCACCGACGAGCCGGTCGCCGCGGTCGAGCTGCCACCGCAAGCGGCGGCGCGGGCCGAGCGGACGATGGCGGACCTCCCGTACTTCGTCGGACGCATCGTGCCCGCGTTCATGTCCTACGTACCGGACGTCCACCGGCTCGAAGCGCTGTCGGACCGGCTGGTGCTGGCGTGCGGCCGGGACTCACGCGGCGAGCTGCCCTACCGTCCGGCCGCCTTGCTGGCCGAGCGCCTCGGCACGGAACTCCGGCACTTCCCGGGCGGGCACACCGGGCTCAGCACGCATCCCGCCGAGTTCGGCGAACACCTCCGCGAGGCCCTCCGCGCCTGAAGGCAGGGGCAGGGGGTGATGGCTGCGGACACACGCGCCTGCGGCCGGCACGCGCCGACGGCGTGCCGGCCGGAGGCCGGGTCGTGTCCGGTACGGGACCGGAGCTACTTCTTGGCGGACGCCTCACCGGCGCTGCCGTTGATGACGAACTGTGAACCGGGTTCGACCACGACATCGCCGTCGGCCGAGCCGCTGATGGTCACATCGGTCAGAGTCGCACTTCCCCTGGCCCCTCCCATGGCCAGGATTCCCGACCCGTTGACGGAATTGTCGATGTGGACGTTCGAGATCTTCGCGCCGGGCACGGACCCGCCGCCCGACTTGAACTGGATGCCGTCGTAGGTCGAGTCGTGGATGTCGGTGTCCCGGATCGTGACGCCCGGAATGTCCTGACCGGACGCGAACAGTGTGATGGCCCCGAACTCCTGGGCCTCGCCCCAGAACGCGCCGCCCGTACGGAAGAGCTCGTTGTTGGCGATCAGCGTCTCCCCGGAGAACGGCAGCGGATCGTGGTCCGTCGCCAGCATGATGCCGGGGTAGTTCATGGTGTCGGAGACGATGTTGTTCTCGATCGTGTTGCCGTAGCCGCCGTAGACCGCGATGCCGTTGGCCCGCCAGGGCAGCTGGATCGTGTTGTTGCGGAAGTGGTTGTCGTGGCCGACGTCCACCGACGGGTTCTTCACGTACTTGCTCGACCACACGGCGAGCGAGTCGTCCCCGGTGTTCCTGAAGGAGGAGTTGAACACCGTAGAGTTGCGGGTCCCGTTGGCGAAGTTGATGCCGTCCGCGTAGGTGTTGCGAATCCGCATCCCGGTGAACTCGACACCGTCACCGGGTCCCCAGAGGTCCGGGATGTTGTCGTAGTCGCGGCCGACCCACACGCCGACGTTCGCGTGCTCCAGCCACACATTGGTGATCTTGGTGTCCTTGCCGAAGCGGCCGTTGAGACCGACGCCGCCCTCGGCGTTGCCGTCACCGCCCCGGATGGTGCCGGAACCGAAGATCGCGATGTCCGAGATCTTGGTGTTGTCGTCGATGTCGAAGCCGAAGTTCCCCTCGTGCGGGTGGTTGATGCCGCCCGCGTCCTGCGGCGCGGTCAGCGTGTACAGCTGCGAGTGCCACATCCCGGCACCGCGGATCGTGACGTCACTGATGCCCACCTGGTTGTACTGGCCCCGGTTCAACGGGTCGTCGGTGAGGATCTTCTGCTCCTGCCGCCACTGCCCCGGCGGAATCCACACGCAGCCGATGTCACCGTTCTGGTTCGCCGTCACGGCCCGCTGGATGGCGTCCGTGTCATCGATCCCGTCGTTCGGGACGGCTCCGTAGGTGGTGATCGAGGTGCATCCGGCCGGCTGTGCGATCGCCGGTGCCACCTGCTCCAGGTCGACGAGGTCAACGATGTAGAAGGACGCCGAGTCGCCCGCGTCACGCTGGAGCCGGAACTTCGTCCCCGCGGGGTAGGTCTGGCCCAGCAGTGCGTTGGACTCGTCGAACATCCGGCGGGCGTCACCGCCGGGCCGGTTGGTCAGGCCCTCGGGGCTGTCCGTGTCGCCGTAGAGCCAGCTGTGCTTGGAGGAGAGGGTCAGCTTGCGGGCGAAGGTGCCGTTGACGTACAGGCTGAGCGTGGCCTCCGACCCGCCGCCGCCCGCGGCGTCGGGGATGGAGTTGCGGACCACGATGGAGTTGGACGGGACGGTCGAGGTGACCTCGACGTACTCTCCGGTGGTGTTGAGCCGCACGGACTGGCGGCCGGAGGACTCGGTGGCGAAGTTGGTGTGGCCGAAGGTGCGCTTCTTGTCAGAGGTCAGCAACGTGCCCCGGTAGTCGCCCTTCTCCGCCTCGTACTCGGTGTACGGAACCGCGGCGCCCCGACCGACGACGATGGAGCGGGAGTAGACGTTGTTGTTCTCGTTCGTCTCGGCGACCGTGCCGGTCGCGTCCGCGGTCGCGGTCAGGTTCGCGCCACCGCTCTTCGCGGTCCAGCTCCCGCTGATCGGCACGGTGACCGTGGATCCGGCGGGGACCGCGCCGGTCGTACCGTTCAGCGTGGTGCTCTCGACGAGAAGACGGGTGACCGTCGGCGCGCTCACAGCGGTGGTTCCGCGGTTGTGTACGGACACGGTGAACGTGACGGCGGAGCCCACCGCGGGATTAGTCGGGCTGGAGGTGATGCCGACGACCTCCAGGTCGGGGCCGGGGCTCTGCGAGACCACGAGCTTCGAAGCAGCGGTACGGCTGTTGTTGGTGTTGTCCTGCTCGATGACCGTGTCGGTCGGGTCGACCGCGGCCGAGACGCTGTACGTGCCCATCGGCCGCTTGCCGACATCGACGGAGACGGTGTCCGACGCACCGGCTGCGAGGGCGCTCACCGGTGCGCTGCCGGCCACCACGCCTTCCAGGCTGACATCGACCGTCGTCGCTGCGGCCGGCGCCGTACCCGTGTTGCGTACGGTGGCGGTCACGGTGACGTCGTCGCCCTCGGAGGGCGAGGCAGGCGACCACTTCAGTTCGGAGACGGTCAGGTCCGGGTTGGGCGCGGCGGTGCCGACGACCTGGATCTCGGCGACCTGGGCACCGGGAGCGCCGGTGTTGGAGAAGAACTTGAGCTGGACGTCGGCGTACCGGCCGGTCACCGGGATCGTCACCGTGTTCTCGTTGCCGGTGGGACTGAACGCGTAGTCGGCCCGGTCCTTCAGCGAGGTGAAGCCGGTGGCGGACTGGGAGCGGCCGAGGACCTGGAGACCCTGGGTGCGGGCCGCCCAGGCCTGGTCCGGGGAGAGCTTGACGACGACGGCTTCGAGGTCGGCGTCCGCGCCGAGCTTCACCGTGAGCGTCGAGGGGTAGCCGTTCGACTCCCAGTACGTGCCGGTCTTGTCGTCATTGGCGTTGGCCGCCACGAAGTTCTGCGTGGACGAGGAGGCCGCGATCGGCTTGTTCAGTGCCAGATTGGAACCGACGGTCACCGGCGGGCCGGGGTCGTCGCCCCCGCTCGTCCCGTAGACCTCCACCTGGGAGAGCTGTGCGGCGTTCCAGCCGGTGTTCGCCGTCACCTGCACCCGGATGTAGCGCGTCTGCTTCGCGGTGAGGCCGATGGTGACGGTGTTGCCCGCCGATGGTGTGAACACCCGCGCGGCCGACGCGGACAGCGTGCTGTAGCTGCTGCCGTCGCCGCTGCCCTGGACGGCGAGCGTCTGGGTCCGCGCCTCCCAGGTGTTCGGCAGCTTCAGCACCACCTGGTCCACGTCGAACCGGGCCCCGAGGTCGATCCGCACCCACTGCGGGAACGTCCCCGGGCTCTCCCAGTACGTCTGCTGGCTGCCGTCGGTGACGTTCGACGCCGAGTAGGCACCGCTCGATGCGCTGGCTGTCGCCTGCTTACCGAGGGCGAGGTCGGGACCCGATACGGCCGCCGAGGCCGTGACCGGCAGGATTCCGACCGTCATCAGTGCGGCTGTCACCGCGCCGATGAGGAGCCGCCAGCTGAATTGCTTCCATCTCATGCTGTCCTCTGTTCCGTGGGGCTGCGGGACCGGGAGGGCACGACGACGCGTCACCGACCGCACGACGCGCGGTGCGTCATGCGGTCGGTCAGGGCCGGGGTGTGGGCTGCCGGTGCACCGATGGAGGGACGATCAGGTACGCCGGCAGAAGGGAGAGCGAGCCACCTGCCGGAAAACTCACGCTCATTGCCTAGTATTTTGAGTGATCTGGTCAACTTTTTGCGGCGTTGAGGTGACAGGTTTCTAGCAGGTCACGCTTTTGTCAACGGTTCTCGCATCGTCACTCACCGCCGCAGGCACCCGGCTGCGCCTACCACCGACCCACCGGTGGGCCATACATCGGATCTCAGTGCGATGAATCTGCGCACGGTCACCCGACATCACGAGGTGTCAGGTCACTTGTGATCGAATTTGATTGACTCATCATGATTTCGAGCATCTCTTGACATGCACCGGCTCATGCATTGCACTAACAGCTCCTATCTTTGTCATGCTCAAGCCGAGTGGTAGGAGTACCGGCACCGTCATGAAGAGAACCCAACGACTCCATGCGTGGAAGACGATCCTGACCGCCGTAGCCGCCACCGTCGCGCTGGCAGGCACCGTGACCGCACCGACGGCAGAGGCGTCCCCCACGGCGACCAGCCCGAACGGCACCCCGCTCGCACTCACACCCCCCATGGGGTTCAACAACTGGGCGCGCTACGGCTGCGGAACCAACGTGCCGAACAGCGGGGACCAGGGTCCGAGCCGCCGGCTGATCCTCGATCAGGCCCAGGCGCTCGTGGATACCGGCCTCGCCGCGAAGGGCTACGACACCGTCACCGTCGACGACTGCTGGAGCACCATGGCGCGTGACGCCGACGGCGGTCTCACCGCCGACACGAGCAAGTTCCCGGGCGGCATGGCGGACCTCGGGACCCAACTGCACTCGATGGGGCTCAAGTTCGGCATCTACGGCGACATCGGCACGACGACCTGCGGCGGCTTCCCGGGCAGCTGGGGCCACTTCCAGCAGGACGCTGACCTCTTCGCCTCCTGGGGCGTGGACTTCATCAAGCTCGACGGCTGCAACATGCCGTCCTCCGCGAGCAGCGCTGCGGGATACATCTCGGCCTACGACGACTTCGCCGCCGCGATGAAGGCCAACGCCTCGGGGCGCGACATGGTGTTCTCCGAGTCGTCCCCCGCGTACTTCTACATCGGCGCGTCCGATCTGTCCGACTGGTACGACGTGATCGACGGGGCCTCGAAGAGCGGGCAGCTCTGGCGCGGGGGCTACGACGTCAAGATGCACAACATGGGCGGATCCGCCTGGGACAAGGACACCAACGGTGCCGGAGTCATGGCGCAGTACGCCTACAACTCACCGCTCTCACGCTATGCCGCGCCCGGCAGCTGGAACGACCCGGACTTCCTCATCCCCGGCGAGGCCCTCACCGACGAGGAGTCCAGGTCCCAGTTCGCTCTCTGGTCGATGATGGCCTCGCCGCTGATCCTCAGCACGGACGTCACCTCCCTCAGCCCCGAATCCCTCGCCACGGTGGGCAACGCGGACATCATCGCCATCGACCAGGACCCCCTCGGGCGACAGGCCGGAATCGTCTCCCGCGACGGCACCGTCGACGTGCTGGCCCGGCCGCTGGCCAACGGTGACCGCGCCGTGTCCCTCCTGAACCGCGGCTCCACGGCCGTACGGGCGAGCACGACACCGGCCGATATCGGCTTCCTGGGCGGCGACGGCTGTTCCGTCTCGGTCAAGGACCTCTGGACCGGGGCCACTTCGACCACGTCCGCCATCGGCGCCACCGTGCCCCCGCACGGCACGGCCGTCTTCCGCGTGACTCCCGGCGCGGGCTGCACCGGCCAGCAGCCCACCGGCCAGATCACCGGCATCGGCGGGAAGTGCGTCGACGACAGCGGCGCGGGTACGGCATCGGGCAACCCGGTCGTCCTGTACAGCTGCAACGCCGGCGCCAACCAGCGCTGGACCCTGCCGGGCGACGGCACCGTCCGCACCCTGGGCAACTGCCTCGACGCGAAACACCGGAGCGACAGCGCGTACACCGGCTACTGGGCCGTGCTCAGCCCCTGCGACGGCAGCGCCACCCAGAAGTGGACGTACAAGCGCAACGGCTACCTGGAGAACGCCGGAGCGCCCGGACGCTGCCTCGACGCCTACGCCTCACGGACCACCGACGGCGATCCCCTGATCGTCAACACCTGCGCCAACTCCCGCCCCAACCAGCAGAACCAGGTCTGGGCCCTCCCCGGTTAGCGAGGCGTCCCGATCCAGACGTGCCCGCCCGGACCGACGGCCGCGACCGCCCGGCCGCCGGATCCGACGGGCCGCGGCTCTGCGTTCGAGACGTCGACGTGACTTGGCAGGAGTGTGATCGTCGGCGTTGCGGCGCTCCGGGCGGTGCACCAGAATGCCGGTATGACGGGTGAACTCAGGCCGACGGGCGACTCTTCCGGATCCAGCGCGAGGCCCGACATGCGGGCATCGGACCGGGACCGGGACCAGGTCGTGGAAATCCTCCAGGTCGCCGCGGGCGACGGCCGGCTCACCGCCGCCGAGCTCGACGAGCGCCTGGACGCGGCACTGTCCGCCCGCACCGCCGGCGAGCTGGCCCGGCTGACCGCCGACCTGCCCTCGGAAGGGATGCCTCCGCAGGCCAAGGATCTGGTCCGGATCGACCAGCGGTTCGGTGATGTCTCACGCACCGGACGCTGGCTGGTTCCGCGCCGTATGGAGATCCGCCTGATGTTCTGCGACGCGAAGCTCGACTTCACCGAGGCGCTGATCACCCACAGCACCTTGCATATCGATGTCGACCTGCGGATCGGGGGGAATCTGATCCTGGTGACCAGGCCCGGGATCGTGGTCGACGCGGACGGCCTCGAACGCAGCAGTGGCGATATCAAGATCCGCCCGGCGTCGGAGGCCGACGTTCCCACCGCCCTGCGGGTGCTCGTGGCCGGACAGTCCCGCGGCGGCGACTTCACCGCCCGGCCCCCGCGACGGAAGCTCTCGGAGCGGTTGCGTCGCACACCCGGTCAGCCCGGCCGCTGAGCCGCAGCCTTGGCTGCTACAGACCTCTGATCGATTGAAACCGTTCAATCGGTGAACTCACGTATACAGCAGCGGACATGAGCGACGCGCGCCCAATCAAGGCTCCGTCAAGAAACTCCCTGCACGCTCATTGACCCACACCTTACGCGCCCCTACGTTCAGCTACGTCCACTCTGTGAATCGATTCATCACTTCTGTGTGAGGGGCCGCATTGATCAGCAGGCGGAACATCCTGACGAGCGCCGCTGCCACGGTGGGCGCCGTAGCAGCCGGAGTCGCACCAGCCGCGGCGGCTCCGACGCCGGCGCCTTCCCGGGCACCCGTGAGCCGCGGTGCGTCACGCGTCACCGCGCCGACCGTCGAGTACGTGTCGCACCCCCTGGGCCTGGACGCGCAACACCCGCGGCTCAGCTGGCCGGTCGCCTCGGACGAACCGGACGTCCGGCAGAGCGCCTATCAGGTCCGGGTCGCGTCCAGTGCGGCCGGCCTGTCGCACCCGGACGTCTGGGACAGCGGAAAGGTGATGTCCGACGAGTCCGTCCTCGTCCCCTACGCGGGGCCGGGACTCAAGCCGCGCACGCGTTACTTCTGGTCCGTGCGGGTATGGGACACGGCCGGTGGCGAGTCCGGCTGGAGCGCGCCTTCATGGTGGGAGACCGGCCTCATGGACCCCGCCGAGTGGTCCGCCGCCTGGGTGTCCGCTCCCCCGGCCCTCACCGACGCCCCCTCGCTGGAGAACAGCTCCTGGATCTGGTATCCCGAGGGGGACCCGGCCAACAGCGTTCCGGAAGGCACCCGTTGGTTCCGGCACTCCGTCGATCTCGCGGACGGGATCACCGCGGCGACCCTCGCCATCAGCGCGGACAACGTGTACGCGGTCTCCGTGAACGGCACCGAAGTCGCGCATACGGACCTGGCGACCGACAACGACGGCTGGCGCCGACCCGCGGTGATCGACGTCCTCGCGCAGCTGCGTACCGGAACGAACGTCCTCGCGGTCTCGGCGGCCAACGCGAGCGAGGGGGCCGCAGGGCTGATCGCCGTACTCGCCCTGCGCACGGCCTCCGGCGAACAGAGCATCGTCACCGATGCCTCCTGGAAGTCGACGGACGAGGAGCCCGCCGACGGCTGGCGCGGGCCCGGCTTCGACGACAGCGGCTGGCCGGCGGCGAAGGAGGCCGCCGCGTGGGGAGCCGGACCGTGGGGCAAGGTCGTTCCGGCCCTGTTCGCGGCCAACCAGCTGCGCCACGAGTTCGAGCTGCCGCGCAAGAAGGTCGCACGGGCCCGGCTGTACGCGACGGCTCTCGGCCTGTACGAGGCCCATCTCAACGGCCGCCGGGTGGGGCGCGATCAGCTCGCTCCCGGCTGGACCGACTACCGCGAGCGCGTCCAGTACCAGACGTACGACGTCACCGCGCTCCTGCGGCCCGGTGCGAACGCCATCGGCGCGTATGTGGCGCCGGGGTGGTACGCGGGCAGTGTCGGCATGTTCGGGCCCCATCAGTATGGTGAACACCCGTCTCTGCTGGCCCAGTTGGAGATCGATTTCACGGACGGAACAAGCAGGCGCATCACGTCCGGTACGGACTGGCGGGCCGCCGCCGGGCCGATCCTCTCCGCCGACCTCCTCGGCGGAGAGACCTACGACGCGCGCGAGGAGACCCCTGGCTGGACCTCGCCCGGTTTCGACGACCGCGCCTGGTCCGAGGTCAGCGGCGCGGACGAGGACGCGCCCCGCCTGATCGTCGCGCAGGTGGACGGCCCGGTACGGGTGGCGAAGGAGCTTCCCGCCAGGAAGGTGACCGAGCCCTCGCCGGGTGTCTTCGTCTTCGACCTGGGCCAGAACATGGTCGGCTCGGTGCGGCTGCGCCTGTCGGGCGACGCGGGCACGACGGTGCGTCTGCGGCATGCCGAGGTCCTCAATCCCGACGGCACGGTCTACACCGCGAATCTCCGCAGCGCCGCGGCAACCGACACCTACGTCCTCAAGGGCGGCGGCTCCGAGACGTACGAACCGCGCTTCACCTTCCACGGGTTCCGCTATGTCGAGGTCACCGGTCTGCCGAGCACTCCCCCGGCCGGTGCGCTGACCGGTCGCGTCATGCACACGTCCGCCCCGTTCACCTTCGAGTTCGAGACCGACGTCCCCATGCTCAACAAACTGCACAGCAACATCACCTGGGGCCAGCGCGGCAACTTCCTCTCCATCCCCACGGACACGCCCGCACGCGACGAGCGTCTGGGGTGGACGGGCGACATCAACGTCTTCGCGCCGACGGCCGCGTACACGATGGAGTCGGCCCGCTTCCTCACGAAATGGCTCGTGGACCTGCGCGACGCCCAGACCGCCGAGGGCGCCTTCACGGACGTGGCCCCCATCGTCGGCAACGTCGGCAACGGCGCGGCCGGCTGGGGCGACGCGGGCGTCACCGTCCCCTGGTCGCTGTACCGGGCGTACGGGGACCGGCAGGTCCTTGAAGACGCCTGGCCGTCCATCCGGGCCTGGCTGACGTACCTGGAGAAGAACAGCGACGGCCTGCTGCGGCCGGCCGACGGCTACGGCGACTGGCTGAACGTTTCCGACGAGACGCCGAAGGACGTCATCGCCACCGCGTACTTCGCGCACAGTGCCGACCTCGCGGCCCGGACGGCCACGGAGCTGGGCGAGGACCCGGCGCCGTTCCACGACCTCTTCTCACGGATACGCACGGCGTTCCAGGCCGCGTACGTCACCGCAGAGGGCCGGGTGAAGGGCGATACCCAGACGGCGTACGTTCTGTCCCTGTCGATGGACCTGCTGCCGGACACCCTGCGCACGGCAGCGGCGGACCGGCTCGTCGCGCTGATCGAGGCCAAGGACTGGCACCTGTCGACGGGCTTCCTCGGTACGCCCAGGCTGCTGCCCGTCCTCACCGACACCGGGCACACCGATGTCGCCTACCGCCTGCTCCAGCAGCGCTCGTTCCCCAGCTGGGGCTACCAGATCGACAAGGGCTCCACCACCATGTGGGAGCGATGGGACTCCATCCAGCCCGACGGCGGCTTCCAGACCCCGGACATGAACTCCTTCAACCACTACGCCTACGGTTCGGTCGGTGAGTGGATGTACACGAACATCGCAGGCATCGCGGCGGGCCGGCCCGGCTTCCGCGAGATCGTCATCCGTCCTCGGCCGGGCGGCGACGTCACCTCGGCCCGCGCCACGTTCGCCTCGGTCTACGGCCCCGTCTCCACCCAGTGGAAACTGCGCTCGGGCGGCATCGATCTGCGCTGCACCGTACCTCCCAACACGACCGCCGAGGTGTGGGTCCCCTCGGACTCCCCGGACTCCGTCGCCCACGCCCGCGCGACGTTCCTGCGCGAGGAGGAAGGCTGCGCGGTATACCGGGTCGGCTCCGGGAGCCATCATTTTGCCAGCTGGGACGCCCCGTCAGCGTGACTCCGCCGTAAGGTAGTTGTCCCATACATCTCATAGAGGGAGACACTCTTATGCCGATCCCGCTCGGACTTGGCCTTCCGCAGATGAAGCAGTACGACATCGGCCGCGACGTGCCCGATGTGGCACGGGCCGCGGAAGCGGTCGGCTACGAGAGTCTGTGGGTGTTCGAGCGGGTTCTGTTTCCCGAACCGGCCACCCAGGGGCTGTACGGAATCCCGGGCCTGGCCTGGCCCGATCACTACCGTGGGGTCGCGGACCCGTTGATCACCCTGACGCTGGCCGCCGCGGCCACCGAGCGCGCCCGGCTCGGCAGCAGCGTTCTCGTCGCGCCGCTCCACATCCCCTTCCAGCTGGCCCGCTCGCTCGCCTCGCTGGACGCCGCCAGCGGTGGCCGGGTGGTCGCGGGGCTGGGGACGGGCTGGTCACTGGACGAGTACGCCGCCGCGTCCGTCGCCCCCTTCGAGCGGCGCGGCGCGGTCCTGGACGAACTGCTCGACGTGTGCGCGGCCGTCTGGGGTCCCGACCCCGTCTCGTACGAGGGGACCCTGACCACGATCGCCCCGTCCGTGGTGGGGCCCAAGCCCGCTCGCCCCATCCCGGTCCTCCTCGCGGCGAGCGGCCCCCGGGCCATTCGCCGGGTGGTGGACCGGGCGGACGGCTGGATGCCCGTAGCCATGGGGGCGGCGGCCCTGGCCGAGCAGTGGCAGCGGGTGCAGGAGGCCGCCACCGAACGAGGGCGTGAGCGGCCGCTCGCTGTCTGCGCCCGTGCCAACGCGCGGTACAGCGTCAAGCCGGTGGAGGGCGACGCCCGTCAGCCGTTCCACGGAAGTGTGGCGCAGATCGTCGAGGACCTGGTGGCACACGCCACCACCGGCGTCACGGAGATCATGCTGGACCTCCAGGGCACCACGCGTGACGCCACGGAGCTCATCGATGTGGCGACCGAGGTGTACGAGGCCGCGCGGGCGGCGGGGGTCTGAGCCGGTCCGTCCGGGGCTCGTTGTCGTACCCCTGTGGCAGGGTTTTTGCGGGGCGCCGGACCAGGCGTCCTCATCACACTGCCGGAATCCGGCTGCCCGAATCCCGCCGCCGGGATCACGCAGCCGGATTCACACGGCCGGACGCGGCCGGACGGCCGCCGAAGGAGCGCACACCATGTCCGGTGCCGACGTAGCCCGTACCTCCCTGGCCGCCGTGGCGGCCTTGCTCGCTCCGGCCCATGAGGCTGTGGCCGCGCGGGTACTGCACGCCCACGACGACCCCACGGGCTACGTACGCGACCACGCCGGCACGTTGGCGGACCGGGGCATCGAGGGGCCCGTACCCGACCTCGCGTGGATAGCGCTCGTCGACGCGCTGGCCGAGCACCGGCTGCTGGCGGAGCTGGACTGGAAGGAGGACTCCGACGAGGTCCGGGACCGGCTGCGGGGGCTCGCGTCCCGGCCGTCCGTGGATCCCTGGGTACTGGTCGAGGCGGATGACATGCTTCTGCCGACCCATGAGTTCCTGGAGGCATGCGGCCGGTGCTTCCGCGACGTCGGTGCGGCGCTCGCCGTCCTCGACATCGAGTCCGACTGCTATCCGGTGGTGTGCCTGCGGGCGGCGCGGGTGGAGGAGCTGACCGCGCTCGCGGCCGGCGCGGGCTTCACCGCACGGGGTGTCGGCGTCTGACTACCAGGTCAGGCCGACGACGGCGGAATCGATCCGGGGCTTCACCGGCCGGACGGGCGTATCAGGCCGGTCTCGTAGGCGAACACCGCGGCCTGGGTCCTGTCGCGGAGTCCCAGCTTGACCAGGATCCGGCCGACGTGGGTCTTGACCGTCTGTTCCGCGACCACCAGATTCACGGCTATCTCGGCGTTGGAGAGTCCCTGCGCGATGAGCGCCAGGACCTCGGTCTCGCGTTCCGTCAGGTCACCCGCCCGGCCCCGTTCCGGGATGCGGAGTGTCCGGGTGACGCGGGAGAACTCGGCGATCACGCGCTTGGTGATGCTCGGGGCGAGGAGAGCGTCACCGGCGGCCACCACCCGCACGGCCTGGGCGAGTTCGGCCGCGGAGGCGTCCTTGAGCAGGAATCCGGAGGCACCCGCGCGCAGGGCCTCGTACACGTACTCGTCGAGGTCGAATGTGGTCAGGACGAGGACCTTGACGGTGGACCCGGCGGGCTCGGTGATGCGGCGCGTGGCCTCGATGCCGCCGACCCCGGGCATGCGGATGTCCATCAGCACGACGTCCGGGGTGAGTTCGGCGACCTTGGCCACCGCGTCCAGGCCGTCGACCGCCTGGCCGACGACCTCAATGCCTGGCTCGGCGTTGAGCAGGACCGTGAAACCCTGGCGGACCATCATCTGGTCGTCGGCGATGACCACACGGATGCTCATACGGGTTCCTCCAGGGGAAGTATCGCCACTACCTCGTAACCGCCTTCGGGAGTAGCCCCGTTGGTGAAGTCACCGCCCAGCATGGCGGTGCGTTCCCGCATGCCGAGCAGACCGTGGCCGATGTCCCGCGGTGGCGGGGCCGGGTCGTCAGGAGCCGTGTTGGTGATCCGGACGGCGAGGCAGCCGGGCCGGTACGCGATCCCGACGTGCACCGCGGTTCCGGGCGCGTGCCGCATGGCGTTGCTGAGGGATTCCTGCACGATGCGGAACGCGGAGAGGTCGACGCCGGGCGGGATGGGCCGCGGTGTGCCTGTGAGCTCGTCGGTGACCCTGAGGCCTGCCCCTCGCACGTTGTCGAGCAGCTCCGGCAGTCGGTCGAGGGTGGGCTGGGGGCTGTGCCGGGCCTCTGCGGACAACGCGTCCTCCGAGCGGAGTACACCGAGGACCCGTCGCAGTTCGGTGAGTGCGTCGACGGCGTTCGCGCGGATCCCCGCGAGGTTCTCCTTGAGCTCGTCGGAGGGGTGCTCCACGAGGTGCGGGGCGACCTGCGCCTGGATGGAGATCACCGACATGTGGTGGGCGACCACGTCGTGGAGTTCGCGGGCGATGCGGTTGCGCTCCTCCAGGAGGGTGCGGCGGCCGCGCTCCTGCGCGGTGCGTTCTTCCTGCGCCACGAGTTCGGTGCGGGCGACCTGACGGCCGCGCAGCGCCACACCGATCACGACGGCCGCGACGAGGACGGCCACGGCGACCCGGGTATCGACGGTCGGCTGCACGAAGTCGTCGGGGTTGCAGACCAGTCCCGCCAGCACGCAGAGGACGAGCGCCTCGACACCGACCCGGGGGCGCAGTCGCAGCGCCATCATCAGCAGCACCCCCGCCTGTACGACGATTCCGGACACGGTCCAGGGAAGCGAGGCGTCGCCGGCCTCGGGCTGCGCGGTCAGCGCGACCACGATCATGACGGTGGTCACCACCCACCAGGCGGGCACCGGTCGGTACAGGGCGGCGATGAACGCCACGGACTGGAGCACGCCGAGGAGTACGGCGCTTCGGTTGTCCAGTCCGTACTGCGCCACGAGTGTGTTGATGCTGTAGACCGCGAGCGGCACCGTGCACACCACGAGCGGCAGTAGGAAGGCCGGGAGCCAGTCGTGCAGTGAGGGCCGGTCCGGGCGGGGCGGAGGATCGACGGCAGTGGTCCACAAGTCGTGGACGAGGCTGCGCGGGAGAACTCTCAGACGGCCCGTCAGCTGCGCCACGGCTCCCGTCCATAGCCTGTGCATGGCTGTCACTCTAGGCACGGTGTGTCTCGCAAGCACTACTGGGTCGTCCTTCCCGCACCACCGTGGTGCGTCCTTGCCGGCGCTGTTCGTACGTTCTGAACGCCGCCCAGCACGCCGTCAGGGCGACGGCGAAGACCGGCAGCCAGAGGAGCCGGGCGATGATCCACTGCGTCCCGTCCGGGCGGGTGTGCAGTCCTGGCAGGGTGCGGCCGGTGAGAAGCCCGGTCGCGGTGACCGCGAGCATCGCCGTCTGGTGCCACAGGAAGACGGTCATGGCGCTGAGGTTGACCAGCGCCACCGCCGCCCAGGCGGCAGGCTTCACGAGGATCCGCCGCAGCGGCCCCGACAGGAGCAGTGCCGCCCCGCACTGGGCGAGTCCGAAGGTGACCGCGGCCAGGGTGGGCGGGTCGAGATTGGAGATGCCGGCGCCCGGGACCCCGACCATGGACGCGGGGTATCCGGCGAGGAGGACCAGCAGCGCCGTGGCGGTCGCGCCGCCGATGAGCAGGGTCCAGCCGGTCGTCCGCGACCGCAGCTCCCCGCGGGCCCAGGCGGCTCCGAGGCAGTACGGCACCAGCCAGCCCGCGGCCACGTTGATCCAGCCGAGCCGGGCGGGGCCGTCGAGTCCGAGCCTGATGATGTCGACGTGGATGACCACGACGACGGGCCACAGCGGGTGGAGTCGGGCGACGAGCGGGGTCAGCGCGGTGAGCCCGGCGAAGACCAGCAGGAACCACAGGGGTGAGAGTACGAGTTTGAGCAGGGCGTGCAGATTGTCGTAGCCGACTCCGGAGACGAACATCGTGCCCGCCGTCACGGTCCAGACCACCAGCAGCGCCGCGACCGGCCGGAACAGGCGGGCGATCCTGGCGCCGAGCCAGCGACCGTAGGTGACGCCCCGGGCGCGGGACGACTCATAGCTCTTGGCCGCCACCTGCCCGCCCACCAGGAAGAACACCGCGAGGGTCTGGAACACCCAGGATACCGGGGCGAGTTCGGGTGTGCGCTGGAGCGGGCTCGTGGCGTGGACGCTGCCGCTGTCGACGACCATGGCGGTCACCAGCCAATGGCCGAGCACGACTCCGAGGATGGCGAGGGCACGCAGCGCGTCGACAGCCCGGTCACGGTGGTGCGGGGTCGCGGCCTCGATCCGCTCGATGAGCTCACGCATGCCGGCCCCTCCCGGAGGGTGCGGTGCCCGAGACGATGCGGGCGATGTTCTTCAGGGACCGGGAGCCGGGCTTGAGGTAGTCGCTGTGCCCGCCGGTCCCCGCGTCGAAGGCGCGGGCGCCGAACCCGGGTGACACGGGGTCCGGTCCGAATCCGATCGAGACGAAGGGGAGACGGAGCCGGGTGTGCGGAACATCCGCCACCCAGTCCGCCGTTCCCCGGCCGGCCCAGACGGTGGCACGGGTGTGCAGGGCGCTGACGTCGCGGGCGCCGGTGCCGGGGCTGGCGTAGAGGACGAGGGCGGCCACTGCCCGCAGGCCGGGCGCGGCTCGGGCGCATACGACCGAGCCGTAGGAGTGGCAGAGCAGGGAGATCCTGGCGGCCGGCCTGGCGGTGTGCAGCTGATCCGTGAACCTCGCCAGCCCGGGTGCCGCCGTGTCGGCCCGTCCGGTGGTGAGCGCCGCGGGGCTCACCGTGGCCGGCGTTTCGTAGCCGAGCCACGCGACGACGGCGGCCTTGGGCCCCAACTCCCTCCGCAGGGCGGCGGAGTCGTTCCTCAGGCGCCAGTACCGGTCGAGGTTGGTATCGGCGCCGGGCACCAGTACGGCGATCCGCTCGGCCCGCGTCAGATCTCCGAAGACCTCGGCTGTGCGGCCGCCGTCGCGGCCGTCGAACAGGAGGAAGTGGCGACGGGGGTCCGCCATCCCGCGCAGCGCCGCGGCCCGCTTCCGGTCACCGTGCCGTGCGGCCATGCGCCCGGCGGCCAGGATGCCGTCGCGCGTGGCGGCGTACCGTGCGTCGAGGGTGCCTCGATCGGCGTCCCGCAGCGGGGCGAGCGGGGCCGGAACGGGTGCCGGGACCGCTGCGGGGCTGGAGGCTCCGGACACGGGGGCTGCGACCGAGGCTGCGATGAGCGCGGCCAGCAGGGTGCGGCGCAGCCGGCTGCTGCGGAGGTGGACGGGCATGAGGCTGGGGTCCTTCCGTACCGGATGCGTGAGTTGCATCCGGTACGAAGTTATGAACCGGGCCCTGTAGTCGGCGTCCCTCCCCGGACCGCACCTGCCGCGTAGCTCCCAAGTACTACGGGTCTGCGGAAGGTGCCCGGTGCGCAGGGGGCCTTCGGCGGGCGCGGGTTGACGCGTCGCCGTACGCGGGGTTCCCTGCTGCGACGACCGGAACGAACGCCCCGCCCGACTCCCGTGTCGAGTGGGTCACGGGCGAGGCCGTGCTGCTGGTGTGGCCGCACGTACACAACACGATTATTCCCACGGCCGCGCTGTCGCTCGCGGAGGTCGAGGAGCGGTCCCGCCGCAACCGGCTGGCCGTCGCGAATCTGGGCGATGTCGTGGTGGGCTGCTCCACGGTGCGGCCGCCCGCCACGGACTCCGCGACCGCCACCGTGATCGCGCGGGTGCTGCCCGCCCACCGCGGCCAGGGGCGCGGCGGGCAGCTGTACGCGCACGGGCCGGCCGAAGCCCGAAGGCTCGGCGCCCGTGTCATCGAGACCTGTGTGCTGGAGTCCAACCCCGAGGGGCTGCGGTTCGCCGTGCGCCTCGGATTCGTCGAGACCGAGAGGTACGTACTCCCGTTCATCGATCTCAGGCTGGCCTGACGGCCCTCAGGGCTGCCTCGGCGCGCCCGCTGTCAGCCCTGGAGGGCGGCGAGTTCGCGCACCGTCGCCATGTCGCTGAACGGGATGAGCTGTTCGCCGACGATCTGGTACGGCTCGCTGCCCTTGCCCGCCACCAGCACGATGTCGTCCGGGCCGGCGTTCTCCAGGGCGAAGGCGATGGCGGAGCGCCGGTCCGAGCGGCGTTCGAACCTGGTTCCGGTGGCTTCCAGACCCGGGACGATCTGGTCCATGATCGCTTCGGGGTCCTCGTTCCTGGGGTTGTCCGAGGTCAGGACGCACAGGTCGGACCGGGTGCCGGCGATCTCGCCCATCCGGGCCCGCTTGGTGACGTCCCGGTCTCCGCCGCAGCCGAAGACCGTGATGACCCGGCCGTCCCGGGAGAAGTCCCGGACCGCGCAGAGGACCTTGTCCAGGGAGTCCGGCGAGTGGGCGTAGTCCACGATCACCGCGGTGCCGCGCGGCGTCTCGAAGCGCTCCAGCCGGCCGGGGACGGGAGGCATCCGGTCGAGTGCGGCAACCAGCCCGGCGAGGTCGTGGCCCAGGAGGTGGCAGGCGGCCACGGAGGCCAGCGCGTTGGACACGGAGAACCGTCCGGGGACGGGAATGGCGGCGGGGTACTTGCTGCCCTCGTGGTGGAGGGTGAAGCGGGTACCGAAGGCGTTCATGCTCAGGTCCGTGGCCCGGTAGTCGGCCTCGGCGTCGATGCCGTACGTGGTGACCCTGCCCGGCATCGTGGGGGCGATGGCCGCGCCCACCGGGTCGTCCGCGTTGACCACGGCGCTCTTGCACAGCCCTTGGAAGAGGCGGAGCTTCGCGTCGCGGTAGTTCTCCATGGTGCCGTGGTCGTCCAGGTGGTCCTGCGTGAGGTTGGTGAAGATGCCCACGTCGAGGAAGGCGCGGTCCACCCGGTGGTGCAGGAGGCCCATCGAGGTGGCCTCCAGCACGACCGTGCCGACCTCGTGGTCGCGCATGTGCCCCAGGAGGTACTGGAAGTCCGGTGACTCCGGTGTGGTGAGGACGGAGCGCGGCATCGGGATGAGCTCGTCACCGATCCGGCTGCCCGCCGTGCCGATCACGCCGACCCGCGCACCCTCGGCGATCCTGAGCACGGACTCGACCATGTACGAGACCGAGGTCTTTCCGTTGGTACCGGTGACGGCCACCATGTCCATGGTCCGGCCGGGCTCTCCGTGGTAGCGGGAGGTGACCACCGCGGCCGCCGTGCGCGTGTCCGCCACCCGCACCACGCACGCGCCGCCGGGCGAGGCTCGCACCGCAGCCAGGATGTCCGGCCCCTCGCTGCCCACCAGCACGGCCACGGCACCCCGCGCGAGCGCCGGGCCGACGGCCTCCGGGCCGCCCTCGCGGTGCCCGGGAACGGCGATGTACAGCGAACCCGGTGTCACGCGGTGGGCGTCGAAGCAGGCTCCGGCGGTGATCGGGGTCTCCGGATCACCGAGGAGTACCTCGTGATCGTGCCCGGCCAGCAACTCCCTCAGATTCATGCGGGGTCCTCTCGAAGATGCGGCTGGGCCCCCGGCGGGCGCCGCCGGGGGGTTGCCGACGGAGCTCCTCGGGAGCTGCGCATGGTGTGGGGTGCTGCTGCGTACGCAGCGAAAGCGGTGGAAGAACTCCGTGGGCGGAGTGGGCGAGCGCGGCCGGAAGCGGAATGACGGCGCGGCGCGGTCGCCGGTGGTGGGTCCTGGTCAGCCGTGACCGTGCAGCGCGCGGCAGCGCGCCTGGGTGGCGGCGGGGCACAGCAGGTGAGGTGCCTGTCGCAGGCACTCCCTCACCGCATCCATGTGACCCATGAGTGGAGTGTACGTCCCGGGGGCGGTGCCTGATCCACGTCGTCGTCACGGCCGGGAGCAGGGGGCGCCCGGTGGGGGCGCGAGTGGGGCGCCGACCGGTCTTCGTGCGGGAGAGTGCGCCCGCGGGGCCCAGCGGTGACCTCGCGGCACGCGAAGGAGTAGGCGAAGGGGCCTGTCGCGCGGAGCGGTGTGCTCCGCGCGACAGGCCCCCGGGACCCGGCGTGATGCTCGGGCCGGGCAGAACGTCAGGCTGCGCCGGACATCAGGCTGTGTGGAGCGTCAGCCCGTACCGGTTCAGGATCTCGTTGATCGGCTGGTGCCAGGTCTCCCCACCCGAGGTGCAGTCGCCCCAGCCGCCCGAGGTGACGCCCTGTGCCTGGTCGCCGCTGATGAAGGAGCCGCCCGAGTCGCCCGGCTCCGCGCACACGCTGGTCTTGGTCATCTGGTAGACGGCGCCCTGGCTGTAGTTCACCGTCTCGTTGGTGGCCAGTACGTTGCCGCAGTGCCAGTGCGAGGTGGAACCGGAGCGGCATATCGAGGCACCGACGGGGGCCTCGGCGGAGCCGCGTACGAGCTGGTCGGAGACGGTGCCCCAGCCGATGACCACGGGAACGGTCCACCAGCCGTTGCCGACGCTCACCCAGGCGTAGTCGTCGCCGGGGAAGGACGACCCCTGGAAGTTGCCGATGGCGGAGCCGTCCCAGCCGCTGACGGCCGCACCCGCCTGTCCGCAGTGTCCGGCGGTGACGAAACCGCCGATGACGGAGAAGCCGATGGAGCACCGTACGTTGCCCGTGTAGTAGGGGTCGCCGCCCACGGTTCCGGCGGCGAAGGTCTGCGGTGCCTGGGCGGTCTGTTCGACGACGACCGGTCCGGCCTCGCGGGCGTGCTCGACGAACGCGCGGACATCGTTGTCATCCTGCGCGGAGGCGACGACGTTCACCACGACCTTGTTGGCCTTCGGGTCGACGTGCCAGCTGCTGACCCCGGCTGGCGCGTCGAACGTGTCGATCCGCGCCTTGACGGCGTCGAGCCGGCGCGCGGTGTGGGTGACCAGGCGGACGTCGGCACCGGTCGCCCGCACGGCCGACTTCTGCTTCTCGCCGGTGACGGCCACCGTGAGGCCGCCCGTCGACGGATCGAACCAGGAGCCTCCGTAGCTGTCTCCGGCGGCGCGCTTCGCCTTTCCCTGGACGGCGGTCGCCTTCTTCTCCGCGGACAGCCTCGCCTTGGCCTGACTTTCCGTCAGTCCGAAGTCCTTCTGCATGGCGGTCAGCAGTCCGGCCGACGCCGGAAGTGCGTCGGAACCGGCGCGGGAAGCGGTGGCGGGGGCGTCGGCGGCGGAGGCGGAGGGGAAGCCGGCGCCCGCCCAGGCTCCGACGAGGAGCACGGCGGACAGTGCGGTTCTCAGAGCTGTGATGCGTCTCAAGGCATTGGCCCTTCTGTTGTTCCGGCGAAGTGGGGGAGGAACAGCAGGCGTCCGGGAGGCGTCTCATCTGAGAGCGCTCTCAGAGTGTGCCGTTCCGGACTGTAGCCCAGAGTTGTTTGCAGGTCCATGCCAATGCATAAGTGGCAGGACGGGTCTGCCCGTTGAGTAGGCGTACTCATCCCACACACCGGAACTCGCCCTACGGTCACATCAGATGAAGAGCGGGCGGCGCCGGAGCAAGCCGGGCGGGGCAAGGAGAACGGGCATGAACGGATCGTCGGGAACACGGAGGTTCGGGGCCGGGCCGACCGGTGCGCTGATGTGCGCGGTCGCACTCGTGCTCGGCGGCTGCGGGGTGCTGAGCACGAAGGAGGACCGCAGGTTCGCCGAGGCACTGGCCGAAGAGCACTACCCGGGGACGCTCGAAGTCATCGAGGCGCACAAGCTGTTCCCGCAGGCGTCCGGTTCGGAGGTTGCCTTCTCGGTGGCCGGTGACCCCGACGCCGTTGTCCGGATCCGGGTCGACGCCGAAGCGGGAACGTGCAACACGCACTCCTGCCGACAGGTCCTCGACGACGCGGTGGAGCGCGGGCGGTCCGAAGCGGCCCGGCTGCGCGTCCTCACCCGTACCTTCAGGAGCTGCGGCCACGAGGTGATCGGGGTGGACCCGTCGTCCGGGGCCCCGTGGATCGTGGCCTCGCCGACCAACGCCACGGTCACCCGGGTACTCGGTGACATCGGCTCCTGCGTCCGGCGCTGGGCGGAGGCGGACGCGCGGAGCGGTGGGACCGCGCACGCCCGGGGCGCGTCGGTGAACGTCGCCTCCCCCGCGGTCGCCCAGCGCCGCCCGGCCGCACGGACGTCGCGGCCCACGGCGATGCGGCTGAGCGAGACCCGGCTGCTGGCTGCCCTGCAGTCGCGGCCGTACTTCGTCGCGAGCTACCCCGCTTCGCATGGGCGCATCGACACCGCGGGCAGCGCCCGGATCGTCCAGCCCTTCGAGGCCCGGCAGCGGTTCGCCGCGACGGTCCGGGCGGCGGTTCGCGAACAGCTCCGCGCATCGCACCCGAATGTGCAGGTCAGCGAGTTCCAGGGGGTATGGAGGCTGGAACCGGGGACGGTCGACCGGCTCACCGGGTACGTGCTCTACTGCGAGCGGCCGGACGGCGAGAAACGGTGCCTGGGTGACCGGGCCGTCGTGGTGACGACGGATGTACGGGGCGAGCCGGTGGGCCGGGTACGTGAGGCCGGCAGGGTACGGGAGGGGCGGGGGCCCTTGCGGCTTCCGCCCCTCTGAAAGCAGTCGGCTACGGACGGCCGCCCGGCCGGCCTGCCTGCCTGCCGAGGGGCGGTACCGGCTGCCTTGCCGTGACATTCCGGGCCCACGGCCAGGCGCGTCGCGTCAGGGGCCCTTCGCGTCAGGGTCGCATCGCGTCAGGGCGCAGGGGCCGGTAGTCGAAGCTCCGCCACAGCGCGCGGACCGTCCCGCTGTCCGACCAGTGGCCGGGGGCCGGCGCCCTGGTGGTGTCCGTTGTCTCCCAGGTCCGGACCGGACCGGCGGCGGCGAGCGGCTCCCAGCCCGGTTCTCCGGTGGCGGCGAATCCGGCCCAGGCGGCGGCCATCCGGTCCGAGAGGTGCTGGTCGGCGGCGGTCGGCGCGCCGCCGATCAGGAACCGGACGCTCTCCTCGTCGAGGTTCCCGAAGGCGAACGGGATGTCCGCGCAGTGCCAGGCGTACGCCACCGGCTCCGGTCCGCCGCGCTGCCGCGCGAAGCGTGAGAGGAAGGTGCGTCCGCCCGCCCGTGTGTGGGCGTCGGCGAGCCGACTGCTGTACTCGCCGAACATCAGGTCCCCGTACAGGGCGAGATGGACGTCGCCCACGGGGGCTTCCGGCATGAGCGCTCGGTAGCCGCGTGTCAACGGGTCCGGGAGTCCGAAGTCAGCGGCGAAACGGTTCAGCTGTTCCTCCGTGGTGACCTTCGCGCTGCTGCCGACGGCGTCCAGCAGCCAGTACTCCTGGGTGGTGTGGCAGACGAGCAGCTCGATGCCGCGGCCCGCCCCGCCGGCCAGAAGGGCGAGCGGGTCGCCGCGCAGCCGCACGCCGTCCGCGACCGGGCCGTAGATGACCGGGTCCCAGTGGTGCCGTCCGGAGTGCGGGTCCTGCCGGTATCCGTCCACGACGGCGTCGGACGCCTTGACCAGCGCCTGCGGCGAGGCGGCCGTCAGCCCGGCGGCTGTCGCGGGGACCCCTGCCTCTGCGGCCACCTTCTCCATGAGGTGCCCGGCGAGCTCGGGTGCGTAGCAGGGGCCGACCACGCTGTGCGCTATCGCGCGCCGGAAAAGCCCGCGTGCGCTGTCCATCGCCATCAGGCAGGCCACCGACGCCGCTCCGGAGGACTGCCCGGCCACGGTGACGTTGTCCGGATCCCCGCCGAAGGCGGCGATGTCGTGGCGCACCCAGGTCAGGGCTGCGATCTGGTCGAGCAGCCCCCGGTTGGGCGGGCAGGGGTCGGCGCCGTCGGCCGGGACATGGCCGAAGCCCTCGAACCCGAGGCGGTAGTTGAGGGTGACCACGACCAGGCCGGCGCGGGCGAGCGCGGCGCCGTCGAAGTCCGGCTGGGCACCGGAGCCGAAGGTGTAGGCGCCCCCGTGGATCCAGACGAGCACCGGCAGCCGGACCCCGGCGACCGCGTTCCCGGCCGCCGGGGTCCAGATGTTGAGGCTGAGGACGTCCTCGTCCCCGGGCGACCAGCCCGGTGCGCCCGGCAGCTGCGCGGACTGCGGCGCGACGGGGCCGAAGTCCACACAGTCGCGGATGCCCGCCCAGGGGCTGCGGGGGCGTGGCGCCCGGAACCGGTCGGGTCCGAAGGGCGGCTCGGCGTACGGGATGCCGAGAACGGCGACGACGCCCCGGTCCGGGTTCCTTCCCCGTACCGGGCCGCAGGTGGTTTCGAAAACACTCGTCAACGTTGCCCAGCCGTCCTTCGCTCCCCGCCCCCGTCGGGCGCGGGGATCAGGATGGCGGAGCACTCGGTCGCGGCACGACCGAATTCGCCGTCGATGCGAGGGGCACACCGACGTGGCGGCTTCGTCCGTACGATCCTCGACTCGCCGTGGCCGGAATGAGCCGGTACCCCGCGATGCCGGAGCGCCGGATCAGCGGGCCTGGCTGATCGCCGTACGGAGCATCGCCACGGTCGTCGCGGCCGCCGCCCGTTCCGCGTCGTCGCTCGTCGCACGGACGCGCTCCTCCAGCAGCACCACCGCCGCCTGGAGCACACCGACACGCACCGGAACGCTCTGCATCGCCGTCAGGACCGCCGCGGCCTGTTCGGCCGGGGTCGCGGTCGCGGCCTGCGGGATGAGGGTGGAGATACCGCGCCCGAGCGCACGGTCACGAGGCGGCTGAGCCGCGGCTGTGGTCACCGCAGAAGTCTGCCGCACCGGGTGGACGGAATGGGGCAGCGACCTGGCCGCCGTACCCGGTACCGTCCCGGACCCGGCCGTCTCTCCCGAGCGGGTGCGCCGATCAGGCCGGGGTGCCGCCGAGATCGAAGACGAGGCGTCCGGACACCTGGCCCTTGAGGACCTCACCGATCGCGGAGTTGATGTCCGCCAGATCCCGGCTCTCGCGGACGACACGGGTGCGGCCGAGCCGGTGCAGCTGAAAGACCTCGGCCAGGTCCTGGCGGGTTCCGACGATCGAGCCGATGACCTTCGTGCCGTTCAGCACCGTGTCGAAGACCGGGAGTTCGAGCTTGCCCTCCGCGGGGAGGGCAACGAGGACGAGGGTGCCGCCCCGGCGCAGCGCACCGTAGGCCGCGCCGAACGACTCGTTGCTCACCGCGAGCGAGATCGCCGCGTCGGCGCCGCCGAGCCTGCGGGTCTCCTCCGCGACGTCCTGGACGCGGGCGTCGATGACGTGATCGGCGCCCAACTCCCGGGCCAGAGCCAGTTTCTCGTCGGTGACATCGACGGCGATGGTCTCGGCGCCGAAGATCCGCGCGTACTGCAGGGCGAGGTGCCCCAACCCGCCGATGCCGGAGACGAGGGCGCGGGTGCCGGGGCGCGCGCCGGAGAGCTTTACCGCCTTGTACGTGGTGACGCCTGCGCAGGTCAGGGGCGCCGCGTCCAGCGGGTCGATGCCGTCGGGCACGGGCACGACGTAGTTGCCGTGGGCGAGGGCGTACTCGGCGTGGCTGCCGTCGACCGAGTAGCCGCTGTTCTCCTGCGCCAGGCAGAGCGTCTCCCACCCGGAGACGCAGTGGTCGCAGTGTCCGCACGCCTCCCCGAGCCAGGGGATGGCCACCCGGTCGCCCACCGTGAGATGGGTGACCTGGCCGCCGGCCGCCTCGACGATGCCGATCCCCTCATGGCCGGGAACGAAGGGCGGGCTCGGTCTGACCGGCCAGTCCCCCCGAGCCGCGTGGATGTCGGTGTGACAGAGCCCCGAGGCCTCCATCCGGACCAGGACCTGGTGCCCGGCCGGGGTGGGAACCGGCCGGTCCTCGACGACGAGGGGCTCGGTGAAACTGCGGACGACGGCGGCCCTCATGCGTACTCCTCCGCTTCGGTGCGGTGCGCCGGACCCACCGCACGGAGACGCGCCGGGCAGGCACACAAGCCTCGGAACAGAGTATTTCGGATGGCCGGTTCTCGCCCCTTCTCGGGACCGGCCGGCCGCTACCCCTTCGCCCAGGTGTGCATCGCGGCCCGCGAGGAGAAGTCGGCGACATCCTTGTCGAGGGGATGGTCGGTGTACTGATGAATGCGCCAGGAGGCCTTAATACGGGGCTTGCCGGCGGTGACGTAGTCGGCGATCCACAGACCGTCCCCGGCGTACGAGGTGGTGTCGTGGTTCAGCCAGAAGTAGCGATTGCAGTACAGCAGGACCCGGTGGTGCGGCCGCAGCCGTTTGACCTCGCGGATGAACTGGTCCTTCTCGGCGTTACTGGCCCGGGTGCCCTCGCCGTTCTCCTCCCAGTCGACGGCCAGCAGTTCTCCCGCCTTCTCCGGCGCCTTGCTCAGGAAGTAGGCCGCCTGCGCCGCGATGTTCCCGGGCCACAGGAAGTGGTAGAAGCCGACCACGCATTCCGCGTCCCGTGCACGTTTGGTCTGCTCGGCCAGATGCGGGTTGACGTACGAGCGTCCCTCAGTGGCCTTGATGAAGACAAAGTCCAGACCGTCCGTATCGACGGACGACTGATGCGAACTGACGTCGACACCGTGGAGCATGGGCACCGCCTTCAAAGTGGTCCGGGTGATTCCGCTTTCTCCTCCGTTAACTGCCCGCGACTTACGCGTCCCATCCGCCGGTCGGGTAGAGGAATCGTTTCGCCGTCACCCGGAATAGGTCCGGGCCGGACCGGGTTGGTGAACCGGCAAGAGCCACTTCACCTCACACAGGCACCAATTCAGGCAGCGTAGGCACCATCGGAGGTCGGACCCATGAAGATCGGCATCATTGGCGCAGGGAACATCGGCGGCAATCTCACCAGGCGCCTGACGGCATTGGGCCATGAGGTGTCCGTCGCCAACTCACGCGGTCCGGAGACACTCGCAGACCTGGCCGAGGAGACCGGGGCCACGGCGGTCACCGCGGCGGAGGCCGCCCGGGACGCCCAGGTCGTGGTCGTCACCATTCCGCTCAAGGCCGTTCCGGCGCTGCCCGCCGGATTCCTGGAAGCCGCCGCGGAGGGGGCCGCGGTCATCGACACCGGCAACTACTATCCGCAGCAGCGCGACGGCCGCATCGCCGCCATCGAGGACGGCCTGCCGGAGAGCCGCTGGACGGAGACCCAGATCGGTCACCCCGTCATCAAGGCCTTCAACGGAACGTACGCGCAGGACATCATCACCCGGGGCCTGCCGACCGGGACCGACGGACGGCTGGCTCTGCCGGTGGCCGGTGACGACGCGGCGGCCAAGGCGGCGGTCCGTGAGCTGATCGACGAGCTGGGCTTCGACACCGTGGACGCCGGAGGGCTCGACACGTCGTGGCGCCAGCAGCCGGGGACGCCGGTATACGGCAACCAGGGTGACGTGGCGGCCATCGAGAAGGCCCTGGCCGCGGCGTCCCCCGAGCGCACCGCCGAGTGGCGGGCCTGACGCCGGGTCCGAGGGTCCGGGCCTGACGCCGGGTTCGTAGGTCCGGGCCTGACGCCGGGGTTCGGGGGCCCGGGCCTGGCACAGGGTTCGGAGCCCGGCCCGGCGGCTCGGTCCGTCAGTCCTCGAAGGCGGTGCTGCGGCTGAGCTTCTCCCAGGTCAGGGCCTCGGCGCGGGAAGCGTCGAGGGCGGCGAGCACCGCGTCCGTGGCGTCGTTCCCGAGCGGCAGCCGGAGCGGGGTGTCCTGCGCGTCCAGGGCGGTGAGAATCGCCGTCGCCGCCCTGTCCGGGTCCCCCTCCTGCTTGCCGTCCGAGCCCGGGAGGTCGGCACGGACCGGGCCCACGGTCGCCTCGTACGCGGGCAGCGGCGCGGACTGGTGCAGGGCGCCGCCCCCGGCGAACCCGGTCCGGAACGATCCGGGCTCGACGATCAGCACCTTGATCCCGTGCGGGGCCACTTCGGCGGCGAGCGCCTCGGACAGGCCCTCCAGCGCGAACTTCGTGGCCGAATAGGCGCCGACACCGGGGAAGGTGAAGCGGCCGCCCATGCTGCTCATCTGGATCACGGCGCCGGAGCCGTTGCGGCGCATGTGCGGGAGCACGGCGCGCACCAGCGCGGCCGGCCCGAAGAAGTGCAGGTCCATCAGATCACGCAGCTCGCGGTCGCTGGTCTCCTCCACGGCCCCGATCATCCCCATCCCCGCGTTGTTGACCACCACGTCTATCCGCCCGTACCAGAGCACGGTGTCCGCGACGACGTCAGCGATGCGCGCCGTGTCCGTGACGTCCAGCTGGACCGCGACGGCACGGTCGGGGTGCGCGGCGACAAGGTCCTCGAGCGCCTCCGGCCTGCGGGCCGTGGCGACGACGGTGTCCCCGGCGGCGAGTGCGGCCGAGGCGATGGCACGGCCGAATCCGGAGGAGGCGCCGGTGATCAGCCAGACCCGGCCCGGCGTCCCGTCCCCGGTGGCCGCGGCGCGTCCGGCGTTCGTGCGGTGCTCGGCGTTCATAACCAACTCCATGTGTTCTCGGGTTTGTTGCGGTGATTCAGTTATGTCATCCGGCTCCCCTGACGGTCCAAGACAGAGACCCGTCGGACCGATAAAGACGACTTATGATGCCTGGATGGAGCTGCGCCAACTGCACTACCTCACCGTGATCGCCGAGGAGGAGAATTTGGGGCGGGCCGCCCGGCGGCTGTTCGTCAGCCAGCCCGCCCTCTCGTACGCCCTCAAGAGCCTGGAGTCGGAGCTCGGGGTGCGGCTGTTCGACCGGCACGCCGGGGGTGTCTCCGCGACCGCGGCGGGGCAGGACGTGATCGCCGAGGCGTTGCTGACCGTCCGTCAGGCGGAGCGGGTGTCGGTGGCGGCCGAGCGGCACACACGCGGCGAGACCGGTGTACTGCGGGTGGGTTTCGAGGCGAGCGGCGCAGGCGAGCTCACCACGCGTGCCCGCGCGGAGTTCGCCCGGCGCCACCCCGGCGTGCGGGTGGCGCCCAAGCGCTACGACTGGGGACAGGAGGCCGACGCACTGCGTGACGGCCGGACCGATGTCGCCTTCGTCTGGCTGCCCAACGACCTGAACGGTCTGCGCGGCGAGCTGGTGCACACCGAACCGCGCGTCGTGGGGCTGCCCAGCGGACACGCGCTGGCAGACCGTTCGGGCATCTCGGTGCTCGAAGTGGCCGACGAACCACTGCTGTGGACCCGGCGCGCACCGCGTGAGTGGGTGGACTGGTGGGCGGTCAACCCCCGGCCGGACGGTTCGAGTCCGAAGTGGGGGCCGACCAATGACAACGTCGAGGAGATGCTTGAGCAGGTGGCGGAGGGTTCCGCCGTCTGCTTCGCCCCCCTGAGCATGGCCCGGTACTACGCGCGGCCGGACCTCGCCTGGGTCCCGCTGACCGATGTGGAACCGCTGCGGGTGGTGCTCGCCTGGGCGGACGGCAAGGACACCGCGCTGACACGCGGCTTCGTCCAGGTCGTACGGGAGCTCGTCGCCGCGGCGGAAGCACCGGCCGGCTGACCGCCGGCCAGGGCCCCACATCGTCAGGACCTCACATCATCGGGGCTTCTCGTCGTCGGCGCGGGCTGGCAGGCTGTCCATGAAGGAGCTCACGGAGAACACCGCGCGTCCGGGACCCGGCGGACCGTAGCCGGGAGGCGACGTCAGCCCGTACTCCTCCATCGTCGAGCGGTAGGCGTCCAGCAGCCGGATGTGGTACTCCAGCGGAGCACCGTCCGGGTTCGTCTTCCCCAGCGGCGTCGTCGGCTCCGGGCACCAGGTGGTGAAGCGGGGTGTGATGCCGTGCGACATGAAGAACCGCAGGCCCTCCGTGGTGGAGTCGATGGCCTCCTTCACCGTGGTGAAACCGAACGGCTCGGCCATCTCCACGCCTGCGACGAAGTTGGGAATGACGTTGCGGGCGCCGAAGACCTCGGCTGAGTCCAGGATGCGACGGTGCCATTCGTCGCGGCCGACGTAGCGCTCCTTGCCGGGGCAGTACAGCTCGAACAGCCGGGGGTCCCACACCTCGTAGTTGGGGTGGTAGATCTGCACGCCGTAGTCGTGGAAGCGCTGCACGTCGGCCTTGGGCAGGGCCTGGGCGACGACCTTGCCGATCCAGCGGCCGGGGAATCGCTCCTCGATGGCCTTCGCGTACTGGCCGTAGAAGTCGGCCTCGTCCCGGCCTCCGATGTGCGAGGTGATGGCACCGCCGGTGAGCGTGTAGGCCGTGGACGTCTTCGCGGTGTCGTAACGGTCGATGATGGCCAGTGCCTCAAGGACCTCCTCCACCGGCTTCACCCCCGTGTAGGGACGGCCCGCGGCCTTGTGCTGGCGCCAGTTGTGGTTGATGTCGCAGTACTGGCACTCCTCCTTGGCGCCGAAGTACTGGCAGACGCGGAAGACCGTCAGATAGACGAGGTAGCCCCACTGGATGGTGGGCGCCACCTCCATCACGGACTTGCCGTTCTCCAGCGTGTGCCGGTAGTAGTCGGGCATCGGGGGAAGCCCGACGTCGGAGATCCGCCTGCCGTCGAGGTAGAGCCCGAGCACGCCGTCGGCGTCGGCCGCGACCCGGTAGGGCGATGCGGGGTTCACCCGCACGGAGACCACGGTGCGCCGCAGTTCGTACGGTCCGCCGGTGAGGACGATCTCCTCCGGCGGCCGGCGCAGGGCGGCGGCCCCCAGCTCGGGCAGGGTGCCGTGGTCGAAGGAGAAGATGAAGTACGACTTCGGCTTGATGTCACCGCCCTCGTTGTCGCTGAGCGCGGACTCGTCGAAGGCCAGGCCGCCGCGCAGCAGGTCCTCCTTGATCACGGCTTCCCTGGGCACGTGTGGGAACCGCTCCATGAGCCCTTCGACCAGGCGGGTGCGGCCTGCGTCGGTGCTGCCTGGGGCGGTACGGCCGGTGTCTGTGCGGCTGGGCATGTGCGGGGCTCCTCGGTCCGGTTGTCGGTGGTTTTCCGGATACGCCACCTGTGCAACGAACAGCGCGGCGGATGCGTTCTCGATCCCGCGCACCGGATACGGGGACGGTCGCGACGCCCGGCGCCGCAACGTATGTGACCGGCCAGTAGGGTGTGGGGCCCGGGAGCCCGTCGGCCGTGCGGCCGTCCCGACGCCCGGGGGTTGCCGCAGTCGGCCGCGGATCGGAAGTGCTCCATGCCCCGCACCATGTCCGTGTCGGACAGCACGATGGTCGCCGTCGCGCCCTCGGCGGTGTACGCACAGGTCAGCGACCCGACCGCGATGGGGCGCTGGAGTCCGGAGAACCGGGGCGCGAAGGTGCTCGGCGAGCGCCGGGAGGCGTACGTCGGCATGGTCTTCGAGGGCCGCAACAAGCGCGGCAGGTTGAGCTGGACGACGCGGTGCACGGTGACCGCCGCCGATCTGGGCGAACGGTTCGCCTTCCGGGTCCACGCGATCGGCGCCCGGCGGCCGCGGCTCCCCGGCGCGATCGCCACCTGGGAGTACCGGTTCGAGGAGGTGGACGGCGCCACCCTGGTCACCGAGACCTGGACCGACGACCGTCGTGGCTGGCCGGACTTCCTGGCCAACGCCTTCGACCGGGCGGCCACCCGGGGGCACACCTTCGCGGACTTCCAGCGCGGCAACATCCGCACGACGCTCCAGCGACTCAAGGCGGCGCTGGAGGCTCCGCTGGACGGGGACGCGCCCCGGGCGTGATCGGCTCCCGCGGGCTCCTTCAACGCTCCCAGTGCGAGGGGCGGCTGAGCGACACTGGGAGCAGGGTCGCGGCGTTCCCCCGGGCCGCGTTCAGCTGTGCCTGGGTCAGGAAGAGTGCTCCGGTCAGGTCCGCACCGGACAGTTGCGCGTCCCGGAAGTCCGCGCCGATGAGGTCGGCGAGCCTTAGATCGGCGCCGGTGAGGTCCGCCGCGATCAGGCAGGCGCCGCGCAGGTCGCCGCCGCGCAGGTCGGCTCCCTTGAGTCGGGCGCCGATGAGGTCGGCGCCGCGGTGGTTGCGCTTCTTCTTACGAGGGGCGGTGGCACGGACGAGCTCGCTGGTGCGCGCGAGCAGGGCGGCGACGTCGTCCCGGTGCGCCGCGACGTCCAGTTCCACGAGGGCGCCGGCGTCGAGGTGGGTGAGGCGCTCCGTCTCTTCGAGGGTGCGGCCGATCTCGCCGTGGAGGGGGCGGGCCGGGGCCAGCTCTGCCGCCTCCGTCAGATACCAGAGCAGCTCGTGCAGCTGCCGCATGACCGGGAAGACCTCGAACATCTGCTGGGCGCTCTCCGGGGCCGCGCGCCAGTCCTGTCCGCCGAAGGTCTCCCCCGACACCTTCTGTCCGGCGCCGAAGCAGTCGTACACGGTGCAGCCGGCAAAGCCCTCGGAACGCAGCCTGGTGTGGATGCCGCAGCGGAAGTCGTCCTGAAGGTTGCGGCAGGGCTTGCCGGCGTCCTTGTTGATGGCGAAGTCCGCGGAGCGGGTGAGGGTCAGCGCGACACAGCACAGCCCGAAGCAGTTCCCGCAGTCGGAGCGCAGGCCTGCCCGGCCGGTACCGTCCGGGTCGTCGGTGCCGGGAGCTCGGTCGGTATCGGGCACGGTGCCTGCGTCCTTCGGTGTGCGGGGTTCATGAACGGCCGAGCCTACCGAGGTTCCCGGCGGGCCCGGTCCGCGCGGTGTCCATTCGGCCTGTCCAGTCGGTGTCCGTTCGGCCTGCCCACGCGGTGTCCATTCAGGAGAACGGGGGGCCTCCCCCACGGCCGGCAGCCCCGCGCGCGACAATGGTGGGTAATACATCTTTATGGGAGGTGGCCCCCATCGTGGCGAACGCACCGGTCGACAGCATTCCGGCCAGGCGGGTACTGACCGATCCGGCGGGCCTGGCCCGGTACCAGCACGACGAGGCCGAGTGGGCTCCGTACGGGATGCCGCTGGCCGTGGTCCGCCCGGCGAGCACCGACGAGGTGCGGGATGTGGTGCGCCACTGTCTCGCCCACCGCATTCCCCTGGTGCCGCGCGGCGCGGGCACCGGCCTGTCCGGCGGCGCCAACGCCGTGGACGGGGCGATCATCCTGTCGTTCGAGGACATGAACCGGATCGTCGACATCGACGCGGCAGAGCGGCTGGCCGTGGTCCAGCCCGGCGTGGTCAACGACGACCTCCGGGCGGCGTGCGCGGAACACGGGCTCTGGTACCCGCCCGATCCGGCGAGCTCCCCATGGTCCACGATCGGCGGCAACGTCGCGACCAACGCCGGCGGGATGTGCTGCGTCAAGTACGGCGTGACCCGCGACTACGTGCTGGGCCTCGAAGTGGTCAACGGGCTCGGCGAGGTCGTCTCGCTCGGACGCCGTACCGCGAAGGGCGTGGCGGGGTACGACCTGGCCGGGCTGATGGTGGGTTCCGAGGGCACGCTCGGGGTGATCACGGAGATCACCGTGCGGCTGCGCCCGGCCCGTCTCCAGGAGCGGACGGTCGCGGGCTACTTCTCGTCGGTGGTCGCCGCCGGTGAGGCGGTGAGCGCCGTGACCGCGTCCGGCGTCATTCCGTCCGCACTCGAACTGGTCGACCGTCACTGCCTCGCCGCCGTGGACGCCTGGAAGAAGATGGGGCTGTCCGCGGACGCGGACGTGGTGCTGCTCGGCCGGGTGGACACTCCGGGGGCCGAGGGCGACGCCGAGGCCGAACTGATCCGGGACTGCTTCGAACGGGCCGGTGCGAGCTGGGCCGCGGTCTCCACCGACCAGCAGGAGGCCGATGCCCTGTTCCAGGCCCGGCGGCTGGCCTACCCGGCGCTCGAACGGCTCGGCCCGGTCCTGACAGAGGACGTCTGCGTACCGCGGACCGCGGTTCCGGAGATGCTGGCCCGGACCGAGCGGACGGCGGCCAGGCACGACGTCCTGATCGCCAACATCGCCCATGCGGGGGACGGCAATCTGCACCCCCTGATCATCACGCCGCCGGGTGACGAAGCGGCGCGTGCCCGCGCGCAGTCCGCCTTCGAGGACATCCTGGACGACGCGATCGCGCTGGGCGGCACGGTCACGGGCGAGCACGGGGTCGGCCTGCTGAAGATGCGGGGCATGGACAAGGAGTTGGGTCCCGCGGTGCTCGGCATGCATCACGCGGTGAAGGCGGCGCTCGATCCGCACGGCATCCTGAACCCGGGCAAGGTGCTTGGAGGCGCCGCCTGACCCCTGGGCCTCCCAGCACCTTGCCGGTAGGGCGCCGTTGTCAGTGCGGCGGCGCACACTGGCGGCAAGCGCGTACGAGCGAAGGGGGAGGCGGATGGACACCGAGGAGGAAGCCGGTTTCGAACCGGCCACCGGTGAGGGTCCGTCACCCCCGGGCCCGGCGGAGAAACGTGCCGCCGCGGTACGGACGGCGTTCGCCGGGATGACGCAGATCCGGCGGCTGGCCAACTCCGGACACCCGGACCCCGAGTCCGTCCCGGCCCTGTGGGAACTGCACAATCCGGTACGCGCCGTCGCCCTCACGCTGGAGGCGTCGGGGCTGTCCGCGTCGGCGGTCGACGCGTCCGGGCGGCGTACGGCGACCGGATACCGGGTGGAGCCCGCAACGGCCCCTGGCACCGTACGTGTCGAATGGCTCGGCCCGTCCGGCAGCGGGGCGGCGCACGAGGAGGGCGGTGAACTGAACCGGTGCGCGGCGGCGCTGCGGGGGTCGGGCTGGATCGCGCTGCTGTACCACGGGCCGCGCCGCCGAAGATTCCTGGAGGTCGAGCCACCGGCCGGTGCGCACAGGCCTGATGGTCCGTAGGGACCACGCCCGGCCCGGACCCGGGGTGTTGTCAGACCCATGGGGGATGCTTGTGGGTCCGACACCTCTGACGGGGAGATGCTGAGATGCGCGATGACGAACTCGCCGCGGCGCAGGCGTACGTCCGTTTGCTGGAGGCCACCCGGGCTGCTCTCTGCGACCCGGATGACGCCCCGCTGTACATGCCCCTGCTCGCAGCACCGATCGAGGAGGCCGACGGCGCGCTGCGGCGGGCCGGTCTCTCGGGCAACGAGTCACGGTTCTTCGATCTCGTCCGGTCGCTCCAGCCGAGCATGTCCGGCAGCGGGCACTGAGCCGAGCCGTGCGGCAGGCGCCGAGGCGGTTCGGCACGCCTCGGGCAGGCCGGGTCCGTCTTCGGCCGGGTCGCCCCGATCCGTGGTGAATTGATTCAAACCCACGTTCAAACCGAGAAGACTGGCCAGTTGCTTGACTAGTCGTCGGCGCCAAACCTAGCGTACGTTCCGGATGAATCGATTCATGTCATCCCTGACGGTCGCGGTCGCCGAATGACTCTGCTTTCGAGGTGCTCATGTCTGATGTGTCGGCCGTCAAGGCAGCCCTGAAGTCTCAGGTGGTCGAGACTCCTTCGTGGGGTTACGGCAATCCCGGGACTCGCTTCAAGGTGTTCGCACAGCCGGGGGTGCCACGCGACCCGTTCGAGAAGATGGAGGACGCGGCGCAGGTGCACGCGTTCACCGGGGTCGCGCCGAAGGTGTCGTTGCACATCGCCCGGGACAAGGTGACGGACTGCGCCGCGCTGACCCGGCACGCCGAGAGCCTCGGGCTGCGGATCGGTGCGATCAACTCGAACGTCTTCCAGAACGACGACTACGGGCTGGGCTCGGTCACCCACCCCGATGCGGACCGCGCGGGGGCCCGGCTGACCGGAAATCACCTGCGAGGAAGGGAAATACCTGATGTCTGACGACCGCGCCGCCGAGCCCGGCGGTGCCCTTGCCCGGACGTTCCGCCGCCGGACCCGGGTGGGCCTGGTCTCCGGCGGGCTCGGCGCGTACTGGCCGCAGTTCCCCGGCCTTCTCGAACAGCTGCGGGAGTCGGCCCGGTTCGTGACCGGACGGATCGAGGAGATGGGGTGCGAGGTGGTCGACGCGGGCTTCGTCTCCGATCCGCAGGAGTCGGCCAGGGCTGCCGAACAGTTGCGGCGGGCCGACTGCGATCTGGTGGTGACGTTCCTGACGACATATCTCACCGCTTCGATGGTGCTGCCGGTCGCCCAGCGCACGCACACCCCGGTGCTGGTCATCGACCTCCAACCGACCGAGGCCATGGACCACGCGAACACCGGCACGGGCGAGTGGCTGGCGTACTGCGGTCAGTGCCCGCTGCCTGAGGTCGCCAACGTGTTCCGGCGCAGCGGCATCCCGTTCCGCTCGGTCTCGGGCCATCTGCGTGACGAGAACGCCTGGGGCCGGATCCGCCGCTGGATCTCGGCGGCCGGGGTGCGCGGTGCGCTGCGCCACGGCCGCCACGGGCTGATGGGGCATCTGTACCCGGGCATGCTCGACGTCTCCACCGACATGACGCTGGTCTCCTCGCAGCTGGGCGGCCATGTGGAGGTTCTGGAGTTCGACGACCTGCGGGTCAGGGTCTCGACTGTCACGGACAGGGAGACCGCCGAACGGGTCGCCCTGGCCCGGGAGGTCTTCACCCTGGACGATTCCGTCGATGAGGGCGATCTCGCCTGGGCGGCCCGGGTCTCGGTCGGTCTGGACCGGCTGGTGGCCGATTTCGCGCTCGACAGCCTCGCCTACTACCACCGGGGGCTGGAGGGCGAGATCCACGAGCGGCTGGGGGCCGGCATGATCCTGGGCGCCTCCCTGCTGACCGCCCGCGGGGTACCGATGGCCGGTGAGTACGAGCTGCGCACCAGCCTCGCCATGCTGATCGCCGACACCATGGGGACGGGCGGTTCGTTCACCGAACTGCAGGCGCTCAACTTCCGCGACCGGGTCGTGGAGATGGGGCACGACGGCCCCGCCCATCTGGCGATCAGCGCGAAGGACCCGCTGCTGCGCGGTCTGGGTGTCTACCACGGCAAGCGCGGCTGGGGTGTCAGCGTCGAATTCGACGTCACCCACGGGCCGGTCACCACGTTCGGCATCGGTCAGGAGGCCGACGGGTCGTTCGTCCTGATCGCGTCCGAGGGGGAGGTCGTGCCCGGTCCGCTGCTGGAGATCGGCAACACGACCTCCCGGGTGGACTTCGGCTTCGATCCCGGTGAGTGGACCGATGCCTGGTCCGCCACGGGCATCGGTCACCACTGGGCGCTGTGCACCGGCCACCGTGCACGGGACTTCCGGGCCGCCGCCGACCTGCTGGGCCTGCCCTTCCGTACGGTGACCGGGCCCAACGACCTCTGACGCGGGCGGCCACCTCAGGGGGCCGCCGGGGCGTCCAGGCCGAGTTCACCGTCGCCGAGGGAGGCGAAGAACCGCTCCACGTCGGCGTCGGTGACCTCGGTGAGCGTGGCGGGGTTCCATCGCGGGTTCCGGTCCTTGTCGACGATCTGGGCGCGTACGCCCTCGACCAGGTCGGGCCGGGTGAAGGCGGTGGACGAGACCCGGAACTCCTGGTCCAGCACGGCCTCCAGGCGGTCGAGGCGGCGCGCCCTGCGGACGGCTTCGAGGGTCACCTTGAGCGCGGTGGGCGACTTCGCCAGGATCGTGGCGGCGGCCTCCTTGGCGGCGGGCTCGCCGCAGTCACCGAGGCGCTCGACGATCTCCTCGACCGTTCCGGCGCCGTAGCAGGGGTCGATCCAGCCGCGCTGTGCGGCCAGTTCGCCTCCGGTGGCCGTGCCGGCGTAGCGCCGCACCGCCGCGGCGACGTCCGAGGGTGTGGCGCACAGGTCGAGGGCGGCGATCAGACCGGGGAGCTCCCGCGACGGCACGAAGTGGTCGGCGAGTCCGCACAGCAGCGCGTCCGCCGCGCCGACGGCTGCCCCGGTGAGCGCCAGGTGGGTGCCGAGCTCACCGGGCGCCCTGCCCAGCAGGTAGGTGCCGCCGACGTCCGGGACGAACCCGATACCGGTCTCGGGCATCGCGATGCGCGAACGCTCCGTGACGATCCGGATCGAGCCGTGGGCCGAGACGCCGACGCCGCCGCCCATCACGATGCCGTCCATGATCGCTACGTACGGCTTGGAGAACCGGGCGATACGGGCGTTGAGCCGGTACTCGTCACGCCAGAAGTCCAGTGCGGTCCCGCCGCCGGCGATGGCGTCGTCGCGGATGGCGCGGATGTCACCGCCGGCGCACAGCCCCCGCTCCCCCGCCCCCGTGAGCAGCACGGCGGTGACCGAGTCGTCCCGTTCCGCAGCGTCCAGCGCTTCCGCCATGCGCAGCACCATGGTGTGGTTCAGCGCGTTGAGGGCCCGGGGCCGGTTGAGCGTGAGGTGGCGGATGCGCCCCTCGGTGTGCAGCAGGACGGGATCCTCGTGGTTCATGCGTGCGCTCCGGTCAGCCCCAGTACGTGCCGTTCCGCCGGTCACGGACGGCCTTACGCTGCCATTGTGCTCGGCGGTCCCGGAGCGCGGGTACGAGGGGTGGCAGCGGCCAGGGGGCAGTGGTCCGGACACTTCCCGGGCGGATTTCCGCTGTGGCAGCAGTGCCCGACCCGCCAGACAATTGGGTCAGGCAGTACAGCAGCCCCGCCGGACGATCTTCGGAGCAGGAATGACCGATCACGACCGGCCACCGATCATCCCCGTCCGGCCCGGTCCGCCGGCCGGGAAGACACCGGGCGGCGACACCGGGACGGCGGAGCGCCTTGCCATGAACCGCACGGGCAGTTTCGAGTGGGATCTCGATGCCCGGACGCTGGACATCGACGAGGCGGGCCTGCTGGTGTTCGGCCTGGACCCGGCCACTTTCGACTCACGGCCGGAGTCCCTGGTGGAACGGCTGGAGCCCGAGGAGCGGGTCCGTCTCGATACGGCGATCGACGAGGCCGTCAAGGGCGGGCGCAGCTCGTACAGCGTTCACTTCCGGGTCCCGACGGATGAGAACGGCGACCAGTGGACCCATATCCAGGCACGCATCCTGCGCAGCGCCGACGGCCGGGCACACCGGGTGATCGGGGTGGTGCGGGACGCGACGGCGGAAGTCACCCATTCGGCCTTCGTGCTGGAACTGGAAAAACGCCGTCAGCGCCAGACCGATATTGTTGAACGCACAACGAGTGCGTTGTCGCGGGCGGTGACCGTGGACGACGTGACGGCAGTTCTGACGGGACCGGGCGGTCTGGCCCGGCTGGGCGCCGACGGTCTGGCGCTCGGACTGCTGGACAACGCAACACTTAATGTCATCGCGCTGAGCGGCGACTCCCTGGAGGTCGTGGACGAGCTGGGGCAGGGCCGGCTCGACCGGGGCTTCCCGCTGGCCGACACCGTTCTCAGCGGCCGGCCGCGCTTCGTGAGCTCACTCGGCGCGCTCACCCGGCGCTATCCGGTGCTGGAGCCGTACGTGGGCCGGCTGAAGTTCCAGGCCGCGGCCTATCTGCCGCTCGTCGCGCAGGCACGTTCGCTCGGCGGGCTGGCGCTCTTCTACCGTGAGCGCACGGCCTTCAACGCCGACGAGCGCAACCTGTGTCTGGGCCTCGCCGCGATCGTCGCCCAGTCCCTCCAGCGGGCCAAGCTCTTCGACGAGGAGCGGGAATTCGCCACCGGTCTCCAGTCCACGATGCTGCCCCGGCGGATCCATGACGTCGAGGGCGGCGAGATCGCGGTCCGCTACCACGCGGCGTGGAGCGGACGTCAGGTCGGCGGTGACTGGTACGACGTGATCGCACTGCCGAAGGACCGGTTCGGCATCGTGGTGGGCGACGTGCAGGGCCATGACACGCATGCGGCCGCGATCATGGGCCAGCTGCGGATCGCGCTGCGTGCGTACGCCGGGGAGGGGCACCCGCCGTCGACGGTGCTGGCCCGCGCCTCCCGGTTCCTCGCCGAACTGGACACGGACCGGTTCGCCACCTGCACCTACGCCCAGGTCGATCTCGGCAGCGGAACGGTGCGGGTGGTGCGGGCCGGGCACTTCGGTCCGCTGATCCGGCACACGGACGGCCGGGTCGGCAGTCCGCAGGTACGCGGCGGCCTGCCCCTGGGCATCTCAACCGATTTCGGGGACGAGGAGTACCCCGAGACGCGGCTCGATCTGGTCCCCGGCGAGACGCTGGTCCTGTACACCGACGGGCTGGTCGAGGAGCCCGGCGCCGACATCGACGACGGGGTGCGCACACTCGTCAACGAGGTGAGCGCGGGCCCGGCGGGGGCGGAGGCGCTCGCCGATCATCTGTCGGACCGGCTGTGGGAGCGCTGGGGTTCGGGCGACGACGTCGCGCTGCTGGTGCTGCGCCGCAGTCCGGACCCGGGCTCGCCGCGTGCGCCACGGCTGCATCAGTACATCCATCAGGCCGACCCGGAGGGGCTCTCCGACGCACGGACGATCGTGCGGCAGGCGCTGACCGACTGGGGCATGGCCGAACTCGCGGACGACGCGGAGCTGGTGACCGGGGAGCTGCTGGTGAACGTGCTGCTTCACACGGAGGGCGGAGCCGTGCTCACTCTGGAGGTACTGCCGGAACCGGTGCGGCGGGTGCGGCTGTCGGTGCAGGACCGCTCCAGCGCGTGGCCCAGGCGCCGGACGCCGGGTGAGACAGCCACTTCGGGACGGGGCCTGCTCCTCCTGGACGCCGTCGCCACGCGGTGGGGCATCGAGCCGCGCGGCGAGGGGAAGGCGGTCTGGTGCGAGATCGGCCCTGCGGCGCCGCCCACGTCCCCGCCGGTCCACCGGGACACGGACACCCGGTAGTTACCGCCGCGCCCAGTGGTGGCCGCCGGAGGCGGTGTCAGTTGCCTGAACGCGGTGTCAGTCCCGTCGACACGGTGTCAGTCCCGTCGGCACCGTGGGTGGACAGCGTTGAGGGGCGTGCCGCCACGCCGAACGCGTTGCGGCACGCCCCTCGACCGGACTACCGGGCGCCGAGCGCCCGGACCGCCGGACTACGTCAGTGCTGAGCGGTGCGACGCTTGCGCACGGACCACATGATGCCGCCACCGGCCAGCAGCACGGCGGCAGCCGCACCACCGATGATGGGAGTGGCGGACGACGAACCGGTCTCGGCCAGGTCCGGCGAGGAGGGGCTCGGCGCGGCTGCGGCGGGCGCAGACGACGAAGCGGTCTCGCTGGGGGTGTCGGCCGGGGTGGGCGCCGAGGTCGTGGGCGACTGAGACGGCGTGGACGGCTCGGACGGCTTCGTCTCGGAAGGCGTGGGCGTGGGCGTCGAGGTCTGACCCTCGCACACCGGCGCCGTCTTCTCGTCTTCCTTCGAGTACTGGTCGCCGTCACCGGCCTTGACGGACAGGTGCACCGTCAGAGCCTTGTCGTGCTCAGGCAGGTCGATCGTCTTGTCGAGCCCCTTGCCGAAGCTCTCCGTCGGCAGCAGCTCCTTACCGTCAACGGTCACGGTCACCTGGTTGGTGACCTTGTCGTTGTACGCGCTGAGGTGAAGGCTCACCTCGGTACAGGTCACGTCCCAGGTGGGGGTGTGAGCTGCGGCCGGACCGGCGGTGAGAACCACGCCGGTCAGACCGACAACCGCAGCGGCGGCGAGGGTTCCCGCAGCGCGCAGCGATCTCCTGGGTATGGTCATGGATTGTTCCTCCGCATATGTTTCATCGCCCGAATGGCGGTGGGGCGCACAGTACTGCCCCTGTCTCCCGTATGTGCACCCGCCCCACACACCATTCGACGTCACAACTGACAGCAACTCGTCGCTGGTTGGGACATGACGGACACCCCGGTCCGGGCAACGGCCGGTCCGGCGGTGGCGTGAAGTGAGCGCATGACACCGGAACGTATCGTTCGGGGTGGCGTCAGAGCGGCCGGTGCATGATGTGCACGCCCACGAACCCGTGCTTCGGGTGGTTGAATCCCTCAGGCAGTGTGCCCAGGACTTCGAAGCCGAGCGAGCGGTAGAGCCTGACAGCGGCGGCGTTCGTCTCCACCACGGCGTTGAACTGCATGGCCCGGAACCCCGCCGTGCGGGCCCAGTCGATCGTGTATTCGCACAGGGCCCGCCCCACGCCGCGTCCGGCGTGCCGGGGGTCGACCATGTAGCTGGCGCTCGCGATGTGCGAACCGTTACCCATGTGGTTCCTGTTCATCTTCGCCGTACCCAGAACCGTCCCGTCGTCGGCGACGGCGACGACCGCACGGCTGGGCGACTTGACGAGCCACCACTCACTGGCGTCCACCTCCCCCAGGTCGAGGGGGTAGGTGAAGGTCTCGCCCGCGGAGACGATTTCGTGAAAGAACGGCCAAATAGCGGGCCAATCATCGATGGTTGCTTCCCTGATCAACATTGGGCAAAGACTGCCAGCCCCGGCCCCCTTGCGCGACTTCCTGATCCCTGGCCGCGGCGCCCTCCCTTCGCGGGCCCATCTGCGGACCGGCCGGCGGACGCTTCCAGCCGTGCGAACCGTGCCCGCCGCGCGGACGGCGCCCGGCAGGGTGGGCGGCCGGGCGTGAAGCACGCTCCTGACGACGCCGCCCTCCACGAACCCGGCGGAGCCGGAGCCGGGCCAGCAGGCCAAGGGGGCCTGCGCTCGCGGCTGGTTGGGCGGGCCTGACCGGATCGCCACCGTCCAGTTCGGCATGTTGCAGAGGCTCAGTGGGTCCGCCCGGTCCCACCGGCCCCACCGCTTCGGCTGGTTCCGCTGAGCCCGCCGGGTGCGCCGGCTCCACTCGCTCGGCCGGGTCCACCGGTTCGGCCCAGTCAGACCGATCGAACGGCACGGCTGCCGTCGGAGGCCGGTCGAACGCCTCCACGTCCGCACGCCGTTCGTCGCCGGGCCGCGGCGCCTGACGGACCTCGCGGGCACCGTCCAGCTCCATGATGAGGTTGACCCGCCGCCAGAGGATCTCGTCGGGCTCGTCGGCCAGCATCAGGCGCCCCATCGTGTCCTGCGTGGCCGATGATCCCCGTTGCCCGAAGACCGGTTCGGGCCGGACCCGGGCGAAGTAGGCGCGCTCGTAGGGATCGTCCACCACTTCCGCCAGCTGAGCCGGGTCGAGCGTCTGGGCCACGACCGCCGCGCGCGCCCAAGGATCCTCGGTGAGGCTCAGCAGCCGTTCGATCCGCCGCGAGCGCCAGTTGCGCGGGCGGCAGTCACTGCCGGAGTCCAGCCGGTCGCGCATCCAGGCCGGGCTCCTGCCCACCAGCAGTTCGGGCGAGCGGGCGGCGAGTCCGCCCAGTTCCTGGGCGAGATAGAGCCACACCACCGCCCGGTAGCGATTGAGGTAGAACGCGACCGGGGTGACACATCCCGCGCGGGCCAGCCGGGCGAAGCGGACCGGGCTGATTCCGAGCAGCCGCGCCCCTTCCGCCGTCCCCACCGTTCGCACCCGCTCCCGCAGGGCCCCCGGGAAGCCCTTCTCCGACCAGAGCCGGTCGATCTCCTCCTGGCGGACCCTGGGCCGCCCACCGCTCCGCCGCGCCTCCACCCGGACGATGCCCAGGTGCACCGCAAGCTCGAACTCCGATCGCTTCAGGACAAGGTCCGCAGCAGCCCGGCTCGCGGCGACCATGTGGACGCCATTCGTACCTACCGCATCCGTCACCGGCATCACGATTCTCCCCCGTGAGATTCGAATACTCTCTGTGACCAAAGGTAGCTCAGAGGGAGTGACGGCCGCCCGGCCTGTGGATAACTACCGGGCCGGGCAACAACGTCGAGGACGGGGCCTCAGAGCTGATCGAACCCGCCGATCCCGTCCTGCCGCGCCGCCACGCCGAGGTGCTCCCCGACCTTGTTGACCAGCAGCGTCATCTCGTACGCGACCTGCCCCACATCGGCCTCGGCCTCGCTCAGCACACACAGGCAGCTGCCGTCCCCTGCGGCCGTCACGAAGAGCAACGCCTCGTCGAACTCCACCATGGTCTGCCGGGCCCTTCCGGCGCGGAAGTGCCGTCCCGACCCGCGGGCGAGGCTGTGCAGGCCGGACGAGACCGCCGCCAGATGTTCCGCGTCCTCGCGTGCCAGACCGGTACTCGCTCCGGTCACCAGACCGTCGTTCGACAGCACCAGGGCGTGCCGTATGTGTTCCACCCGGCTGGTGAGATCGTCAAGGAGCCAGTCGAGTCCCCTGTCCAGTGCCATTCCGTTCCTCCCCGTTCATACGTTCCCCGTGCCCCACTTACGTGTAAGCCTTGCGCACGGGTCACGTCCGGGCAAGCACCCCTCCGCGGATCGGACAGGGCGAAATCGGGCCAAGTCTGCTGAGCCCGCTGAACCGAGGAGCCGGGCCCCCGCGCATCCGGCCCCCGTACTCGGCCACATGCCCGGGCGGTCGTCGTCCGGCGCCTACACTGGGTCCCCTCGGGTGCGAGGAGTCGGCCCACGCGGACGGGAGCAAAAGAGTGTCGACAGGTGCCGGCGGCGGTTTCCAGGATCCGCCCGCAGAGGTGCTGGCCCAGGCGGCTGCCGCGTTCGGTCTGCTGGCGACACCCGCCCGACTGCACATCGTGTGGGCGCTGGCCCAGGGCGAGAGTGATGTGACGGGCCTGGCGGAGCGGGTGGGCGGCACGCTGCCGTCCGTGAGCCAGCATCTGACGAAGCTGAAGCTGGCCGGTCTCGTCCGCTCCCGGCGCGAGGGCCGCCGGCAGGTGTACCTGGTCGATGATCCCGAAGTGGTGACGGTCGTACGGCTCATGGTCGGCCAGCTCGCGGAGCGGGCCGGGTACCCGGCGTCGCAACCGGTACGGCTCCATGAGCTCGGTGCCTGAGAACGCTGCCGCGGCGGGGACGGGCGACGGGCCCGGGGTCGTCGTGCCGATGCCCGGCACCACCACCGGCGCCTCGGCCACCCCGCGACCGACTACGGCGCCCACCTCGCTCCAGGTCCTGCGTGCGCTGGACAGCGGGCCTCGGGGGCTGGTCGAGGCCGAGGCGGAGGAACGGCTGGCCCGGTTCGGCGAGAACATCCTCCCCGCATGGCGCCCGGTCCCCTGGCCACTGCGCTTCCTGCGCACCTTGCGGGATCCCTTCACTTCCGTCCTGTTCTGCCTCGGGCTGGTCTCGGCAGCGGTGAACGCCTGGGGTACGGCGTCCGTGACGCTCGTGCTGGTGCTGGTCAGCTGCCTGCTGCGCTCGGCGGAGGAGCACCGGGCCGACCGGGCGACCGCCGCGCTGCGCGAGCTGGTCGCGACGACAGCGACAGTGCTGCGCCGCAGCGGGCCGCAGGCGGCTCCGCAGGCCCGCGACGTGCCGGTCGGTGAGCTCGTTCCGGGCGATGTGATCAGGCTCGGCCCCGGCGACCTCGTACCGGCCGACGTGCAGCTGTTGCGCGCGAGCGGCCTCACCGTGCACCAGTCCGCCCTCACCGGGGAGTCCGCGCCCGTCGGGAAGCGCCCCGCGGACGACGTACAACGGCAGCAGGCCCCGCCCACGCTGCACAGCGTGCCCGAGGGAGCGGGGGGTGTGTTCGCCCAGCGCCAGCTGTGTTTCCAGGGCAGCAGTGTGGCGTCCGGGAGTGGCACGGCGGTGGTGGTCGCGACCGGTGGGGACACCCGGTTCGCTGCCGCGTACGACCGCTCGGCACACCTCCGCGGCGCCAGCGCGTTCGACCGGTCGGTGCAGGGGATCTCCTGGACCTTGATCCGCTTCATGCTGCTCACCCCGCCGTTGGTCCTGATGGCCAATGCCGCGCTGCGCGGCCGGGGGCTGGAGACGCTGCCCTTCGCCGTGGCGGTGGCGGTGGGGCTGACGCCGGAGATGCTGCCGGTCATCGTCACCACCGCACTGGCGCGGGGAGCTTCGCAGCTCGCCCGGAACAGCGGGGTGATCGTCAAGCGGCTGCCCGCGCTGCACGACCTGGGCGCGATCGATGTGCTCTGCCTGGACAAGACGGGAACCCTCACCCAGGACCGGCCCGTCGTCGACCGCTCGCTGGACCGGACGGGGAGCCCGGATCCTCAGGTGCTGCACTGGGCGGCGGTCAACGCGCTGTGGACGCTCCAGCTCGCCGACCTGCCGGCGCCCGACGCCCTCGACGAGGCGGTGCTGGACGCCTCGGAGCAGCAGGAGGAGTCCGGTTCCGGCGGCGGGAGCCCGCGTACCGCTGTCGGCTCGTACGACGCGGTGGCCGCCCTGCCCTTCGATCCGGTGCGGCGCCTGTCCACCGCGGTCGTCCGGCTCCCCGGCGGACTCGGCACCCATGTGCTGGTCACCAAGGGCGCCGTGGAGGCCGTCCTGGAGCGGTGCGAACTGGAACCGGCGGAACGGGAGCGGCTGGCCGGCGTGGCGGCGCGGGAGGCCGCCGAAGGACTACGGCTGCTCGCCGTCGCCCGTACCGAGCGGCCCGCACGGCTCGGAACGTACACCCCGGCGGACGAGCACGGGCTCGCCTTTCTCGGCTTCGTGGCGCTGCGGGACGCGCTCACGCCGAGCGCCGCCGACGCGCTGGACGTACTGGCACGCCGGGGCGTCACCGTGAAGGTGCTCACCGGGGACCACCCGGGCACCGCGGCCCGCGCCTGCCGGGACCTGGGGCTCGATCCGGGACAGGTCGTCGCCGCGGAGGAGATCGACGCGCTGACCGAGGCCGAGCTCGCCCGCACGGCCGACCGCGCGACCGTGTTCGCTCGCTGCACACCCGGGCACAAGGCCCGGATCGTCGCCGCGCTGCGTACCTCCGGGCACACCACGGGGTTCCTCGGTGACGGCGTCAACGACCTGCCCGCCCTGCACGCCGCCGACGTGGGCATCTGCCCGCGCAACGCGGTCGACGTGGCCCGGGAGACCGCCGATGTGGTCCTCGCGGAGAAGGATCTCGGCGCCATCGACCACGCGATCACTGCGGGCCGGCGCAGCAGCGGCAACATCGCCACCTATCTGCGCATCACGCTCTCCTCGAACCTCGGAAACGTGATCGCGATGCTGGCCGCGGGTCTGCTGCTGCCCTTCCTGCCGATGCTTCCGGCGCAGGTCCTGGTGCAGAACCTGTGTTTCGACGCGGCGCAGCTCGCTTTCGCCTTCGACCGTCCCGCGTCCTCCGTACTGCGGAGGCCGACGGTACTGCGCCCGCGGGACTTCCTCCGGTTCATCACCCGGTTCGGGCTGCTGAACGCCGCCGCCGACCTCGCGACCTTCGCCGTGCTGGCCCTTGCCCTGCATGATTTCCGGGCGGACGACCAGGCGGCGTTCCACTCCGGATGGTTCACCGAGAACCTCCTCACCCAGGCCCTGGTGATGCTGCTGCTGCGCACCGGCCGACGGGCCGCGGAGGGGCGCACCGGCGGGCCGCTGCGGGCGGCCGCGGCCGGTCTGGCGGTCGTCGGCGTCCTGCTGCCGCTCACGCCGCTCGGCCCGCCACTGGGGATGAGCGCGCTGCCGCCGCTCTACTACCTGCTGCTCGCCAGCGTCCTCGCGCTGTACGCGTACGGCCTCGCGGCGGCGCGCAACCGCTACGAACGGAAACGGGGGCTCTCATGACCGCGTCGGGCACCGACCGCACGGGTTCCGGTGCGCGAGCTGTGGCGGGACCCGGCGCGGAACTGCCGGAGACCGCCGCGGGAAGCGCTCACTCCCGCACGGCGCGGGTACGGCGCGCCACGGCCGACGACATTCCGGCGCTGGTCCGGATGCGCGCGCTGATGCTGTCCGACATGGGGCTCGACACCGGCGACGAGCGCGCTTCGTGGCGCGCCGCCTCGGCGCGGTGGTTCGCCGGCCGGATGCCGCTGTCGGACGAGTTCGCCGCGTTCCTGGTCGAGGATCCCGAGCTCGGCGTGGTGGCGTGCGCGGTCGGCGCGTGCGACTCGCACGCGCCGAGTCCGGCCAACCCGAGCGGGCTGCACGGACACGTGTCCAACGTCAGTACCGATCCTCGGCGGCGCAGGCTCGGCCATGCCCGCGCCTGCCTCGACGCACTGCTCACCTGGTTCGAGCAGGAGACGCGCGTGGCCGTGGTCAGCCTCAATGCCACCGGGGACGGCGCCGGACTCTACGAGTCGTTCGGATTCGCGCCGCCTCCGAACCCCTCGTTGCAGCTGCGGACCGCCGGGCCTTCGGCCTGAGCCGTCATCGGGCGGGTCAGCCGTACGAGAGGTCGCTGCACAGGTCGTCGTCGGCCGAGCGGGCTTCGCCGGCGACGGCGGACGGTACGGCGTCGGGCTTCGGTGCCGCCGGGGCGGCGGTGGGGTTCTGGGCGTAGTCGCCGCCGACGATGACCTGGATTCCGGCGTCCGCCGACTCCGTGGTGCGCGCTCCACTGAAGAGCCGGGCCGTGTTCTCGGCCTTGTCCCGGAGGCCTGGGCCGTAGGTGACCAGGGTCCGGGTCCGGTCCTGGGAGTCGGCTGTAGCCGTGCCGGTGACGGTGAAGCCGTGCGAGCGCAGCAGCTCCGCCGCCTTGGCCGCGAGCCCGGTCACCGTGGTGCCGTTGTAGACGGCCACGTCGGTGCCCTCGCCGGAGACCGGAGCGGTGGGAGAGGGCGACTCCCCGCCGGACGCCGCCGAGTCGCCGCTTCCCTTCTTGCCGGCGGCGTTCTGCCCGTCGAGTGTGCGGTCGGCCTTGAGTGACGCCCACAGTGCGTCGGCGTCCGGTTCCACGATCGCGACGCGGGCGCCCTGGTAGCGCCAGGGGATGGTGACGAACTTCGTGTTGTGCAGGTCGACGTTCTTCATCGACATGGCGAACGACAGTAGCCGGTCGGCCGAACCGAGCCCAGGGTCCACGGTCATCGCGTCGGTGGCCGCGTTGGCGAGCGGCAGCAGGGTGGTCGGATTCAGTCCGCGGGACTTGACCTTCTTCACGAGGGAGCCGACGAAGGCCTGCTGCCGTTTGATGCGCCCTATGTCGGATCCGTCGCCGATGCCGTGCCGGATCCGTACGTAGTCGAGAGCCCGCTGTCCGGAGACCGACTGCGGGCCCTTGGCGAAGATCAGGGACCCCTGGGTGGCCCGCTTGGGATTCAGGTCGCGCTGGTAGATGTCCTGCGGCAGGCAGACGGGTATCCCCCCGACGGCCGAGGTCAGCGAGGAGAATCCGGCGAAGTCGACCACGATGGTGTGGTCGACGCGCAGTCCGGTGAGGTGTTCGACGGTGTTCTGGGTGCAGGCGGGGTTGCCCTCGGCCGTCTCCCCCACCGAGAACGCCGCGTTGAACATGGTGTTCCGCTGCGGAGCCGTCCAGCTGCCGTCGGGCTTCTTGCAGGCCGGGATGTCGACGAGGGTGTCGCGGGGGATGGACACCGCGACGGCGTGTTTGTGGTCGGCGTAGACATGGAGCAGGAACGCGGTGTCGGAGCGCCCGACGTCGCCCGTCCCACCGCCGAGCCCGCTGTTGGCGCCCGATCGTGAGTCCGATCCGATCACCAGGACGTTCTGCCCCTCGGACGTGTCGGGCGGGCGGTCACCGGAGACGCCGTCGGCACTGAACGTGTCGATGCTTCCGTTCAGCTTCAGGTACCCCCAGCCGACCCCGGCCACCAGCAGTACGAGGAACGAGAGCCCGAACAGGCCCGTCCGCCGCAGGCGCCTGCGCCCCCCTGTCCCCGCCCCTTTGTGACTGCCCGCCATGTCCCACCCCAGTTCGTCCGGCCTTCCATGAAGTCGGACTCGCACCGCCCACTCATGGTTGTACAGTTGCGCAATGTAGCAAGTGTTTGCGTCCGAATGGATCACCGGACCTGTCCATGGTCGGCTCCATCCGGTGTCCGCGAACACCTGCCGAAATCATTGACCGGAAGACACCCGAAGAAAGGGCGTGAAGCGCATGCTGCGCAACGGCCTCGAACCCTGGCACCTGCTGATCATCGCGCTGGTCGTGGTCATGCTGTTCGGCGCGAAGAAGCTGCCGGACACCGCGCGCGCCCTGGGCAAATCCATGCGGATCCTGAAGAGTGAGGCGAAGGCCATGAAGGAGGAATCGCCTCAGTGAGCGGTGTGGCCACAGACTCTGCGTCGCCTCCCCACTTCACGGCTTGCGCAATCAGGGAACCGCAGAGGACGGGCCGTCGTTCAACTCGGTGACGGCCGAAGCAGTACTGATCAACGGATCACTGGATCATTGGAGGAAGTTCATGGGTGTGACCCTGGCCAAGGGCGGCAATGTCTCCTTGTCGAAGGAGGCACCCGGCCTGACCGCGGTGACGGTCGGCCTGGGCTGGGACGTACGGACGACGACGGGCGCCGATCACGACCTCGACGCCAGCGCGCTGCTGTGCTCGGAGACCGGCAAGGTCCTCTCCGACCTTCACTTCGTCTTCTACAACAACCTCAACAGCCCCGACGGTTCGGTCCAGCACACCGGTGACAACCTGACGGGTGAGGGTGAGGGCGACGACGAGTCCATCAACGTGGATCTGGCGGGTGTCCCGGCGGATGTCGCGAAGATCGTCTTCCCCGTCTCCATCCATGACGCGCAGAGCCGGGGGCAGAGTTTCGGCCAGGTGCGCAACGCGTTCATCCGCGTGGTGAACCAGGCCAACGGGGTGGAGCTCGCCCGATACGACCTCAGCGAGGACGCGTCGACGGAGACGGCCATGGTCTTCGGTGAGCTGTACCGGCACGGGGCGGAGTGGAAGTTCCGCGCGGTCGGCCAGGGGTACGCCTCCGGCCTGGCGGGCATCGCCTCCGACTACGGCGTCAACGTCTGACCTCCGCACGGCGACCGGCCTCGCCGGCGCGGTGACCGAATACGTACGGGTCCTGGCCCGCGCTCCCGCCTGCGGAGTGCGGGCCGGGGCCCGTTCCCGTTGGCTACGGGCGATCCGGGGCACTGCTGCGCAGCCGTTACGCGATCATGTCCGTATGGCCGATGACCACACGCACGTCCAGGACTTCTTCAGCGCCCGCGCCGCGGACTGGGACGCCCGCTTTCCCGACGACGGACCGGCCTACGCCGCGGCGGTCTCCGCCCTGGGCCTGCGCGCGGGCGACGCCGTGCTCGACGCGGGCTGCGGTACGGGACGGGCGCTGCCCGCCCTGCGGGCCGCGGTCGGCCCCCGGGGCACCGTGCTGGGCGCCGACCTCACCGCGGCCATGCTGGGGGCCGCGGCACGCGCGGGCCGAGACCGCAGTGGGCTGCTGATCCAGGCCGACGCCGCCCGGCTGCCGGTGCGGACCCAGGCGCTCGACGCGGTGTTCGCCGCCGGGCTGATCGCGCATCTGCCGCAGCCGGAACGGAACCTGGCGGAACTCGCCCGGGTGGTGCGGCCCGGCGGGCTGCTGGCGCTGTTCCATCCCATCGGCCGTGCGGCGCTGGCCGCACGGCACCACCGCACGCTCACCGACGACGATCTGCGGGCGGAGCCCAACCTCGACCCCATGCTGGCCCGTTCGGGCTGGCGGATGACCACGTACCTCGACGAAGAGGCCCGCTTCCTCGTCCTGGCCGAACGGGAGAGCTGATCCCCGCACACCGCGACGACCGGCTCACTCGGCCGGGGCTTCCGGGCGGCTCACTCGGCCGGAGTCTCCGGGCGGCTCAGGTGCCGGACCGGGCACCCGCCCGTGCCGGGCGTGGGGTACGTCCCGAGTCCGGACACCTCGTAGCCGCCCCGATATCCCTTGATCTCGGGATTCTGGCGGGCGTGGTGCGGGGTGGTGCGAGGCGGCAGCAGCCGCACCGCGCGGGCCCTCAGCCGCAGGGCGCCCCGGGTGAGCCCGCGTGCCACCGGTCCCGGGCGCTCGTAGCGGAAGGCCCGTAGCAGCGAGTCGTCGAGGAGCGCGAGGCTCGCGCCGCGCACCACCCGCGCAAGGGGGCGCGGGTACCAGGAGGCCATCAGCGCCAGCGTGGCGTCCGACACCTCGCGCGCCCCCTCGTCCCAGCCGAAGTGCTCCTTCTCGTAGGCGTCGAGGGTGCGCTCGAAGTCCTCGTACGTGTGCGGCAGGTCCTGGATGCCCATGTGCGCGCCCAGGGTCCGGTAGTAGGCGGCGCACGCCGCCTTCTCGTGCCCGGACAGCCGCCGCCAGCCGTAGGTGTCGAGCCACCGCTTCGGGGTGACGACGAAGGTGCACAGCACATAGCGCATGTCGTCGTTGCTGATGTCGTAGCTGCGGTGCATCTGGTTGATCCGGCGGATGGCCGTACGCCCGGGGACGCTGTCGAATCCGTGCTCGACCACGGCGTCCAGAAGGAGCGCGGTGTCGTCGTAGCGCTTCTGCGAACGCCTCGTCAGCTCAGCTGTCTCGGCGAGCAGTCGGCCGATGCCGGGGACGGCATACGTCCGGTACAGGGCGAGTTCGAGGGCTCGGGTGATGTCCCAGGGGAACTCGTACGTGGCCGTGATCCGGTAGATCTCCAGGAAGTCCCGCTCCGGATCAAGACGTTGAATATCCTTCAGCCGGTCGTAGCGCTTCACCGCAGCATCCCCCTCTTCGTCCGGACCACGTGTCCAACCCTACGTGCGCGGGCAGGACCGTGAGTACGCACAGGACAGCGAACGCCGTGCACGCGCGGCACCTCCTCCCGCGTGCGCACGATCCCTGTCAGGCACATACATATCCAGGAAGGGCGGTCCCCATGACCGACATGTTCGGCATACTCCGCAGAGCTGTGAACCCGGGCCGCAAGGACGGCCGGCCCGGCGGTGCCACCAAGGCGCCGGAGCGCCGGCAGCACAATCTGTTCGACGCGGCAGCCACGTTCGTCGCGGCTTCGGCGGAGGACGACCAGGAACGGATGGACGAGGCGAGCGGCTGGGTCTCGCCGGAAGCGCTCTCCTTCGGCGTCGGAGAACTGGCCTGCCGGGCGGTCATCGCCCTCGCCCGCGAGCGCGGTGAATCCCCCGAAGCGGTGGCCCGCGATCTCCTCGGACTGGCCCGCCAATAGGGGTTCCGTCCTCGGCACACCGGCACCGGGCTACCGGTCGCTCCGCCTTGTCAGGGCCTCGACGAGTGGGTTACCCACTGGTTAAGGTGCGCCGACGGACAACCACAACGGATGGGGAGGGTGCGGTGACCGGGACGGACAACGCAGTCGCCGATGACGCACTGTACGTACTGACTGCGGTCCTGCTGACCCCAGCACAGTTCCCGAGCGTGCTCGGCGACGACTATCCGGCGGCCTGCGCGGCACTCGGTCTCGACCCCTGCGCCACGGGGTACGGGCTGGTCATGGGCCAGGACGGTGAGGGGGCCAGGTGGACCGTCGCCATCGATGACGTGTCCCTGGTGGCCGTGGCGATAGCGTCCTGGGACTGCGGCATGGAGTACGACCTGTCTCCCGACGAACGCTCGGTGGTCCGCGCTCTCCCCGGCTGGCCGCTCGCCGTGGCGGTCGCCGCGCCGGGCGTGGCCGCTCCGCACGACCCCGCCCCTGATCCCGAGGCGGATGACGAAGAGCTCCCGCCGCTGGCTCCGCCGGACCCAGATGCGTGGGGCCCGGCCCAGCGCCGGCTCGGCGCGGACGCGGTCGCATCGCAGTGGGCGGACTGGCGCGAACAGATCAGCGACGAGACCGCGCCGGCGGCGGCGGACGACGGGAGCGCGGAGGAGACCACCGAGGGCGACGAAGCGCCCGGTCCGGACGGTGCAGACGGTGAGAACGCGAGCTTCCCTGACGGCGCGGACGCGGGCGCCGACAGCACTGACGGTAGGGACCTGGAGGCCGAGACCACAGACGGTAGGAGCGTGGCCCCGGACACCGATTCCACAGGCCGTGAGGGCACCGTGCCGCACAGCGCGCACAGCGCTCCCTCCGGCACGCATCCCGGTGTCCGGCGGGCTCTGGCCGAAGCCCGTGCCTACCTCGACGCCCCGCCGCCGCCCGGCCGGATCCGGTCCTCGTTCGCCCCGGGGGACGCCCGGACGATCCGGGCCGACGGCCCCGGCTGGTCCATGGTGGGCAGGACCGACGACATGGCGTTTCTGCTGCTGGACGAGATGCCGGGCGAGATACTGCCGGTCCGGCGCGGTGAGCGATTGCCCGGTCTGCTCAAGGCTCTGGACTCACTGGCCGCACGGCCCTCCTGAGACGCCCCGGACGCGGAACCTCCTGCCGTGCGGCCCCTGCGCTCAGGGGCCCGGCGCCGCTCAGCGGCCGATCTCCTTACGGCTGATCCTGCGGAGCCTGCGCCGCTGACTGGGATCCAGTGCCAGGTAGGCGATCGCGGGAACTCCGATGAGCACCAGCAGTGACAGCCAGAACCCGATGAACGGCATCAGGACGACTGCGACGACGACTCCCCCGATGGCGATCTTTGCTCTGTTCGACATCGTCCACGCCTCCTTCGCGGCCAGTGGCCGCTCCTGCTGTGAGAACGCCTGTGCGTGCCCATCGGTTCCAGCCTGCCCCGAACCCGTCGGAAACGGTCACCTGAGCGGTGCGCCGACCTCATGCATGTGCTCGAGAGCCTGGCGGTAGGACTCGATGAGTCCGGTTTCCGCGTACGGCATGCCGAGCGCCTCGCAGTGGGCCCTGACCAGGGGCTGCGCCAGTCGCAGATGCGGGCGGGGCATGCTCGGGAAGAGGTGGTGCTCGATCTGGTAGTTGAGCCCGCCGAGGAACCAGTCGGTGAGGACGGCACCCCGTACGTTGCGCGAGGTGAGGACCTGGCGCTGCAGGTGTCCCCAGCGGTCTCCGTCCGGGTCGGGCATCTCCATGCCCTTGTGGTTCGGGGCGAAGGCCATGCCCAGGTGGAGGCCGAAGAGCGCGTGGTGCACGAGAGCGAAGACGACGGCCTTGCCCGGTGACATGACGGTGAGCAGCAGCGCGGCGTAGAGGCCGAGGTGGGCGACGAGCAGCAGGGCGGAAAGGGCGCGCTCACGGGCGGGCTGGTGTCGCAGGTACTGGAAGCCGGAGATCTTCAGCGCGATGCCCTCCAGGAGCAGCATCGGGAAGAACAGCCGGGCCTGGTTGCGGGTGAGCCAGCGGGCGAAGCCCTCGCGCTGCGCGGCCTGCTTCTGGGTCCAGACGAGGGCGCCGACGCCGACGTCGGGGTCCTTGTCCACGTGGTTGGGGTTGGCGTGGTGGCGTACGTGCTTGTCGTTCCACCAGGCTTCGTTCATGCCGAGGAGCAGGTTGGCGTGCACCAGGCCGATGGCCCGGCTCGCCCTGCGGTCACCGGATATCTGGGCGTGGCCGGCGTCGTGCCCGACGAACGCGGTGCGGGACCAGAAGATGGCGAGGGGCAGCGCCAGCAGCAGGGTCCACCAGGTGTCGCCGAGGAGGACCATGCCCGTGAGCACGGCGCCCAGCGCGAGCAGATTGGCGGCGATGCCGGCCGCGTACCAACCTGTGCGGCGTTCGAGGAGCCCTTGCCCCTTGACGGCCCGCAGCAGTGGCGCGAAGTCGCTTCCTGTACTTCCGACACTTCCGGCACTTCCGGCACCGTCACGGGTTCGTTCCGCGACGGTGGTTGCGGCCTGAGGCATGATGTCTCCGGTCTTAAGGGATGCGCTGACCTGATGAAACGTACGGGTCGCAGATATACGGCAGCCATGGAGCCACCACCCGAGGTTTCCTGGTGCCAGCCCCCTCATTCCGGAGGGGGCTGGCTACACCTGACCGACATACCGGACACAGGCGTGTGATCTAAAACATGCGGCGACTAGCCCCGTCGCCGGATGCGATGGAGTACCCTCGGCGACCTCAGCCAACTAGTCAAATTTGAGGAATCTGACATCGCTGTGCACAGCCTCCCCGCAGCAACGCTCTCCGAGATCTCCGCACTCATCGGCTGTTCCGTGGTGTTCCTGCCCGCGGATCCCTCCCGGACCGGACGCGTCGCCTTCTGGTGCCCAGACGGTAGCAGTCCGCCCGATGCCCCGGGGACCGTCGAGGCCCTGACCGTGACCGATGCCGACGCCGAGCCGTACGAAGTACCGGCGCGACTGCTCCCCGTGCGGGACGCACTGCCGGTACTGACCCGCGCACGGGTCTCCGAGCACGCCTCGGTGTCGGCTTCCTTCTGGGGCGCGGTCGGGCTGGTGGCCCTTCAGTTCACCGCGCGTGGGCTGCTGTTGCCGGGGCTGAGCGGCACGGACCAGGACGCGTGGCGGGCCGGACCGCTCACCGCGGACGATCAGGACCGGATCCGCGCCCTGGCCGCCTCCATGCCGCCAAGTGCCCACGCGGTTCCGCTGGATGAGGCTGCCGAGCCACTACTGCTGCCCGAACCGGAGTGGCTGGTACGGGCGTTCCTCGACGCGGTGGCCGACGGCCTGCCGCGCACGCCCGCCGCGGCCCTGGCCAACGGTGGCCCGGCCTTCACCGCGGACACTCCGCAGCGGCTCCCGGACCACCGCGCCTGGGCCGCGGATGTCGCGGCCGGTCACGACGCGGGTGTCCGGCTCTCCCTTCGCGTGGAGGTTTCCGGGCTCGACCGGACCGACGAGGGGCACGGCGGCCTGCTGTCCGGCCCGTCCTTCCGGGTGGTCCCGCAGATCCACAGTGTCAGCGACCCCACGCTGGTCACCGATGCCGCCATGATCTGGACGGGCAACGGACCGGCCGCCGCCGCCCTCGGGCCGAAGGCCCGGATGGACGCCCTGCTGATGCTGCGCCGGGCCGCCCGCGCCTGGCCGCCCCTGACCCCGCTGCTGTCGGCCGCCGTGCCGGACGCCGTGGAACCGGCCGACGAGGAGATCGGGGAACTGCTCGGCCCCGCCTCACGGGCGCTCGCCGCGACGGGCGTGCAGGTGCACTGGCCCAGGGAGCTGGCCCGAAAGCTCACGGCGCGTGCCGTGATCGGCCCGCCCGAAGACGAGGACGACGGCACCGGACCGGACGGTTTCCGGCCAGCTGCCCGTACCGGCTCTGACACCGCGCCACTCCTGTCGGCGGACTCCCTGCTCGCGTTCGACTGGCGGTTCGCGCTCGGGGACCGGAGCCTCAGCCGCGCCGAGCTGGACCGGCTGGCCGAGGCGGGCCGGCCGCTGGTCCGGCTGCGCGACCAGTGGGTGCTGATCGATCCCGAGGAGGCGCGCCGCGCCCGGGAGACCCAGGACCGCAAGGTCACCCCCATCGACGCGCTCGGGGCAGTACTGACCGGCTCCGCCGAGGTCGGCGGCCGCCGGGTCGAGGTCCGGGCCACCGGCTGGCTGGAGACACTGCGACAGCGGGTCGCCGATCCGGAGTCCCGGGGACAGGACGGCGAGCCCGCGCTCGGTCAGCCCGCGGCGCTCACCGCGACCTTGCGCGACTACCAGCTCCGTGGCCTGAACTGGCTGCACACGATGACCTCGCTCGGGCTCGGCGGCTGCCTCGCGGATGACATGGGGCTCGGCAAGACCATCACTCTGATCGCGCTGCACCTGCACCGGCAGACCATCGAATCGGCCGCGGGCCCCACCCTGGTCGTCTGCCCGACCTCCCTGATGGGCAACTGGCAGCGGGAGATCGAGAAGTTCGCCCCTGGCACCCCGGTGCGCCGCTTCCACGGCGGCGCACGGAGCCTGGAGGACCTCACCGACGGCGAGTTCGTCCTCACCACGTACGGGACGATGCGGCTGGACACTCCTAGGCTCGCGGCCACCCGGTGGGGCATGGTCGTCGCCGACGAGGCGCAGCACGTGAAGAACCCGTACTCGGCGACGGCCAAGCAGCTGCGCACGATCGGCGCGCGGGCCCGGGTCGCCCTGACCGGCACTCCGGTGGAGAACAACCTCTCCGAACTGTGGGCGATCCTCGACTGGACGACCCCAGGTCTGCTCGGCCGGCTCGGCACGTTCCGTACCAGGTACGCGCGAGCGGTGGAGGACGGCAGCGACCCCGCGGCGGCCGAGCGGCTCGGCGCGCTGGTGCGTCCGTTCCTGCTGCGCCGGCGCAAGTCCGACCCGGGCATCGCACCGGAGCTGCCGCCGAAGACCGAGACGGACCGTGCGGTCTCCCTGACGGCCGAGCAGGCGGGCCTGTACGAGGCGGTGGTACGCGAGACGCTGGCGGCGATCTCCGCCGCCGACGGCATCGCCCGGCGGGGCCTAGTGGTGAAGCTGCTGACCGCGCTCAAACAGATCTGCAACCATCCCGCGCAGTACCTCAAGGAGGAGGAGCCGCAGATCGCCGGGCGTTCGGGAAAGCTGGAGCTGCTCGACGAGCTCCTGGACACCATCCTCGCGGAGGGTGCGGCCGTCCTGGTGTTCACCCAGTACGTGCAGATGGCCCGGCTCCTCGAACAGCACCTGGCGGCGCGCGGGGTCCGTACCCAGTTCCTGCACGGCGGCACTCCGGTCGCCGCGCGGGAAGCGATGGTCAACCGTTTCCAGGCGGGCGAGGCCCCGGTCTTCCTGCTGTCGCTCAAGGCGGCCGGGACGGGGCTCAACCTCACCCGGGCGGGCCACGTGGTGCACTTCGACCGCTGGTGGAACCCCGCGGTGGAGGCCCAGGCCACCGACCGTGCGTACCGCATCGGGCAGACCCAGCCGGTGCAGGTCCACCGGCTGATCGCCGAGGGCACCATCGAGGACCGGATCGCCGGGATGCTGGCCCGTAAGCAGGGGCTCGCGGACTCGGTCCTCGGTTCCGGCGAGAGCGCCCTGACCGAACTCAGCGACGCGGAACTGGCCGACCTGGTCGAGCTGCGAGGGGGCGCACGATGAGCGACGGATACGAGCCCGGCGCATACGAGCCGGACAGATATGAACCGGACGGCTACGAATCCGACGGATACGACTCCGACGGATACTCGGGCCCCTACGACGACAGCGACACCTACGAGGGCGGCGGGCAGGACGGAACGGCTCCCCCGCCCCCTTCGCAGGAGCGCACCTTCGCCGCACTGCCGCCTGCGAGCGGGCGCGCTTTCGCGGAGTCCTGGTGGGGCCGGGCCTGGCTGAAGGCGCTGGAGGACACCGCGCTGGACGGCCAGCAGCTCAAGAAGGGACGCCGGCTCGCCCGTGAGGGCGGGGTCGGTGTGGTGTCGGTGCGGCCCGGCCGGATCACGGCTGTGGTGCAGGACCGGGATACGAGCGCCCACCGCAGTGACGTGCTGCTCCAGGAGCTGAGCGAGGAGGAGTGGGACAGGTTCCTGGACATGGCGGTCGACCGGGCCGGGCACATCGCGGCGTTGCTCGACCGCGAGATGCCACCGCATCTGGTCGAGGACGCGTCCGCGGCGGGCGTGGAACTGCTTCCGGCCATCGGTGACCTCGATCCGGAGTGCACCTGCGAGGCCTGGGACCACTGCCCGCACACCGCCGCACTCTGCTACCAGGTCGCGCGGCTGCTGGACCAGGACCCGTTCGTCCTGCTGCTGATGCGCGGACGGGGCGAGCGCCGGCTGCTCGACGAACTCCAGGTGCGGATCACCGCCCGCGCCGCGGGACACGAGCCGTCCGGGCCCGTCGGCGCACCGGCGGCCGGGCCCGCGAACCGGGGGGTGCGCGGGGTCCCGGCGGCGGAGGCGCACGCGGCGGGCGGCATCCTCCCGCCGCTGCCCCCTCCCCCGGCGCTTCCCGCCGAGGCCGGCGTGTCTCCCTCGCTGGACACGGAGACCGACCCGGAGCCCGGCGTGGACCCGACGGCGCTGGAGATGCTGGCGACGGACAGCGCCGCACGCGCTCACCGGATGCTGGCGGACGCGCTGGCACCCGGCCACGGGCTGCAGCCTGTTGCGGCCGCGCTGACCCCGGAACAGGACGCGGTACGGCTGGCCGCCACCGCGCGTCCCGAACCGTGGATCGCGACCCGGCTGGCGACCGGGTCGGGGCGCGGACCGGCCGGGCTGCGGATCGCGGTCCATGCCTGGCGGTACGGCGGCGCCGCGGCGCTCTCCGTCCTCGACGAGCAGTGGACACCGGACGCGGCGTCACTGGCCCACGCCAGGACGCAGCTCGCCGCCGCCTGGGACGGGGACGAGGCGCCGCGGCTGCGGGCAGAGCACAACCGCTGGACGTCGGTGGACGGCGCGCTCCAGCTCCGCTACGGACGGGACGGGCGCTGGTATCCGTACCGCAAGGAGAGCGGTCGGTGGACCCCGGCCGGTCCCGCCGACGACGATCCGGCGGCGGCCCTGGCCGGTGCGGGGCAGAGCGACGCGGGTCAGGACGAAGCGGGCCGGGGCGACGCGGGCCCGGGCGGGATCTGACGGGACCTCACTGGCGACCGTGGGCGGGCGTATCGCCCCCGGCCGCTGCCGCCGCGACAATCCTCCGGCCCGTCACCTGACCGAGCGTGAGTTCGCCCTCATGCCGTCTTCCGCCGCTCGCGCGGCCCCCGTACTCTGGGGCCCGCGAGCCGCTCGGCCGTACATCGGACAACGCGTTCCGGCCATCGGACAGAAGATGCCGTCCCCGACCGGATGCCCGGGGGCCCGGCGAAGGCAGCCTCCCCCACGGTGGTCCGCCGCGCCGAACACGGGGTCTCCTGCCACTCGGACACCCCGGACCCTCTCTCTGGACCCGCCGCCGGACCGGCCCACCTCTCGCCTCCCCCGCTCCCCCACCCACAGCTGGAGTACACATGCACCGGAGAAGGATCCTTCAGGGCGCGGCGGCCACGGCCGCGGCCACGCTGCTCCCCGCCTCCGCACGGGCCACCGCGGCGGCAGCGGCCGGCAACACGGACTATCCGTCGGCCCACTGGGTGCCCGCTTCGACGTCCAACTACACGGTCTCGACGCGCCCTTCGGCGTATCCCGTGCAGTACGTGATCATCCATGTCACCCAGGAGACGTTCTCGGACGCGGTCGCGATCTTCAAGAACCCGGCGAAGCAGGTGTCCGCGCACTATGTGGTCCGCTCGGTGGACGGCTACATCGACCAGTGCGTCAGGGAGCAGAACATCGCCTGGCACGCGGGCAACTGGGACTACAACACCCGCAGCATCGGCATCGAGCACGAGGGCTATGTGGACCAGCCCGAATACTTCACCGACGCCATGTACGAGAAGTCGGCGCTGCTGACCGCCTCGGTCTGCGACCGTTACGGCATCCCCAAGGACCGTGCGCACATTCTCGGCCATGTGCAGGTCCCGGGCACCGACCACACCGATCCGGGTCCGAACTGGGACTGGGTCCGGTACATCCGCCTCGTCAACCTCCTCGGAACGGGCTGACCGACGGCCGAGCGGTCCCGGGTCAGGCCCTGCCCGAATGCTCTGCGCACCACGGTTGTCGCGGGCGTCCGCTGCGACGACGATGGGAGGTGTAAGGCGCCCCTGGACGGGAGGGTGAGTTGACGGACCCCTGGTTGGCCCTGGCAGCCGACGCGGACCCCGGTGAACGGCTCGGCGAACTGCGCCACGCGCACGAGGTGTTCACCGCGGCCGGCCGCCTGGAGCGACCGGTCCGCCCGGTGGTGGGCGAATCCTGGCGCCGCTCGGCGCGGGCCCGCGTCTGCCCGGACGGCGCCGCGCTGGTCGATCTGGACGCCGACGACGTCGGCCCGTACCGGGAGTCCCATCCGCTCGCCCGTGCCATGCCGGTGATCCGGGAGCTGATGAGCGCCTACGCGACGGACGGGGAGCACCTGCTGGCGGTGTGCGACGCGCACGGCAGGCTGCTGTGGGTCGAGGGTCACCCGGTGACCCGACGGCGGGCCGGTCGGATGAACTTCGTGGAGGGCGCCCGCTGGGCGGAGTCCGTCGCCGGCACCAACGCGCCGGGGACGGCCATCGCCGTGGACCGCCCGGTCCAGGTGTTCGCGGCCGAGCACTTCCTGCGTCCGGTGCAGCAGTGGACGTGCGCGGCCGCGCCACTGCACGACCCGCACACCGGACGGGTCCTGGGCGCGGTCGACATCACCGGCGGGAACGGTCTCGCGCATCCGCACAGCCTGGCGTTCGTGCAGGCGGTCGCCCGCGCCGCAGAATCCCAACTGGCCCTGCTCGCACCGCCCCCGGCCGCCGGCACCGTACGGCTCAGCGCGCTCGGCAGGAGCGAGGCGTTGCTGACCGTGGCCGGCCGGGCGCTCCGCCTCAGCCCGCGGCACAGCGAGATCCTGGTGGCGCTGGCCAGGCGCCCCGAAGGCATCGGCGGCGAGGAACTCCTCATCGAGCTCTACGAGGACGAGTCGGTCACCCCGGTGACACTGCGGGCCGAACTCTCCCGGTTGCGCCGCTTGCTCGGCCCCGACCTGCTGCTCTCCCGTCCCTACCGTCTCGCCTCCCGCGTCGACGCCGACTTCGACACGGTCGCACGTCGGCTGGCCTCGGGCGCGGTCGCCTCGGCCATGAGCGCCTACGCGGGTCCGCTGCTGCCGGGTTCGCAGGCCCCGTCGGTCGTGCGGCTACGACGCCGGCTCGACGATTCGCTGCGGGCCGCGCTGATCGCGCGCGGCGATCCGGGGCTGCTGGCGGACTGGGCGTCGAGTCCATGGGGCGAGGACGACCTCCCCGCGTGGCGGGCCCTGGCCGCGGCAGCGCCGGCGGCTCAGCGGCCGGCGCTGCTGGCTCGGGCCAGGTCACTGGACGCGGAACTGCGCTAGGCGATTCCTGTGGATCATGGCGTGGGACGGTCGCGGAGTAGTTCCGCCCGCCCCTGGCTCGTTCTCGGTCGGTGGGACGCGAACGGCAGGCTGCGCCAAAAGGTCGCTGGCTACGCGCTGCAAGCGCACATCACGGCCGCGGACGGGCGCGCGGGAGTTGCCCGGTCCGGGGTGAAGCCCACAAGGGGCCGTAGCGGCACCACGCTACTCCGGATGAAGGCCACTGGGCCGTTCCCTGCGGATCATCTGACCGCCCGAGGAAAGCGAGATCAGGCCGGAGCTCAACCGACTGCCCGGCCTGCTCTTCGGGCCCGGCGCGGAGGAAATGACCGGCAAGAACCACCTCCACCTGGACTTTCGCCCCGACGGCCGGGACGCGGAGGTCGAGCGCTTCCCGGCCCTCGGCGCCCGCTACGCGGACGTCGGGCGGTACGCAACGGGGTTGCAACGTCGCGCTGTTTAGCCTCGCGCCGAGGGCCGCCCAACGGCGGGCGGCACCGGATCCGGGAGGCCACAGAGATGACCCGTTACGCTGCGCCGGGCACCGAGGGTGCGATCGTCTCGTACGAGTCGCGCTACGACCACTGGATCGGTGGCGAGTACGTACCGCCCGCCCGTGGCCAGTACTTCGAGAACCCGAGCCCCGTCAACGGCCGCCCGTTCACCGAGATCGCCCGAGGAACCGCCGAGGACATCGAGCACGCCCTGGACGCGGCGCACGCCGCGGCACCGGCCTGGGGTGCCACGTCGGCGGGCGACCGGGCCTCGGTCCTCAACCGGATCGCGGACCGGATGGAGGCTCATCTGGAGGAGCTCGCGGTCGCGGAGAGCTGGGAGAACGGCAAGCCGGTACGGGAGACCCTGGCGGCCGACATTCCGCTGGCCATCGATCACTTCCGCTACTTCGCGGGCGCGCTGCGGGCCCAGGAGGGCTCGCTCAGCCAGCTAGACGAGGACACCGTCGCGTACCACTTTCACGAGCCGCTCGGCGTGGTCGCGCAGATCATTCCGTGGAACTTCCCCATCCTGATGGCCACCTGGAAACTGGCCCCGGCCCTCGCGGCGGGCAACGCGGTGGTCCTCAAGCCGGCCGAGCAGACCCCGGCCTCCATCCATGTGTGGCTGAGCCTGGTGGCCGACCTGCTGCCGCCGGGTGTCGTCAACATCGTCAACGGCTTCGGTGCGGAGGCCGGCAAGCCGTTGGCCTCCAGCCCGCGCGTCGCGAAGATCGCGTTCACCGGGGAGACCACGACGGGGCGGCTGATCATGCAGTACGCCTCCGAGAACATCAAGCCGGTGACCCTGGAGCTGGGCGGCAAGTCCCCGAACATCTTCTTCGACGACGTCTGGTCGGCCGATGACGACTTCCGCGACAAGGCTCTGGAAGGCTTCACCATGTTCGCCCTCAACCAGGGCGAGGTCTGCACGTGTCCGTCGCGCGCGCTGATCCAGCGCGGCCACTACAGCGAGTTCCTGGAAGCGGGCATCGCGCGTACCGAACAGATCGTGCCGGGTCATCCGCTGGACACGGACACGATGGTCGGCGCCCAGGCCTCCAACGACCAGCTCCAGAAGATCCTCTCGTACCTGGACATCGGCCGGCAGGAGGGCGCGAAGGTCCTTACGGGCGGCGAGCGGATCGAGTACGACGGGGAACTGGCGGGGGGCTACTACGTACAGCCGACGATCTTCGAGGGCGACAACCGGATGCGGGTCTTCCAGGAGGAGATCTTCGGCCCGGTCGTCGCCGTCACGTCCTTCTCGGACTTCGACGACGCGATCCGCACCGCGAACGACACCCTGTACGGGCTCGGGGCGGGCGTGTGGACTCGCGACACGAACACCGCGTACCGGGCGGGCCGCGCCATCCAGGCGGGCCGGGTCTGGACGAACTGCTATCACGCGTACCCGGCGCACGCGGCGTTCGGCGGGTACAAGCAGTCCGGTATCGGCCGGGAGAACCACCGGATGATGCTGGAGCACTACCAGCAGACGAAGAACCTGCTGGTGTCGTACTCGCCGAAGAAGCTCGGCTTCTTCTAGACGCCAAAAGAAGGGCGCCTGACCAGGCGTTTAACCTGTCAGGTGCCCTTTCCGGCGTGCCTCTGACCAGCTGTTCCGGGGCATTTCCGGGCCAAGGCCCGGCTCATGTGTCCTTGGGCTTCCTCGGCGGGGCGCTGACGTGGCGGAGAACTGCTTGGCCAGCCCGAGGTAACCGGAGTCGACCTTCGCTTTCACGCCGGGGCGGGGTGCCGAACTGCTCGGCGACGCCCTCGGCACGCACGGCGGTCTGGTCATGGCATCCGGCCCGGGAGAACCAGGCCGGACAGCAGCGAGCGGACCTGGCGGATGGCCGCGGAGATGATGGAGCGATCCACGTCAAAGAGTTCGGCGAGCACCATGTGCGGCAACTGATGGCGCAGATGAACGAGGGTGACCAGCAGCCGATCGAGGAAGACCAGCTTGGGCTTTCGACGGGCACTTTCCGCCCGTCGACGCTCCCCGCCCCGGAACAGGTCGCACAGACCCAGGTCAGCTTCACAACTCACCCAACCCGTTCGGCCCTTGTTATGTCACGGCCCGGCCGGGACGCTCGCACTGTCCCCCGAGGCCGACAGCTTGGCCTGAATCGCGTCTGCCGGGACCTCGAAGACGATCGAGAGCCCGTCGCGCTCATTGCCCTGCTCGCCGACACGTGTGAAGCCGAAGCCCGCGATGGTGGCCAGGGAGGCGGTGTTGTCGGGGCTGATCCTGGCCCGCACGGTCCTGACATCGGGTTCGGCGGCGGCCCTGACGAGTAGCGCCATCAGAATGGCGCGGGCATAGCCCTGGCGACGGTATCCGGGCACGACCGTGAAGCCGACCTCGACCATGCCGGCCTCATCCGGCGGCCCGTGGAACCCGGCGTCGCCGACGACGATCTCGTCCGGCTCGGACACCGCGGCCCGCGTGATCCAGGGCGCGGCAGACGGGTCCTTGGCGAGCTGGTCAGCGCGATAGCCGAAGATCCAGCGGGCCCTGTCGCCGACGAAGTGTTCGTCAAGGGCGACCCCAGCCTCGGCGCTGCCGCCGGCGAGGTCACCGTCGGCAAGCGCCCGCAGCGCCTTCGCGCCGAGCTCGACGAAACGGACATGTTTGCGGGTGGAGAGAGGTTCGCTATTCATCACGGAGATGGTCGCCCAGGGCCGGAGGGCTGTCCACCGCATTACGGCCTCGGCGGACAGGGTGAGCATCCCGGTCGGCCGGGCCATGAGAAGGGCCGAACGGCGCGGGTAAGACGACACTCACAGACGCGATCTACCTGGCTCACCCAGGAATGGGAACAGTCACCTCGCGCCTGACAAGGTGGTCTTCACCGCTCTCGCTGACGAACAGAAGGACGCCGACTGGTCGAACTGCCGGCTCGGGAGGGCGATCAGGCGGGGCGGTGACGCCAGTGAAGTTCTGGTCATGTTCTGGTCGAACATCGACCCGTACGGCACCTTCCGCCTCGCAGGGGCAAGCGGCTCGATCAGGGGCTCTTCCTGTCAGTCTGCCGCGGCAGCGGCAGGCTGAGGCGGCCTCAGTGTCTCGGCGTCCCCTGAGGGCGCGGCGGTGATGATGGTGTCGAGAATCGCGCGCGACGCCTGTAGACCTTCGATGGCGCGAGTAATCCGCTCGCCCTCCCGGCACAGTTGGGCGACCAGGTCCGGGCAGGTGGGCACGAGGTGCTCGTCGTTCGTCCTGATGCACGGCAGAACCTGGGCGATCAGAGCGGTCGGAAGGCCTGCCGCGAGCAGAGAGCGAATGCGGCGCACCGTCTCGACTCCCCACCCTGGTGGTGGCGCCGACCGGCGACCGGCTGGTGCTGCCCGAGAGCTCGTACCGTCTGGCGGCCGGCATTCCTGGCGCCCAGTTGCTCGAACTGCCCGGCGCCGCCCACGTTCTGAACCCGGCAGACCGGGCGATCTGGCTCCGCCACGTACGCGAGTTCCTCACCGAGCTTCCCGCCACTGCGGCATGAGCGCACCGCTTCTCACGGATCGGGGCGGTCCGCGGCGGCTGAGGGAGGAGGCGGCCCCGTGGGATGCCCGTGCCCGAGCCGGGCTCCGGGTAGACCGAGGACGACTGGACCGACACCGACGCACCGGGGCTGTCGCGCGACCGTCACGCCCGCGGCCCGACCACCGGCTTCCTGGAAGTGGCCCAGATCCTGCGCCACACGCCTGGCCTCCTCGGTGGGCGCGTGCCCACCGAGGAGGCGCCGGTCGAGAAGCTGCCGCCGCCCGGTCATCCACTACGACCGTTCCCTCTGTCAGCCGCCGATCGCCGCGCGCCCGCTCACTCCGCGGCTGCCAGGTGCGCGGTACGGGCTCCCAGCGCCGCGGAGAAGCGGTCGGTCACCTCGGCAAGGGCCTCGGCGGAGCCCGGGGCGACGGTCAACTCGCCGTCCTGGCCGACGCTGATGTCCTTGTCCAGCGTGAACCACCCCGGCACGATGTGCGCGGCGCCCATGGAGCTCAGCACGGGGCGCAGCGCGTAGTCGATCGCCAGGACGTGGGCCATGCTGCCGCCGGTGGCCAGCGGCAGGACGGTCTTGCCGGTCAGCGCGTACTGCGGGAGCAGATCGAGCAGTGACTTGAGCAGCCCGGAGTAGGCGGCTTTGTAGACCGGGGTGCCGATCACCACCCCGTCCGCCTGCGCGAACAGCTCGGTGGCCGCGAGGATCGCAGGATGGCCGAACTGTGCGCCGAGCAGCGCGTCCGCGGGCAGGGTGCGGACCTCCAGCGAGATCACCTCGTGCCCCTGGTCCCTCAGCCGGTCGTCCAGGTCACGCAGGAGCCGTGCGGTTCGGGACGTCGGGGAGGGGCTTCCGGAGACGGACAGGACGGTGGCCATGGGGGCACCCTTCGGGTCGGTGGTTCGGATGGGCCGGACGTCGGGTCCGGCGGGACGCGGCTTCGGACGGTGCGACCGGACGGCGGCACTCACCACGCGCTGGACTCGACCGCGATCACGGAGGTCAGTTCGTTGCGCAGTGTCTCCAGGAACGTGATGATCTCGGCCGCCACCGAGCGGTGCTGGAGGTCGTTGAGGACATCGTGATGGGCATCCCTGACCACCGAGAGACGGGCCCGGGAGAGGGACTTCGCCGTACGGGTCACGGCATCCCGGTCGACGAGCGGATCGGCGTCGCCCACGAGGATCAGCGCCGGGACGCCCACGTCGCCGCCGTACGCAGCCGTGAGCAGGGCGTCCGGCACCGCGTCCTGGAGAGAGCCCCGCCGGACCCCGGCGTCCTCGGTGAGAGTGCTCCGGTGCGCGGGACAGAAGGTGCGTACGTCGAGTTCCTCGTCCCAGTCGCCTGCCTCGGTGGCCGTGTGGCCCGGGAGCCCGGCGAGCACGACGGCCTCCGGCCGCCAGGCGGCAGGGGTCTCCTCCAGGCCGAGCAGCGCGGCGACCGCGGCCGCGCCGGTGTCGGCCCCCACGAGCACGACGGGACGGACGACACCGTCCTGTGCCGCGGTCCCTTCGAGCGCCGCGGCGAGCTGGGCACCGAAGCCGGCCAGCGAGCCGTTCAGGTCGTCGGCGTCGATCTCCGGTGCGTCGATGACCCGGACCCGGTAGGCGTCGGCGGCGAGGCGCCTGCCGAACCGGGTGTAGGCCGCCCGGGTCTCTCCCCGGCCGGGCACCACGAGGACGGTGCCGCGGATGCGGAGGCCCTCGGGGCCGAAGTGGTCGCTGTACTCGGGCATTTCAGACTCCAGCGGGTTCGGTGGCGGCTTCGGTGGCGGGTCCGACCGCGGGGGCGGGGGCGGCCCTGGGCTTCCCGCCGAGGGCCGGTGCCGCCCCGGCCCTGGACATGGTGAGGAAGCCGAGTCCGAAGCGCGGTGTCTCGTCGGTCATGAGGTGAATGCCTTTCAGGGATCAGGCGGTGATCAACAGCCGTCCGCGGGCGGGCCCCGGGGCCGGCCGGAGCTCAGGGCGCTCGGCGTACTCAGTCGCGGACGAGCTCGCGATCGAGCGTGTGCCGGTTGGCGGCGAACGGGAGGCCGAGATTGCCCCGCAGGGTGTCGGCCTCGTACTCCGTGCGGAACAGACCGCGCTTCTGCAGGAGGGGAACCACGCCGTCGACGAAGAGGCTGAGGTCGTCGTTGTTCCGGAAGGCGAGATTGATGCCGTCGAAGGTACCGGCGTCGAACCACTGCTCGATGGTGTCGGCGACGGTCTCCGGGGCGCCGACGAACGGCGAGCGACGGAACGCGTTGACCGAATCGGCGACCTGGCGCAGCGTCAGGTTCTCTGCGCGGGCGCGCTCGATGATCTTCGCGGCGCCGGTACGGCCGCCCTTCTCCGCGAGGTGGGAGACGTCCGGGAAGGGCGCGTCCAGGTCGTGGCCGGCGAAGTCGTACGCCCCGAAGGAGCGGCCCAGGAGCGCGAGGTTGCTCGGGAAGTCGTTGTCCTCCTCGAAGATCTCCCGTTCGCGGCTCCTGGCGTCCTGGTCGGTCGCGCCGACGACCGGGCCACCGTGGATGAACACCTTGATGTGGTCGGGATCGCGGCCGTAGGCCGCGGTGCGCCGCTTGATGTCGGCGTAGTACTCCTGTGCCTGTTCCAGGGAGCCGCCCGGGGCGTAGATGCCCTCTGCCACCCGCGCGGCGAGATCGCGCCCCTCGGGCGAGACCCCGGCCTGGAAGATGACCGGCTGGCCCTGGGGCGATCGGGAGATGTTGAGCGGGCCCGCGACCTTGAAGTGCTCCCCGGCGTGGTCGAGCGCGTGCAGCCGGGCCGGATCGAGGAAGACATCGCGTTCCGGGTCGGCCGGGAAGGCGTCGTCCTCGTAGGAGTCCCACAGTCCCCTGGCGACCTGGACGAACTCCAGCGCCCGGCCGTACCGCGTCGTGTAGTCCAGGTGCTCGTCCAGCCCGTAGTTCCTGGAAGTGCCGGTGTCGAAGCTGGTCACCACGTTCCATCCGGCGCGCCCGCCGCTGATGTGGTCGAGGGAGGCGAAGCGGCGGGCGAGGTTGAACGGCGAGTTGTACGTCGAGCTCGCCGTGCCGACCAGGCCTATGTGCTTGGTGTGGGTGGCCACCGCGGACAGGAGGGTGAGGGGCTCCAGCCGGTTGAGGTAGTGCGACGGGTAGGTGCTGTTGATGAACTGGCTGTCGACGATGAAGAGCGCGTCGAAGAGTGCGTGCTCGGCCGCCTGGGCCTGCTGGATGTAGTAGTTGATGTCGATACTGGCGTTCTTGGCGACGCGCGGGTCCTTCCACAGACCGTGCTGTCCGGGGCCTCCGACGCCGTAGGGGTGCAGCGCGAGGTGGATCGTGCGGGACATGGCTGTTCCTCTCAAAGAGTTCAAGGAGTTCAGGGAGTTCAAGGAGTTCGCGGGGTCGGCAGACTTGTCGGGGGCCGGGCCGTACGGGTGACGTCGCGCTCAGGCGTTCAACAGCGCGCGCAGCGCCTCGCGCTCCGACCGGTCCGCCGCGCCCGTGCGCAGCGTCGGCGCCGAGCTGACGAGCAGTCGGGTGTACGCGTGCCGGGGGCGGTTGATGACGTCCGGGGAGGCACCGGCCTCGACGAGTTCGCCCCGGTAGAGCACCGCGATGCGATCTGCGGTCCCCGCCACGGACCCGAGGTCGTGGGAGATGAGGACGAGGGCCACGCCGGTGGCTCGTAGCTCCTTCAGGATTTCCAGGACCTTGACGCGGTTGGCGGAGTCCAGTGCGCTGACCGGCTCGTCGAGGATGACCAGCCGGGGCTCGGTGACCAGCGCCCGGGCCACGGCGACGCGTTGGCGCTGACCGCCGGAGAGCTCGCCGGGCAACCGCTCGAAGAGTTCTCCTGAGAGGTGGACGCGGTCCAGGAACGACCGGGCGCGCGCGGCTGCCTCCTTACGCGTGACGCCCTGGACGAGCAGGGGTTCGGTCAGGGAGTCCTCGACGGTGAGATCCGGGTCGAGGCTGCGCAGCGGATCCTGGAAGACGTACTGGACGACGCCGCGGCGGCGCAGGGTGCGCCACTGGCGGCGGGAGTAGGGGGTCACGTCCTCACCGTCGATGAGGACCGATCCGGCCGAGGCCGGCACCAGGCCGAGTACGGCGCGGGCGAGGGTGGACTTGCCCGATCCCGTCTCGCCGATGACCCCCACGGTCTCGCCGGGTGCGACGCTCAGCGAGACTCCGTGCAGGGCGCGGCGGCGCCGGCGGCCCCGTCCGTAGGACACGTCCAGCCCGCTGACCTCGAGCACCGGCCCGGCGCCTCCCCCACGACCGGCTGTCGCTGTCTCCGCTTCGGCGAACTCGGTGCTCATGATGGCTCCTTGGGTGCGAGGAACTTCTCCAGGCCGTACTGGTTGTGCTCGGCGATGAGCAGCCGGGTGTACTCGTGCTGCGGGTCGTGGAGCACCGCCCGTGTCGGGCCGTGCTCCACCACGTCGCCCTGCTTCATCACGAGGACCTCGTCGCACAGCTGGGCAACGACGGCCAGGTCGTGGGAGACGACCACGAGCGCCAGTCCGGTCCGCTCCCGAAGCTCGGCGAGCAGATCGAGGATCTCGGCCTGGACGGTGACGTCGAGGGCCGTGGTGGCCTCGTCGGCGATGAGGGTGCGCGGTTCGACGGCGATGGCCGCCGCGATCAGGACGCGCTGGAGCATGCCTCCCGACAGCTCGTAGGTGTACTGGCTGTAGACCAGCTCCGGGTCGCGCAGCCGCACCGCCCGGAGCAGTTCGACGGCGCGGTGCCGTGCCTCGCGCCGTTTCAGCCCCTGCTTGGCCCGCAGGACCTCGGCGATCTGGGCGCCCACGCGGATCGAAGGGTTGAGGTAGGACGCCGGGTCCTGGAAGACCGCGCCGATCGTGGCGCCGCGCAGGGCCGTCCACTGCCGGGACGTGAGGGTCGCGATGTCGGTGCCGGCGATCTCGATCGAGCCGCCGGAGACCTCGAAGTGCGCGGGAAGGATGCCGAGCGCGGCCCGGCAGGTGAGCGTCTTGCCGCTGCCGGACTCGCCGACGATGCCGACCGCCTTGCCGGATGTGAGGTCGAAGGTGACGCCGTGCACGATCTCCCGGTCGGTGACGCGGTCGCTGATGCGTACGTCGCGAAGGGAGAGCACCGGCGCGGGCGCCGGGCCGGGCCGGTCGGCGGTGACATGGAGCTCGGCCTGCCCGGGAGCGATGTTCTGGGACACGGTCGTCACAGGGAACCTCCGGTGGTGACGGGACCGCTCCGCCCGAGGCGGTTGGCACGGGCCTTGCGGTTGTTGACCAGGGCCCGCCCGGCCTCGCCGGAGACATCGCGGATGGCGTCGGCGAGGAGGTTGCAGGCCCAGACGGTGACCATGATCAGCAGGGCGGGCGCCACCGGTGCCCATGGCTGGTGGCTGAGGTAGCCCAGGTCGGAGGCGAGCAGCCCGCCCCAGGTGGGCGCCGGAGGCTGGACGCCGATGCCGAGGAACGTCAGGCTCGACACGATGACGAAGCCGACACCGATGGTCTGGGCGAGTGCGATCGCGATCGGCGGGAGCACCTTGACCCAGACGTGACGGCGTACGACCCAGCCGACCGAGGCGCCGGAGATGATCGCGGCCTCCACGTACGGGGAGCGGGCGACGGCCAGTGTCGCCGCGCGGGACACCCGGTAGAAGAGGGGCGAGACCAGCGCTCCGGTGACGAGCATGGCCTGGGTGAGGCCGTTGCCCAGCAGGGCGATCACGGCGATGGCGAACAGCAGGAACGGCAGGGCCACGAGCGTGTCCGCCAGGCGGAGGGTGAACCACTCGAAGGCCCGGCCGAGATAGACCGACAGGATGCCCGGCACGGCGCCGACGACCAGGGCCATGAGCGCGACCTCCAGCGAGCCGAGCACGCTGACGCGTGAGCCGGCCAGGAGTCGGCTGAGCACGTCACGGCCGAGGTAGTCGGTGCCCAGCCAGTGGGCGCCCGAGACATCGGCGAGCGGGTTGTCGCTGGTGGCCAGGGGATTCTGCGGGGCGAGCCACGGTCCGAGTACCGCGAGCAGTGCGATCACCACGAGGATGACGACGGCGATCCGGCCGGACACGAGCGCGAGCACGCGGCGCACCATGGTCACACCCCCCGCTGCGATGCCGGCATGACGCGTGCCAGCACCAGATTGATGATCAGGTTGAAGGAGACGACCAGCACGATCGAGACCACGAGGACGCCCTGCACCGCGGGTACGTCACCGGCCTGGGCGGAGTCGTTGGCGAATCTGCCGAAGCCCTGGAGGCCGAAGATCCACTCCGTGACGACGGAGGCGCCGACCAGTGCGGGGAACTTCTGGCCCAGCGTCGCGAGCGCCGGCCCGAGACCGTTGCGCAGCACGTGGCCGAAGAAGATCCGCCGGGGACTCAGTCCCCGTACCACCGCGCCGGTCACGTAGTTCTCGTCGTAGGCCGAGATGAGGCTGGTACGCAGCTGGCGGGCGACGTCGGCGATGACGTCGAAGCTCAGCGCGAGCGCGGGGAGGGTGATGTGGGCGAGCCAGGGACCGAAGCCCTGCTCCGCCGGGATGTAGCCGGCCGAGGGGAAGAGGTGGAGTCCGACAGCGAGGACCGCGACCAGCACGATGCCGACGACGAAGGCCGGCATCACCGAGATCACGGTGACGAACCCCGTGATCGCACGGTCGACGAGGGTGGTGCGCCGGAGGGCGGCCAGGGTGCCGAGACCGAACCCGGCCACCACACCGATGATCAGCGCGAACGTGGCGACCGACAGACTGACACCCAGGCCGAGACCGATCAGGGTGGAGATGTCGGCCCCGTTGACCCAGCTGGTGCCGAGCTGTCCGTGCAGTACGCCGGTGAACCAGTCCCAGTACTGGGTCAGGAAGGGCTTGTCGAGGCCCCACTGTGCCTCGATCCGGTGGATCGCCTCGGGCGTCGCCTCCTCGCCCAGCTGGATGCGCGCCGGGCTGAGGCCGCTCAGCGACCGCAGGGCGAACGTCACGAACGTCGCGACCAGGAACACGGGTACGAAGATCGCGACCGACCGGCCGAGGGCGGCCAGGACCCGGCCCGCCGCGTGCCGGGCGCCGGCCGCGGCGAGCCCGCGACGGCGGGCAGGAGCCACCGGTGGAGCGCTCGTCGTCATGGGGCTTGCCCCTCTCTCTTCATCGAATGCATGTCAGTTGCCTTGGGCGGCGGCTCAGTTGGCGCCGTTGACGGTCACACCGGTCCAGTCGATGTGGGCCGGGTTCTTCGGCAGTCCGGAGATCTGCTTGCTCTTGGCGAAGAGGTTCGGCGCGGAGTACGTGAAGACCAGCGCCTTGCTCCCGAGGCCGGCCCGGGTCGCCTTCTGAAGGGTCTCGGTGTACTTCGGCGAGTCCAGCGGTGTCCGGCGGACCTTGGCCACGGCCTCGTCGAATCCGTCCGGCTCGTACGGCGTGCTGAGGTTGAGCGGGCCGTTGGGGCCGAAGTGGGCCGTGAGGGTCTGCACGGCGGAGTCGCGGCCCGTGGTCGAGTACAGCGAGAACGTCAGGTTCTTGGCGAAGAACGGGGTGGCCCAGTTCTTGTCGATCTTGATGGTCACCTTGATGCCCACCGCTGCCAGCTGCGACTGCACGATCTCGGCCTGCGGGTCCTCGGCCGGGACGACGAGGCTGAGCTTGATGTCGCCGGCCTTGTGTCCGGCGTCGGCCAGCAGCTGCCTGGCCTTGTCCGGGTCGAAGGGGTAGGCGTTCTCCGACTTCGGGTCGTAGGCGACGTATCCCTTGGGGAAGGGCTGGTTGGTCACCTCGCCGTAGCCGAAGGTCAGTTTGTCGACGAATTCCTTCCGGTTGACCGCGTAACGGACGGCGTCGACGACCCGGTCGTCGTCGAACGGTGCCTTGTTGACGTTGAGGCTGATGTTGGAGGCGTTGAACCCCGGCTGGGAGAAGACGTCCAGCCCGGCCTTCTTCGCGGCGTCCGCCTGGCTCGGATCGAGGTCCGCGAAGTTGTAGACACCGGTCTGCAGGCCGGAGACGACGGTCGAGGTGTCGGGGGCGGAGTTCAGCTCGACGTCGTCGATGTGGATGTTCTTCGCGTCCCAGTAGCCGGGGTTCTTGGTCAGGACGGCCTTGGTGCCCGGGACCAGTTGCTTGACGATGAACGGCCCTGCCCCGACGGGGTGCTGGTCCAGTTCGGCGGGGTCTTCGGCCGCCTTGGGGCTGGCGATCTGGAGGACGCGCTCGCCGAGCAGTTGCGGTATCTGGTAGTCGACCTGGGTAAGGTGGAGGACCGCGTCCAGTCCGTTGGCGTCGACGGACTTGATCGACGTCAGGTCGCCGAAGAGAGCGGAGTTCTTCTGCTTCTTGGCCCGTTCCACTGCGGCCTTGACCGCGGTGGCGTCGACCGGCTCACCGTCGCTGAACTTCAGACCGGGGCGCAGGTGGAAGGTGATCCGGTCGCCGGCGGCGTTGTACTCCCAGCTCTCGGCGAGGTCGGGCACGGCCTTGCCGGACTCGTCGGTCCGCGTCAACGAGGCGTATACCAGAGCGAGTTCACGGAACTGGGCCCCGCTGCCGGAGACCACCGGGTCCCAGTGGGCGGGGAAGTAGGAGGAGGCCCACTTCAGGGCGGCACTGCCGGACGAGGCGGAGACGTCGCCGCCGCAGGCGCTCAGGGCAGGGGCGAGAAGAGCGACGAAGGCGGTTCCCAGGGCCGCGGACCGAAGGCCGCCGGCCCGTCGGGCCGACCGGACGTGGCGTCCGGGGCGGAGCGTCGTGAGTCGAGGGGACATCTCATTCTCTCTGTGACAGTCCCGCCCTGCTCCGGCCCCGGATCGGGGACGGAGCGGGACGGATCAGGGCGGGAGGTCGGGGAAGGGGAGGCAGCTCGGCACCCGCGCCGGACCGCCGGCCGGCACAGGGGGCGTGCGGACAGCGGGGACCGGGACAGGCCTTCGGGCACGCGGGCAGGCCGGCCCTCGGCCAGGGGCCGGGCGGGGAGGAGGGGGTAAACCCGGCCGTGCGTGAGACGACGCTCCATGAGGAGCGCCGGGGCTCAGGGGCGGGCCGGGGTGCGGGATCCGGTGCGCGACGGTGCGCGGCGGAGCCCAGAGGCAGGAAGCGCGGGGACAGGCGCGGCTCGGCGCTGCAGCGGGCAGTCAGTGCTGCCGGCGGGCGTCAGGCGGGGCCTGTGGATCGGAGCGGTGGCCGGTCAGCGACAGAGTGCGCTGGAGGTGCGCCGAAGATCCACGTATCGGCACACCACACCGGGGTGCGTCGTGAACATGGTGCACATCCTGCTGGCAGCCGTCGGCGTCTGTCAATGGACACCAATTGGTGTCTCATTCGGTGGAACGGTCCCTGACCGCAGATCAGGGCCCCGCCGGAGGCCGGAGGCTGGTGGCCGGGTGCACCGCGGCCTCCCCGGGATGCAGCCACAGCGGCCCGTTCCCGGTATCCACCCGGACCGCGTCCGAAGGTGGCCGGCCCCCTTCAGTGAGCAGCTCCGCCTCCGGTCCGGTCAGGCTCCGATAACGCTCCAGAGCCTCGGCCGGGGAGAGGGTCACAGGGGTCTCCAGCAGCCCGGGGCGGACCTCCTCGACCGCCGCCGCGTAGGTCGCGAAGGGCCGCAGGCCAGGCACCGCCCGGTACCCGGCCGGAGAACGGAACAGGAGGGTCGGGAGCGCGTACCGGAACCCGTCGTCGGGGGTCGGCCTGGCCGCACCGGGGTGTGGCGATCCGTCGCGCACGGACAGCACTTCGGGCACCGGGCGGCGCGCCTCCGCCCGGTCGGCCCGTACCCGTTCGAGCACTTCGTCCGAGGCCGCGTCGGACCTCAGCCGCCCCGGATCCAGGCCGGGCACGCCTCGCGCCGCGGCGAGCGCGAGCGCGCTGGTGTCGGCCGGCTCCCCGAGCACGAACACGGTCTCCCGCAGCCGCCGCAGCACCCGCTCGGCCACGTCGGCCCCTTGGAGCTCAGCGGCCTTGGCCACGAGCGAGGAGGGCCAGGAGCTCGCCGCGACCCGGCTCAGCCGGACCGCGCGGGGCGCCAGGGTGTGCGAGCTGATCTCCTCCACGTAGCTCGCGTACCAGGCCGTCTCGGCCGCCGGGTCGGGCGGCGGATCGTCGTCGACGTCGAAGAGGATGGCGTACGAGCGCCGCCAGCGGACCCGGTCCGCCAGGGCCGCCCGCAGACGGCGGAATGCCGGCTCGGAGCCCCAGGCCCAGGGACACATCGGATCGGTGTACTCCACCACCTCCACCAGGGGCGGCGGTTGCGGGGTGCCCGTCACGAGACTCCGACCCCGGACTGCCGTTCCAGCGCGCCCGCGGGCAGCAGGGAGGCCAGGGTGAGTCCGCCCAGGACCGCCGTGGCCTCCGCCTCGACCCGCCGCCACACACCGGGCAGGCCCACAGCCGGGCCGGGGTAGTCGAGCGCGGCCAGGGACTCGCCGCGCAGGGTGATCACTTCGCCGTCGACGGCACGCACGATGTCCAGCAGGGCGATCTCGCCGGCCGGCCTGCCGAGCCAGTAACCGCCCTCGCAGCCACGCTGGCTGCGCACCAGGCCGGCTCTGCGCAACTCGCCCACGACGGACTTCAGGAACCGGAACGGGATTTCCTGCGAGGAAGCGATGGCCTCACAGGTGAGCGGACGGCCAGGCTCACGGGCGAGCTCCAGGAGGGCCCGCGTGGCGTAGTCCGCCTTCGCGGAGATATGCATGCCCACATCATGCCCGACGGCCCTTCCGCGACAAGGGCTTCGCGGCACCCCACCCCTACGTTGCGGCAACATTGCCGCAGGTGAAGGGCAATGGACACCTCTTGACATCCTTTTCAGTGCCGCTCTAGCGTCCCTGCCATGAGTGAGCCGCTGACAACCCCCGGTGAAGGCTTCCACCCTCACCTCCACGACGCCCCGGACCAGTCGGCCGCGCCGCTGCGCAGCCGGGTGCACCACATCCGTGCGGACGCCCTGGACGGCGACACCGCCCAGAGCGGAGGCATGCGCAGGTTCGCCGCCGTCAGCGGAAAGACCGTCGGAGCGGAGAGGCTGTGGATGGGCCAGACCCACGTGGCCCCCGCGACCTCCTCCTCCGACCACCACCACGGTGAGTCCGAGACCGCGATCCATGTGGTCAGCGGACACCCCGAGTTCGTCTTCCTGGACGACTCCGGCGGCGAACCGGAGGAGGTACGGCTGCGCACCTCACCCGGTGACTACATCTTCGTCCCGCCCTTCGTGCCGCACCGGGAGGAGAACCCCGACCCGGCAGAGGAGGCCGTGGTCGTCATCGCCCGCAGCACGCAGGAGGCGATCGTCGTCAATCTCCCCCGGCTGTACGCGCTCGGAGACCCGCAGGCCTGACGGCCGGGATGAGGCCTGCGGACTCAGCGCCAGGGGATGTTCCGCCACGGGCTGCCTTCGCTCTCCGTCAGCAGCTGGTGCGCAGTGACATTGCTCCGGTAGTAGTCGCCGTAGTCCTCGCCGTCGAACCGCAGCACACGGCCCAGCGCGTACCCCGCCGAGAAGTCCTCCCAGGAGCGGTAGGCCGACCTGCTCAGCGCGCCGGCGTGGACGACGGCCTGCTCCGCCTCGTGCGGAACGCAGAATCGGGCGGACAGCCCCCATCTGGCCAGATTCACAGCCCGCCCGTAGTCGTAGGCGACGGTCGTGGTGACCCGGCCGTCCGGCGGCAGCAGCCCGTCCGCGCGGAACCGGGCCTCGTACCTGACGATGCGCCGTACGAGTTCCTCGATGTCCCTGACCGTGTCGTGGCCCACCCCGATGTCCTGGGCGTGCCCGGCGGCCGTCTCACGCCACAGGTCCGCGGACGGCTGCTCGCCCAGCCCGGCCCTGAGCTGTTCACGCACCCGGAGTACGAAATCGGGCTCGGCCGGACTGTTGCGCGCCTCCAGCAGAGCGTCCAACTGCCCTCGCCAGCCGGTCGGTTCGGTGATGCCCCATGAGTCGCGGAGGAGCTCCAGCTCGCACGAGTACTCGTGGTAGACGGTGCCCACCTCGTTCCAGGGCACGCCGTTGCCGACCGCCAGATGCGCCCCGCACGCCAGCCCGTACGCCAGTGGGCCGTGCAGCGCCCCGTGGCGCAACGCGATCAGCCGGTCGCTTCTCGGGCGGTCGTTCTCCGCGTGGTAGCGCAGCCACATCGCACGGTGCGGGGGCGTCGCCGGGAAGAGGCTCTGGGCGGGTGTGCCCGTGTTGACGGACAGCAGTTGGTGGGGGTCGCGCCAGTCGGACTCCGCCACCCACTTCAGGGAGACACCGTGGAACACCCACTCCGGGTGCCAGGGCGGCAGCATCCCACGGGTGAGTACCGGTCGGCAGTTCCGGCCGGTCCCGTCCCGGTACGAGCGCCAGGTGATCATGTCGGGAGCGGCGTCCGCCTCGGACTTCGGCGCGACGATGTACAGCTCCTCGCCGGCCAGCACACGCAGTTGGGCCTCCGCGTCACCGCGTGCTCCGGCCTCGTACAGCAGATGTTCCGTCATCGACGGCGACACCCAGGGGACGCCGTGGGCAGGGTGGCTGGGATAGGAGGGCAGCGGACTCATGACCATGCGATGTTCCGGTAGGGGCTGTTGGGGTCCTGCGTCAGGACCCTGTGCTGGGCGAGTGACTGCTCGTACATCACCCCGGACCGATCGTCCTCGTCGAAGTTCATCGCGCGGGCCAGCGAGTAGCCGAGCGAGAACTGCGCCCAGGAGCTGTATGCCTGCCCGGCCAGGGCGCCGATCCGCAGCACGGCCTGTTCGGCTTCGTGCGGATCGCAGAGGCGGGCGCCCAGTGCGAGCCGCACGACGTTGACGGCCCGTCCGTAGTCGAAGGCGGCCAGCGTGTCGACCCGTTCGTCGACGCCGAGGGCGCCGTCCGCGCGGAGCCTGCCCTCGTACGTGACAGCCAGCCGCAGTGCCTCATGGGCCTCGGCCGCCTCGGACGGTGGGGTCCGGCGGCGCGTCAGCGCATCGGTGAGCGCGGCGGACCACTCCGGGACGGTGGGGGTCCGGCCCAGGCGCCCCGCGAGGGTGCTGCGGATCTGGAGCACCGACTCGTAGGTACGGCCGACGAGCCGGGCGGTCAGCAGCGCTTCGAGCGTCTCCCGGTAGGCCGCGCGGTCCAGCACTCCCCAGGGATGACGAAGCCGGGCGCGATCCGTCGAGTAACCCTGGTAGGTGGCTCCCAGGTCGTTCCAGACGATGCCGTTGTTCACGGCGAGATGGGCGCCGAGGGCCAGTCCGTGCGCGAGCGGGCCGTGCAGCGGTCCGGCCCGGTGTGTCACCAGCAGGTCGCTCTGCGGCCCCGCGGACCGTTCATGGGCCTTCTGCCATGCCCTGCGACGTCCCGGGCCGGCCGCGACGGTGACGGCATAGGGCGTACCCGGATTGATGACCAGCCACCGCACCCCGTCCGGCCAGCGGCGCCTCAGCTCGTCGAGGTCGATCGTCTCGAACACCCATTCCGGGTGCCAGGGCGGCAATGTGCCGGAGGTATGCGCGGTGACACATCTCCGGCCCGGCGTCACGGGGTCCGGGTGGGCGGTGAGCAAGGGAGCGTAGCCGGGAGTGTCCGCGTGCAGTCGGGCGACGAGCACGTAGAGCCTGCTCCGGGCCAGGGCGTCCAGCATCGCGTCCCGGTCGCCGGCCGCCGCCGTCTCGTGGAGCAGCCGCTCGGTCTCGGTCGGCGGCCCCCACCCGGACCACTGCGCCCCCGCTCCCGGCACACCTGTTCCCGTTGTCCCTGTTCCCGTCGTCACGGTCGGATCCTACGGAACGCCTCCGGCGGCCGGCACGGTGACGTGGGAAATGCCCCCTGCGCACGGCGGGTTCCGCAGGTTCAGTCCCATGGCCATGAGCCGGAGCAGCCTCTTTGCCGAAGCGGTGGGGTCGGGATGGTGTTCTGTGGCCATCGCGAGGCCGACGGCCAGTGTGATCAGGTCGGCCGCTGTGACGTCCGGGTCCATGGAACCGTCCCGCGCGGCGTCGCCCAGCAGTGGTCCAGCGGCTTCCTGGAGTGTCGTCGAGCAGCTGTTGTCGTGCACGGAACCGTCGTAGGAGAGTGCGACCGCCAGTCCGCGGGCTCGCACACAGTAGACGACGACCTCTTCGAGCCACTCCATCAGAACGGCATACCGGTCGCCGCCAGGGCTGCCCGCCAGATCGCCGGCGTGCGCGCGCAGGGCCTCGACCCGCTCTCGGGAGACCGTTTCCAGCAGCGCCAGGCGTGAGGGGAAGTGCCGGCGCACCGTCGCCGAGCCGACTCCCGCAGTGCGCGCGATCTGCTCGAAGGACGCGTCAGCACCGTGTGCGGCGACCTCTTCCTCCGCCACCGCGAGGATGCGCAGGTAGTTGCGCCGGGCGTCGGCGCGTTGTGCGGACATGGCTGCGATCTCCAGACTCGTTTCCGCTAAACGGCGGGGTCTGCCATATTGTAGCCAACACGAAACGGCGACCCCCGCCGTTTAATCGTTCCGGGAGTGACATGTCGATCTCATCCGCAGCGCCCGTGCTCGTCTCCGGCGCCACCGGCAAGCAGGGTGGTGCGACCGCACGCGCCCTGCTCGCCGCAGGAACGCCCGTCCGTGCCCTGGTGCGCGATGCCGCGGCAGCACGGGCCCGAGCAGTCGAGGAGCTGGGCGCCGAACTGGTGACCGGCGACCTCGACGACCGTGCGTCCCTGGCTCGCGCCGCCGCGGGAGCCCGTGCGGTGTTCTCCGTACAGATGCCCGCCTTCACCGGGGACGGCTTCGACTTCGACGGCGAAGTGGTTCAGGCGCGCAACCTCATCGAGGCCGCCCGGGAGGCCGGCGTGCCCCACTTCGTCCACACCTCCGTGACCGGGGCCGGAAAGCACATCGAGACCCCTGGCTGGGCCGAGGGCCGCTGGGCCTCGATGGAAGGCACTCTGGGGGCCAAGGCCGCGATCCAGGAGCTGGTCCGGGCGGCAGGCTTTCCGTACTGGACGCTCCTCAAGCCGGGCTTCTTCATGGAGAACTTCCTCCCCTCAAGCGCCTTCCTCTTCCCCCGTGGCATCGAAGGGGGCCTGGTCAGCGTTCTGCACCCCGAGACCCGCCTGTCCCTGGTCGCGGTCGACGACATCGGAGCGGCAGCCGCCGCAGCCGTCGCGGACCCGTCCACCTTCAACAGGGTCGAACTGGAGCTGGCGAGCGACCACCTGTCGATGACGCAGATCGCCGAGGTCCTCTCCCGGGCACTGGGCACGCACCTGCCCGCACCCGACATGACCGAGACGCAGGCGAAGGCGGCCGGAATGCCGGGGCCGGGCGCCAGTCACGAGTACCTCAACGTGGCCGAACAGCCCGGCCGCCCCCAGTACGCGCGAGACCTCGGCATCCCCCTCACCACCTTCGAGACGTGGGCCCGCACATACATGAGCCCCACCGCGTAGGTCACGGAACACGCCGCACCCGTCGCCCGGGGTGCACGACGCGGTCCTGCGGATGAGGGAGGCCCTGCGCATCGGCGCGTACCTGCAAGGAGATGTTCTCGCCGGCCCCGAACGGGGCGAACCGCGTACTCGCCTGGAGGAGCGCCCGGACGGCGTGCGCGCCGGCATGCAGGCCGACCTCGTCCTGCACCGCTTCGACAGGGACTACGCCTGCCTTCCGGTACGTGATCCGGGGGCCACGCTGCTCACGTGTGCGGGCAGCCGGACCGTGGCAGCGGTCATGGTCGACGGCGAGGTCCTGGTGCGGAACGGGGAGCATGTCCGGCTCTCAGCGGCCCAGTTGGCGGCCGGGCTGAGCTTTACGGCGGCGTAACACCGTGGTCCCCGGCGGAAACACCCGCCGGGCAGGCTGAACGCATCGCGTGCGGGCCCCGGATCGACGGGGCCCGCACCAGCCCACGGCGCCGGACCCGCGAAGGGGTCCGCCGCGACCGTGCCCGCGGGCCTCTGCGTGTCCGCGGTGGGGAGTGCAGGGGCGGTGACTGCATCCCGGAAGCCCACGATCGCTTCGAGGAGCGACAACCGCGATGACTGACACGACCAACACGGCTGAGACTGCCGAGACGGCTGAGACTCCTGAGACGACGTACAGCCTGGCCGAGCTGGCCAAGGAGACTCGTATGGGCGGGGCCGGGACGGAGACCTCCGGCCGGGAGATCCGCAGGATCGACATAAGCGACTTCGACGCCCGCAAGGCCGAGATCACCGAACAGCTGTGGGCTGCCGCCACTGATATCGGCTTCTTCCAGCTCGTGCAGCACGGCATCGGACAGAGCACGGTGGACGAGGCGTTCGCCGACGCCGAGCGGTTCTTCGCACTGCCGGAGGAGACCAAGGCCCGGCACGCCCTGAAGAAGGGGCTCAACTCGGGCTGGGAGTCGATGACCCAGGTCCGCCCGTCGATCGGCACACCGGACCAGAAGGAGTCGTACCAGCTGACCCGGCCGCACATGGACGGGCTGTGGCCGGACGACGAGCTGCCCGGCTTCCGGGAGCGCACGCTCGGCTTCGAAGCGCGGTGCAGGGAACTGGCGATGCGCGTACTGTCCTGCTTCGCCGACAAGCTGGGGCTGCCCGACGGGTTCTTCACGCGCGCCCACGACCCGGGCAGTGAGCAGTACCAGTCGACGCTGCGCATGCTGCACTACTTCGCGGTCCCCGCGGATGTCGAGAGCCCGGCGGATGTCTGGCGCGCGGGTGCGCACACGGACTTCGACTGTCTGACGCTGCTGTTCCAGCGCGACGGGCAGGGCGGGCTGCAGGTGTGCCCCGGCAAGGAGGCCGAGGCACAGGAGTGGACGCCGGTCGAACCGGCCGACACCGTGATCACCTGCAATATCGGGGACATGCTGACGCGGTGGAGCGACGACCGGCTGCCGTCCAACTTCCACCGGGTGAAGTCGCCCGGCCCCGGCGACGACCGCTCGGCCCGCCACAGCATCGCGTTCTTCGCACAGGCCGACCGTGACGTGGTGATCGAGGGACCCGCGGGCCGCTACCCGGCGATCACGGCCGCGGACTACATCCAGCAGCGCATCGCCGCCAACTTCACACGCTAGAGGGGAGGGTGACATGACGATGTCCACGAGGAGCACCGGCCCCGGACGGCTCGCGGTGCTCGGCCTGCAGCATGTGATCGTGATGTACACCGGGTGTGTGACGGTGCCGCTGGTGTTCGGCGCGGCGGCCGGCCTCGACGCCGCGGCGGTCGCCGTGCTCATCAACGCCGACCTGCTCGTCGCGGGCATCGTCACGATCATCCAGGGAGCCGGGGTCGGCCGGATCCTGGGGGTGCGAATGCCGGTGATGGCGGGCGCGGCGTTCACAGCGGTGACGCCGATGATTCTGATCGCCGGGGAGTACGGCCTGCAGGCGGTGTACGGGTCGATGCTGGCGGCGGGACTCTTCGGCCTACTGGTGGCCTACCCGTTCGCGAAGGCGGTGCGCTTCTTCCCACCGCTGGTGAGCGGTGTGGTGATCACGGTGGTCGGGCTCGCCCTGATCGGCGTCGGGGTGAACCTGATCGTCGGCAGCGATCCGGAGGCCGCCGACCATGCCGCGCCCTCGCGGCTCGCACTCGCCGCCTTCGTCGTGATCGTGATCCTCCTCGTCGCCCGCTTCGGCCGTGGATTCCTCGCCCAGACCGGCGTCCTGCTCGGCGTGGTGGCGGGGACGGCGGTCGCGGTGCCGCTCGGCTTGGTGGACGTCACGGCCGCGCGGACGGCGGACTGGATCGGCGTCAGTGCCCCCTTCCACTTCGGAGCGCCGCAGTTCCCCGCAGTAGCGGTGATCTCGATGTGCGTGGTGATGCTCGTGCTCTTCGCCGAGTCCACGGCGGATCTCCTCGCGGTCGCGGAGCTGACCGGCAGGAAGCTGACAACCGCGGACATGGCTCGTGGCCTGGCGGCGGACGGCCTCTCCGGTGTCCTGGGCGGCGTCATGAACGCTTTCCTGGACACCGTGTTCGCGCAGAACGTCGGACTGGTGACGATGACGAAGGTACGAAGCCGGCACGTCGCCACCGTGGCGGGCTGCATGCTGCTGGTACTCGGGCTGATTCCCAAACTGGGCGCGTTGGTCGCCGGGTTGCCGCAGCCGGTGGTCGGTGCGGCGGGCCTGGTGATGTTCGCGACGGTCGCCACCGTCGGCATCGGCACGCTCCGTACGGTGGACTTCGACGGCACGCACAACCTGCTGATCGTGGCCGTCTCGATCGGTGCGGGCATGGCCCCGGAGGTGGCTCCCGATCTGTACAGCAGGCTCCCGGAGGGGGTGGGGATCGTGCTGGGCTCGCCGGTGACGAGCGCGACGCTGGTGGCGTTCGGGCTGAACCTGGCGTTCAACGGAAGGGGGCCGACGCGCGTTCGGCGCGTGGAACCGGTCGACGTACCGGCCTGAATCCGTCCGTGACCTGATCCCACGAGAGGGTGTTGGGGAAACGGTAGCCTCTGTGGCCATGAGTCAGAGCGGTTCGCAAGCGGCGGCATTCTTCCGGGATGTCCGCGAAAGCACGGCCGTCTGGCTTGTCCGGAATGACGAGGGAAGCCCGACTCACCTCTCCGCAGACGGCACGCGAAGTCTCCCCTTCTGGTCGACCTCACCCCGCGCCCGGAGGGCGGCGAAGGTCTGGGGGCGCGGCCTCCGCGCCGAGTCCATGCCTTTGGACACCTGGTGCGATCTCGTACTGCCCGATGCCGCCCGGGATGGTCTGGTGATCGGCATCAACTGGAGCGGGCCGCGTATGGTCGGCTGGAGCTTCACCGCCAAAGAGGTTCTCAACCGACTCGCGGCTGTCAACTAGATGATTGAGTCCAAGGGCTCGTTGCCGTAGGCCGGCAGCGAGTGGTGTCGCCTCTCGCTGCCATCGCCCGCCCAGCATGTGCAAGGCGTGCCCGTTTCATTTCGGAGGTCAGCGGAGAGTACGCGACGCATGCTTCAGCCACTCGGTGGACGTCTGGGACACGGCACCGCTGGGGAACGGCCTTGAGTCTCCAGTGACTGGAGACAGCAGAGTGGGGGCATGGACGCTACGACCCTCTACTCGATCGGGGAGCTTTCCCGGCGGACCGGCTTGTCTGTGAGGACCATCCGGTTCTACTCCGATTCGGGCGTGGTAGCGCCGACCACCCGTAGTCCCGCCGGTTATCGGCTCTACGACCTCGACGCACTGCTTCGTCTGGAACTCCTCCGCACACTGCGCGAGCTGGGCATAGACCTGGCCACGATTCAACGGGTACTGGACCGCGAGCTCTCGGTGGCGGAAGTCGCCGCGGCGCACGCCGACGCCATGGACGTCCAGATCCGGATGCTGCAACTGCGTCGGAGCGTTCTGCGAGTCGTGGCCAGACGCGGGTCCAGTCCCGAGGAGACCAAGCTCATGCACAGGCTTACGCAATTGTCCGGCGAAGAACGCCGCCGTTTGATCGACGATTTCATCGATGGCACCTTCGGCACAGTGGATGCCGACCCGACCGCGATGGCCATGGTTCACGCTGCCACTCCCGACCTCCCCGATGATCCAACCAGAGAGCAGGTCGCCGCGTGGGTGGAACTCGCCGAGCTGGTCAGCGACGAGGATTTCCGTGCCCGGATGCGCCGAACCGCCGTACGCCAGGCCGCCGGGCGCCCGCTCGACATCGAACGCGATGCCGGCGAGGACCTGATGGAGTTCACCCGTCAGAAGGTGGCCGAGGCCACGGAGTCGGGCATCGACCCGCGCAGCGACAGGGGCGCACCCGTCATCGACGACCTCGTGGACCGCTTCGCCGAGGTGTTCGCGCGCACCCCTGACACGGAATTCCGGGACTGGATGGCCCAGCAGTTCGAAAAGGCGCACGATCCCCGGGTGGACCGATACTGGCGGCTGGTGTGGGTCGTCAACGGCTGGCAGGTAGTACCGAACCTGATCCCGGTGTACCCCTGGCTCATCCAGGCCCTGCGAAATGACCGTGACGCGTAGTCACCGCAGTGGGCACCGCCCCGGATCCCTGAATGAGTCCCAGATATCGCCTGCGGACATGAGACGAGGGGGTCCAACGTCGATATGTGACTAACGACCTGGACACCCTCGCAACGGCACTCCATGCCCGGATTGACGACGAGCTGAAGGCTTCGCCGTGGCTCGCGCCGTGGAGGCCTGCTGTCGGAATCACGCCCAAGCTCACCGACGCCGAGCTGATCACGCTCGCGGTCATGTCAGCGCTGCTCGGATACACCTGGTCGACTCCACGCCGGTCGGTTGCGGTTGCCCCCGCGAGACGGCCAACCGCTCAGACCTGGCAGGCTGGGCCCAGTACGGCTACTGCGCGTCACACTCGCGATACTTCTGGGGGCTGCGTCTGCACCTGGTGTGCACACTCGGCGGACTGCCGGTCCTGTTCGCGCTCACCGGGGCCAAGGCCGACGAGCGCGAAACGCTGCGCGACACGTGTAGGGAGGGTTTGGCGGGTGGCGGAAAAGGCCGTGCGGAACTCAGTGTCGCTGGCTGTATTTCTGGCTGTGGCCGCTGACCCCGGGGTGCCGATCGGGGTCGTCGAGCTGGCGGGCCGCGGTATCACCGCGGATGCGGCCGCGAGCCGTTGGGGCTTTGAGGTCGGGAAGTCATCTCTGGACGGCTTCGCACTCGCCGACAAGTTGATCGACCTCGGCGAGCGGGAGGATCAGCTCGTCGGACTGTGGCACGAATACGGAGCCGGCGAGGTCGGTGTGGTGGCCTTGGAGTCCCGGCTGGCAGAGATCGTGACGGCCATGGAGACGTGGGTGCCGCTCCAGGAGGGGCCTGTGGAGGACTTCTCAGGCCGGCTCCGCCGGGGGACTGGGTCCAGGCACGGATGGGTGACTCGGGGGTAAACGCCTTTTCGGTTGGACTCGGACGGATCGTGGCTGACCTCAGGTCTGCGGGCACCCTGTCCGACAGCCCCAGTAACGTCGTCGCGGTTGCCGCCGGTCAGGCTGTCCACGAGCGGTGTGCCGGTTAGGGTTCGCGGCATGGTCGGCCCCCACCTCGACGACGAGCCCGCCGAGCATCGGCGCTTCGCCCACTACTTGGAGACCTTGGAGGCTGTCACCGAGGCGGCCGAGGCCGACCTGGTGGCCGCCGTCCTGCGCGACCAGGACGCGACGATGGCGGACAGCGCGGTGGGCCGCCATCTGGACCGCAGGGCCGCCGACTTACTGACCGGCCCCCGGTTCACGGCCTGGGCCCACGCCATGACCGAGGTGATCGCGGATCGCGACTTCCTGGCCCTCCGTCTGCGCGAATGGGCCCTGCTCAGAGCCATCGCCCTGGGCGAACCGTGGACCGCCGAGGAGCTCACCGGAGCAACCAACTGGCTCCAGCGCATGGCCGCGACCTCGCAGATCGCGACCTCGTCCGAGTCCCTCGGACTGTTGGCAGCACACGGACGGACCCGTCGCACCCGAAACGCGGCAGGCCGTCAGCTGCCGCAGCGGGACCGGCCCAGCTGACCTGATCCAGGTCCTGACGACGTCTTCCGCGCTGTTTGCCGGGAGCGGCACCCAGGGGCACGCGTACAGGCGCCGCCGGCCGTCAGACCGGAGCCCCGTCGGCCGGTGAAGGTACGGCGCACGGGCGGAGGACCATGAGCGAGTCCTCCCATGTCGCCACCATGGCGAAGGGGAACCGGTCGAGCTCCAGACAGAGCGCGACGTCATCGGGATGCGCCCCTTCACGCACCCCCGATCCCAGTTCGGCGGCGGCGCGTGACCCAGCGGCGCGGCGGAGGAACTCGGCGGGCTCCGTCACCGCCCCGGTGGCCCTCCCGGCGATGTACTGAGCACACGCCAGGTCTTCCTCGGCGCGCCCGTCCTCACCGGTGACCACGAAGGTGACACCGGCGCACTCGCGTGCCCGCAGGAACCGGGCCGTCGCCTCCGCCACCACGAAGCCGGCGCACAGCACCAGTGACGCGTCCTTGACCGCGAGGGCGCCGACCGTGCCCGCGGTGGTCTTCTGCACGATGGTCAGTCCACCGAGGTCGGCGGAGCTCAACAGGCCCGGCGAGTTGACCATGTCGAATCCGGGCGCGGGTGGACCGTCCTTGAGCGTCACCCAGTCCGGGTGGCGGGCCTTGAGCGCCAGCGCCTCGGCCGGCGAATCGGCCAGGACGATCTTCTCCGCCCCGCGCGCGAAGGCCCAGGCAGCCACCGTGTAGGCGCGCATATGGTCCACCACCACGGCCACGGACGGCACTTCGAGCACTTCTGCGATGCCGGTGAAATGAGCGTCCATCCGTTCATGATCGCGCAGACATCCGCCCGTCGTCCAGGACGGAACATTTTTTGCGTCATCTCCGTCGATATTTTCGCCATGCACACGCACTATTGCTGATACGTAACCGTGTCGTTACGATCCCCGCAGCGGAATCCTGACCCACTGGCTTCCCAACTAGCCCTGGGAACGCTGGAGTTGACCTAGTCGAGGAGTTTCCAGATGGGCGTCACACGCCGGACATTCATGCAAGCGGTGATCGCGGTCACGGCCGTGGGCGCGGCAGGGGGCACGCAGACCGCCCTGGCCGGGGCCGCGGTGGCCGCCGGCAGTCCGCCCGGCGATGTGGTGGGGAAGGTCACCGTCGGCTATCAGGGCTGGTTCGCGTGTACCGGCGACGGCGCCCCGATCAACGGCTGGTGGCACTGGACCCAGGACTGGAGCCGGCCGCCGTCCCCGTCGAACACCGGCACCAAGTGCTGGCCCGACATGCGGGAGTACGCGCACAGCTACCCCACGGCCTACGGCAACCTCGGCAACGGGCAGCCCGCGGCGCTGTTCTCCTCCTACGACCAGCAGACCGTGGACACCCACTTCCTGTGGATGCGGCAGTACGGCATCGACACGGCGGCTCTGCAACGCTTCAACCCGACCGGCGGCGAGGGCCCGACCCGCGACGCGATGGCCGTCAAGGTGCGGTCCGCCGCCGAGTCGCACGACGTGAAGTTCTACGTGATGTACGACGTCACCGGCTGGACCGGCATGCGGTCGGAGATCAAGGCCGACTGGACCGACAAGATGAAGGCCCACACGGCGTCACCCCAGTACGCCACCCAGAACGGGCAACCGGTGGTGTGCATCTGGGGCTTCGGCTTCAACGACGACAACCACCCGTTCTCCACCGATGCCTGCCTGGACGTCATCAACTGGTTCAAGGAACAGGGCTGTTACGTCATCGGCGGGGTGCCGCGCGAGTGGCGTACGGGTGGCGCGGGAACGCGCACCGGGTACACGGACGTCTACCACGCCTTCCACATGATCTCCCCGTGGATGGTCGGCGCGATCGGCAACGCCGGCGACTCCGACAACGCCTACGCCACCTACACGGTCGGCGACGAGGCGGACTGCTCGGCGCACGGCATCGACTACCAGCCGTGCGTGCTGCCCGGCGACGTGTCCGGCCGCCAGCGCGCGCACGGCGACTTCATGTGGCGGCAGTTCTACAACATGTGCCGGGCCGGGGTGCAGGGCATCTACATCTCGATGTTCGACGAGTACAACGAGGGCAATCAGATCGCCAAGACCGCCGAGACCCAGGCCTGGGTTCCGACCGGGTCCGGACTCCTGGCACTGGACGAGGACGGCACCGCCTGCTCGTCCGACTACTACCTGAGACTGACCGGCGACGGCGGCCGGATGCTGAAGGGCGAGATCGGCCTCACCCCGGTCCGCCCCACCCCGCCGACGACCGCGGGCGGATCCGACACCACCGCCCCCACCGCCCCGGCGAGGCTGCGGGTCACCGGCCGCACCGGCAGTTCGGTGACGCTGGCCTGGGATGCGGCGACCGACAACGTCGGTGTCACCGGCTACCGCGTGCTGCGGATGGACGGCCAGTCGGGCACCCAGGTGGGCACCGTCACCGGCACGTCGTTCACCGTCACCGGTCTCGCCCCGTCCACGGACTACGTCTTCCACGTGGTCGCGCTCGACGCGGCCGGCGGCGTCTCGCTCCCGTCGAACCAGGTCACCGCCACGACCGGAACGGCCGGCGGCACCACGGACCTGGCCCTGCGCCGGCCGACCGCGGAGAGCGGTCACACCCAGGGCTACGGCTCCGGCAACGCGGTGGACGATGACCCGAACAGCTACTGGGAGTCCGCGAACAACTCCTTCCCGCAGTGGATCCAGGTCGATCTCGGCGCCGCGACCACCGTCCGGCGGATCGTGCTCACCCTGCCCCCGTCCAGCGCCTGGGGCGCCCGTACCCAGACGGTCTCGGTCCAGGGCGGCATCGACAGCGGCGCCTCCGGTCAGCTGCTCGCCGCGGCGGACCACCGGTTCGACCCGGCGAGCGGCAACACCGCCACCCTCACCCTGCCGACGAGCTCACCCGTCCGGTACGTACGGCTGACCGTCACGGCCAACACCGGCTGGCCGGCCGCCCAGATCTCCGGCCTCAAGGTCTACGCGGCCTGAGCCGCCGGGGGCGGGATCCGGTGGATCCCCCGACGCTGTACGGGCCGGCCATGACCGTCGCGGCCCGTACAGCCCTTACTATCGGATCCCATGATCGTATGGCTCAACGGCACCCACGGCGCGGGCAAGACGACGACCAGCGCACTCGTGCAGCGGCTGATCCCGGACTCCCGGGTGTTCGACGCCGAGCAGGTCGGCGGGATGCTGATGGACATCACACCGGGGCTGCCCTGGACGGGCAACTTCCAGGACTGGCCGCCGTGGCGGCCGCTCGTGGTCGAGACCGCCCGCCATGTACTCGCGTACACCGGCGGCACCCTGGTGATCCCCATGACCGTCCTGGTCGAGCCGTACTGGCGCGAGATCAGCGCGGGCCTCGCCCAGCATTCCATTCCGGTGAAACACTTCGTCCTCCACGCCGATCAGGACACCCTCCGCGGGCGCATCGACGGCGACGCCCATCTCGGCCCCTCCACCTTCCGCCTCACATACCTCGAGCCCTACGCGGAGGCGGCCCGCACATGGCTCCACCGCGAGGCGGAGGTCATCGACACCACCCGGCTCACGCCCGCTCAGGCCGCCCAGCAGATCGCGGAGGCCGTCAACGGCCGAGGGCTGCCGGGCGGTCCGTCAGCCAACAGCAGCGAATAATTTTGCAGGTCCTGCATTTTTGCCTACTATGCAAGATGTGCCGACCAAGAAGCCCTCCGCATCCGGGCCACCAGAGCCCAAGAAGCCGTCCTCACCCGGGCTTCGGGAGCGCAAGAAGCGGGCGACCCGCAACGCCCTCGCGGAAGCAGCCGTACGCCTGGCCGCCGAGCACGGCGTGGAGAACGTCACGGTCGAGGCGATCAGTGAGGCCGCCGGGGTCTCACCCCGGACGTTCTTCAACTACTTCCCCAGCCACGACGACGCGTTCGTGCTGATCGACGAGGCGGTGGGCGAGCGGATCAGGGAATCGGTGCGTCTCGCCCCTGCCGATCGTCCGCCGCTCGACGTGGTCCGCGACGCGCTCACCGACGAGCTCGGCGGCTTCGAGCAGCGCAAGGAGTTCTGGGCCCTCCAGGCCAAGGTCTTCCAGCGCTCCCCCCACCTCATCCAGCGCGGCCTCCAGGCCCAGGTGGCGGACCAACGGGCCCTGGCCGCCGCCATCGCCGACTGGCTCGGCACCGGGGCCGGGACCACCGACGCGGCCCGGGATCCGGGGGGTACTCCGGCCGGGCCCCGTACGGCAGGCGACAGCCTCTTCCCCCAACTGCTCGCCGCGATCGCGCAGACCGCGGTACGGGTCGCCATCGAGCACTGGTGCGACCACCCCGGAGAAGTGGAACTCGCGGACACCTTCCAGGAGGTGTTCGTCCAGCTCGCCCGCGGACTGCCGCGGCCCCCCGGGTAGCCCCCGCCGCCCCACCGGCACGGCCGCCCCCTCCTCACCGCCGACCTCTGTTCTGCTCCAGCACCGAAGAAGGACACCGTGACCGCAATCGAGGCGCCGGAACAGGCGCCTTCCTCCATGTCCAACCGGCAGATACTCCAGGCGATGTCCGGCCTGATGGCAGGCATGTTCGTCGCCATCCTCGCCGGTACCGTCGTCGCCAACGCGCTGCCGCGCATCATCGCGGACCTCGGCGCCAGCCAGTCCGCGTACACCTGGGTCGTGACGTCCGAACTCCTCGCGATGACGGCGACCGTGCCGCTCTGGGGCAAGCTCGCGGACCTGTTCAACCAGAAGCTGCTGCTCCAGCTCTCGCTCGGCCTGTTCGTGGTCGGTTCGCTGGTGGCCGGGTTCTCGCAGGACGTCAACACGCTGATCGTCAGCCGTGTCATCCAGGGCATCGGCGCCGGTGGCCTCACCGCGCTCGCCCAGATCGTGATGGCGGCCATCATCCCGCCGCGCAGGCTCGGCAAGTACGCGGGCATCTTCGGCGCCGTCTTCGCCGTCGGCACGGTCGCCGGTCCGCTGATCGGCGGTGTCCTCGTGGACACCTCGTGGCTCGGCTGGCGTTGGTGCTTCTTCGTAGGCGTGCCGTTCGCGCTGGCCGGAATCCTGCTGCTCCAGCGCACCCTGAAGCTGCCGACCGTACGCCGTCAGGTCAGGATCGACTGGCTGGGCGCCTTCCTGATCGTCGCGGGCGTCTGCGCGCTGCTGATCTGGACCTCGCTCGCCGGCAACAACTTCGACTGGGCCTCCTGGCAGACCGCCGCCCTGGTGATCACCGGCGTGGTGCTGCTGACCGCCGCGGTCTTCGTTGAGTCGCGGGCGGCCGAGCCGATCATCCCGCTGGCCATCTTCCGCAACCGCACGGTCACGCTGACCACCCTGGGCAGCTTCTTCGTCGGCATCGCGATGTTCGCCGGAACGGTGTTCCTGTCGCAGTACTTCCAGATCTCCCTGGGCAAGTCACCGACCGTCGCGGGCTTCATGAGCCTTCCGCTGATCGGTGGTCTGCTGGTGTCCTCGACCGTCGCCGGGCAGATCATCTCCGCGACCGGCAAGTGGAAGCGGTACCTCGTCTCGGGCGCCGTGATCATGACGGCCGGGCTCGGCATGCTGTCGACGATCGACGCCGACACCCACTTCGGACTCCTCAGCCTCTACATGGCGTTCATGGGCATCGGCGTCGGCATGCTGATGCAGAACCTGGTGCTCGCCGCCCAGAACGACGTACCCGCGCACGAACTGGGCGCGGCCACCTCCGTACTGTCCTTCTTCCGCAGCCTCGGCGGCACCGTCGGGACCAGCGTGCTCGGCGCGGTGCTCGCCAACCGGGTCGCGAGCGAGATGACCAAGGGCCTCTCGGAGAACGGCCTCCCGGCGCCTGCCGGTGGCCACGGCAGCGCCGTACCCGACATGACCACGCTGCCCGAACCGATGAAGAACATCGTCGAGCACGCCTACGGAGTCGCCACCGGCGACCTCTTCCTCATCGCCACGCCCTTCGCCTTCCTCGGCCTGCTGGCGGTGCTCTTCATCAGGGAGAAGCCCCTCAAGACCACCAGCGGCATGGAGCGGCTGGCCGCGGAGGCGGCCCCCGGCCCCGAGGACGCGGCAGAGCAGCCGCTGCTCCCCGGGCCTCCCGCTCCCCGGCAGGGGGAGGCCGGGTCGCCAGAAACGACCAGGCACTGACGAGGCACCCCGTGCAAGGATGCTCGGCATGTCCGGTCGTGCACTGAGCTTCGGAACGATGGCGGAAGCGTACGAACGCTTCCGGCCGGGGTACCCCGCCGAACTGTTCGACGTGGTGATGGCGTACGCCGCTCAGCCGGTCTCCAACGCCCTGGAGATCGGCGCCGGGACCGGCAAGGCCACCCGCCTGCTGGCTCGGCGGGGGGTGCCGGTCACGGCGACCGATCCTGACGCGGCCATGCTCGCCGAGCTGCGCAAGCACGTGCCGCCGGGCGTCAGGACGGCACGCGCCGCCTTCGAGGAGCTGCGGCCGGGCGAACGATACGGGCTGGTCTACGCGGCATCGGCGCTGCACTGGACGGAGCCGGCGGGCCGGTGGTCCCGCATGGCCGGGCTGCTGGAGCCGGGCGGCGTGTTCGCCTCGTTCGGCAGGCCGGTGGGACTGACCGACCCGGCTGTGGAGGAGGCCGTTCGCGCGGCACGGGCACCGTTCCTGGAGGACGACGGTGTCCCGTCCCCGGACGGGACACCTCCGGAGCACGACATGCAGTGGCCGGGCACGGAACTCCAACGGTCCGAGTGGTTCGACGGAGTCCAGCAGTCCGTGATCGAGAGTCGCCTGACGATGAGTGCGGGCGACTTCATCGGCTATCTCTCGACCGTCTCGGCCTACATCATCCTGCCGCAGCCGCAGCAGGCCGAGGTTTTCGGCCGGATCCTGCGGGTTCTGCCCGAGACGGTCGAGATCTCCACCGCCACTGTCCTCCACCTCGCCCGTCGGCGGCACGAGGCGTAGCGCGGGACGGGGTCGCTACTCTCCGGTCCGGGTTCCGCCCGCGTTCACCCGCACCCCGTCGACGGTCAGCGTCCCGTCGTGGTGTGCGGTGACCTTCGCGGTCATCGCACCCGCGAGATCGATCCGCTGCCAGCTGCCCCCGCCGCCCTGTTCGTCCAGGGCAGAGCCGGAGGGGATCTGGGTGGCGGCGAGCACGGTACGCCGCTGGGCGCCGGTGAGCTTCGGGTGCGACGTACGCAGCAGATCCTCCGCCCCCTCCGGAACGGCGGGCGGCCGGCCCTCGGCGCCGATGTGCGGGAAACCGTAGGTCATCCGCTGCTCGTACACCTTGAGTGCCTCGGCCGTGGGGAGGTACGGCGTCCCCCGGCCGGAGCACCGTGTCAGCGAGCCGCCCGCTCCGGTCTCACGGCACTTCTGTACGAGGACGGCTCGCAGCTCCGTCCTCGCCTGCTCCAGGAGCGTGCGGAACTCCGGGTCGGACCAGCGCAGCTGGGCGGTCTTCTCGCCGACGATCCGGCCGCCCATGATGTCGGTCGGGTAGTGGAAGGACAGCAGGATGCGGTTGTTGCCGTACTCGGAGGCGCGCGCCAGGATCTGCGGTGCCAGTTCGGGCAGCAGGGTGGCGAGGACGATGCCCTGCGCGTAGCCGTGGCTGGTGTGCCCGCTCGGGAAGGAGCCGTCCCCCGCGAGACCGGCGTAGCCGCCGGGGCTGTCCCACGGCTTGATGAGCCCCTGCTCTTCGGTGAACCCCATCCGGACGAAGGGGCGCTTGTACTGGTAGTTGTTCTTGGCTGTCTGGTACCAGTCGGCCGACGAGTCCGCGGTGTGTTCGACCCGGCCTGACAGCAGCGCCTCGGTCTTGGGGAGTTCGCCGTTCTTCAGCGCCTGCCCGTACAGCCCGCCGAGGGCCGTGCCCAGTCCGTCCGCCATAGTCCGGTAGGGACTGTTCGCGCCGTCCACGAGTGCCTTGTGGACCTGGGGGTCGGCGGGCCCGGAGGGGGCGTTGTTGATGTCGACGACCGTCCGGTCGTCGATCGCGGTCAGTTCCTCGTACGTCGTTCCCTTCGGCAGGACCTCGTTGGCCCCCATGAGCGACGGCTCGTTCCTGGCGGCGTCGAACGAGCGCAGCAGCCAGGTGAAGTAGTCACCGCCACCGGGCGCGGCGGGCTGGGTGTCGGAGGCGTACGAGGTGCCCAGCTGCTCGTCGGTGAAGGGCAGGGAGCCGGTGGTCTGCGCGAGCGGGCCGGGCCCGAAGTAGATGTCCGAGCTGGAGATGTTGCACTGATGGACCTCGACGGCCAGGGTGTTGGTCCCCGCGCGCAGGGCGGAGACCGGTACGCCGAACCGGGCGGTAGCCGGGTCGCCCTCGCCCGAAGTCCCGTCCGGGGTCTCGTACTGGAGGTTCTTCGTGATCTTTCCGTCGCCGTGGCCGGCGATGCGCCTGCCATTGAGATAGACGGTGACGGTGTCGTCGTAGACGACCGTGCCGACGAGCCCGCTGATCGCGTCCAGGGAGGCGCGGTCCATCGAGAAGGAGGTACGGAAGAAGTACGCCTCGGTACTGTCCCCCGTGCCGTTGCCCGCGTCCTTGCGGAGCCTCAGCTTCGTGCGGACGGGGAAGCCGTCCCCGAGGTCGGTGCCGTCGTTCTTCGCGCCGAAGGGACCGGTGGCCGTCTTCCAGGGAACGTCCCCCGCGTCGAAGCCGGTCCGGGTCCACGCCGTGCGGTCCGCGTTGCCGCGCGCCGGGTCGACGCCGGGGGTGTCGAGGTAGCTCCAGCTGGTCGAGGCGTCGACGACGGCCCTGCCGATGCTGACGTCGTCGATCCAGCCGCTGGGCCCGGAGCCGGACTTGGCATGCGCGTCGTCGTAGCGCAGCAGGATCTCGCTGACGTGCTTCCCGGCGAGCGCGCCGAGGTCGGCCGAGACGGTGTTCCACTCCCCCGGGGTCGGTTTCCTGTTCGCCGTCCGCACCTCGCGGGTTCGGGGGTGGCGGCCGTCCGGGTCGGTGTAGAGGACGTCGAGCGCGACGTGGACGGAGGCGGCGTCGTCCGGGCGGATCGCGTAGCTGAGCTTCGACCCGCGCACCAGGGGGACGTCGAGACCGGAGCGCAGGACCACCGTGGAGGAGGCCGGTCCGGTGGCGAGGACCCGGCCCGCGTACCGCAGCGCGGCCGAGCCGTCCGCCGCTCCGACGGAGTCGGCGTTCTCGACCCGGGCCCCGAGCCCGGAGGGCGTGGATCCGGCAGAACTGCGCAGGGTCCAGTCGGCGAGCTGGAGCTTCGAGCGGTCGGCGGTCGAACCCTGGCACCGGTCGGCGCAGTTGTCTGTGATGCGGAGCTGGTAGTGGCGGTAGGCGTGCGTGGCGGTGACCGGATAGAAATCGGTCTGGCCACGGGCGCCGAAGCGCTGCTCCTTCCGCTGGTCCAGGACGTGCCACGAGGAGTCGTCCGCGTCCGGCGCGGCGGAGTCGCTGTCGCTGCCGAGCACGGTCCACGCGGCCGGGTCGCGGGGTGGTGCGTCGTTCGCGGAGGTGAGCGAGTAGCCGGTGACAGCCGCCGGGGTACGCAGGGTGTAGATCGCGTACACGGGCTCCTCCCCGGTGGGCCGTCCGCTGTCGCGGGCGTACCACTTGGTGCCGGAGTCCTGATCCGCGAGGCTGGTGACGCCTTCCTGCGCGCTCGTGTCATTGGGGTGGCCGGACCGTACGTCGCGCACGGTGGTGGTGACCTCTGTGGTCTCCCCGCGCAGATTCCGCGCCTGGCCACGGGCCGGGAAGCCTGCGGGCCGGGGCGTACCGGGCTCGTAGGAGGTGGCCCAGTAACCGCCCACCTCCGGGGCCGCGCCCGTCCGTCCGGCCGAAGTGGCGGAGGTGGCAGGGGCGGCCGGGCCCGTCCCCGCCACGAGCGACGCCGCCACGAGCACGGCTACGACCACACCGGCGCCCGCGTCCTGCCCACGTCTGCTGAACACCCGCACGACTCGCCTCTTCTCTCCGGACAACGTTGTCACCAGCCGAGCCTGAGGGTTCGGCAGGAGACATGTCAACGCTCAGGAGACCGGGTGTCGTGTTCGCACCCGCCGGGGTCGAACAGCGGACGGACCGGGCGCCCGCCACAACCCGTCAGGGCGCGGCACCGGCCGAATCGGCCTGTTCCGGCAATCGGCCGGAAGTCGTCGTGGCCGAGGTGGACGCCGTGGCCGAGGTGAGCGCGATGCGGCTGGACCAGGTCAGGGCCGCCGTTGCGGTCAGCGCGAGCAGCGGGACGGCGAAGCCGGTTCGTGCTCCCGTACCGTCGACGAGCCGGCCGACCACCGCGGCGGAGACGGCGATGCCGGCCGCGCACGCGGAGTTCGTCCAGGTGAAGGCCTGGGTGAGGACCGACCTGTCCATGACGGACTCGACGAGCGTCGAGGCGACGATGACGCACGGGGCGACGCCGGCGCCGGGCAGCAGGAGGGCAAGGCCGAGCTGCCAGGGGGAATCGGCCAGCATCGGCAGCAGCGACGCGCAGGCCAGGAAGGTCAGGATCGGGGGCAGCCGGTGGCCGGGCGGGGTGCGCCGGTGGTAGCGCCCGTAGACCAGACCGGCCAGCAGGCTCGCCGCGCTCATCAGCCCGTACAGCAACCCGGCCGCCGAGGCGGCGTGGTGGACCTCGGCGAAGGCGCTCACCGAGACCTGCATCGAGCCGAAGAAGACGCCGAGGGCCACGTTGACCGCCAGCAGCGTGCCGAAGTTCCGGGTCCACAGCCGGCGGCCCGGTCCCCGGTCGACGCTACCGCCCCGGACCGCCCGTGCGGCGGGGGCCGGGGCGGTACGGCGCAGTGCCGCGAAGACGAGTCCGGCCCCGACGACGAGCACCCCCGCCAGCGCCGTACCCGCGGCCGGGTGCAGCCGGGTCGCCGTCAGCACCGCGAGGGCGGGCCCGAGGAGGAAGGCGGCATCGTTGCTCATCGTTTCGAGTGCGAAGGCCGGGGCGAGTTCGGCTCTGCCGTGCAGCAGGGCCGACCAGCGGGCCGCGGAGAGCGCACCGATCTGCGGGACCGTCGCCCCGGCGGCCAGACCGGCAGCCATCAGCAGCGGCACCGGCGCGCCCGTGAGGACCAGCGCGACGAGGCCGGTGATCGCCCCGGCGTGGGCGCACAGGAGGGGAACGAGGACGCGCGGCTGTCCGAACCGGTCCATGAGACGGGCCGTCTGCGGACCCACCAGGGTCTCCGCCACCGCGAACGAGCCGGTGACCAGGCCGGCCGCCGCGAAGGACCCGGTCTCGGCGTGGACCAGCCAGACGATGCCGAGCCCGGCCATCGCCACCCCGACCCGGGCGGGCGCCGCGGCCAGGAAGAAGGCCGCGGCGCCGGGGGTCCGCAGGGCCGAGCGGTAGGAGGCGGTCCCCGGCCCGGCCGCCCCCGGATGGTGAACCGCCCGTCCGGGACGACGAAAACGTGTGGTGCGACGGAGACATGTAGTGCGGAATCGTGTGGTGCGGAGACGTGTGGTGCGACGACGGAACCAGTGCCGCGGTGTCACGGCGAACCTTCCGCTGCACGGTGGGACGGTCCGGGGCAACGGCGCCCCGCCGAGGGAGCCGTCCCCGGGCCGCCAGGAGTCGTCCATGGTGACGCGGACGGGACGGAATCACGGTCCGCGTCGGCGTCGGCTCCAGCGCCGGCAGGAATATCGAGTGGTGAGAGCGGGAAGCCGATCTCGCAGGGCACGACACTAGCCTCGATGCCGGGCGCGGAGAAGACCCTGTGGGAGTCGCTGTTGCGCCGCGTGCGTGGACGCAGGACGGCGACCCGTGCGGGTTACACAGATCGGCGGCGCCGCCGTGATAGCCCAGGGATTACCCCCGTGAGGGTGAGAACGGAGGCAGGAGCCCTCCGTGACCGCGCTCCTGACGGGAGATCACCCGCAGGGCCCGCCAAGCACAGCAGGGAGTGTTCATGATGCGTACCACCCGGAAGATCGCCGTCGCCATCGCCGCCACCGCACTGTTGGGTGCCACGGGCGGGACCACGGCACAGGCCGCGTCCGTGGCGGCCGTGGGCACCGCACCCTCCGCATGCCGTCCGGCCAACCACCTGGCGAAGATCTCCAACGCGTCCAGCAGCGCGGGGCACCGCCACTACCGCGTGACGCTCACCGCGCCGCGCGGCTACGACCCGTGCCGGCTCGCGGGTTCGCCCACCGATGTGCGGTTCTCCAACCACGGCTCGGAGAGCGGGATCACCGCCGGCCGCTACGGCAGCCGGCGGACCGCGGTGACCTTCGGTCCGGGGCACCCGGTGCACTTCGACATCCAGGTTCCCAACAACGACTGCGGCGTCCCCGCGGACGAGGCGTCCTTCACGCTCCGGGCTCCCGACGGGGAGATCCCCGGCACGTCCGTGGCCGACGGGAAGCTCAGGGTGGCGGCCGGCACTCTCGTCGGTCCGGTGCGCAGCGGCGCCTGAGTTCCTTCCGTGGAACTCCGAGCCTGTGCCCTCGCCGCCCGCGGTGAGGGCACAGCTCTTCGCGCCGCCCTTTCCCCGCCGACGGAGAACCGGCCAGGGGCTGGATCGAGCCGACTTTCGTACCACCCGTGACCAGCGAACGCACCCGCACGCCTCCGTTAGCATGTTCGAACTCACGACGAGCGTCCCCATCGCTCGCCAATCACCGAAAAATCGGGCTTTCCGGTGTGAAGAGTGTCTTACTCAGCCAACATCTAACAAATCGGCCAAACAATTGATACCTATAGTATCGCGGGTGTTTTCGCGAATAACGAGCAGAACCACGACCGCCCCGTGGCGTCGGCCAAGAGCGATACTGTGGGGCACGGCGGCCGTGGCGACCCTCGGGTTCCTGGTCGCGCTGGAGATCGCCGCACGTCATTACGGACTGCCGGGGCCGATAACCACCCAGGCCCAAGAGGTCATAGTCGCCCCTCAGTCGGGCTTCCTGCTCTACGCCAGCATGGCGTTGATGATGGTGGTGCTCACCTGGCGGCAACGGTTCATCGCGATGGGTACCGCGATAGGAATCGATCTCGTCATTCTGCTGGTGCGCTGGGCGGCCGACGCCAGGGTGACCCACGGCCACCCCTTCGGCAACGGGGCGTTGTGGGTGATCGTGGGCTGCGGGGTCATCGCCGTCACACGCCGTACGGGCCAGGAACGCATCCTGCTGCTGAAGGGCGTCGGCCTCGGTCTGCTGCTGGTGACGGGCCGCAAGACCGGTGACACCTGGCTGCTCATCACTTCGAAGACGCGCCCGGCCGTGCTCGACCAGTACGTCGCGACCGCCGATCACGCACTGGGCAACCCCTCATGGCTGGTGGGCCGGATGATCCAGGCCACCGGCCCGGTCGGGGACGCGTTCCTCGACTCCGTCTACACGCAGCTCGCGGTCGCCGCGGTCGTCGTCGCGCTGTACCAGCTGCGCAATGTGGCGACCGACCGCCGCTTCCCCGGCCACCATCTGGTGCGCACCTTCCTGCTCATAGGTCTCCTCGGGCCCGGCATTTACGTGCTCTTCCCGGTGGTCGGGCCGGTCTTCGCCTACGGTGCCGACGGCGGGCACTGGGCGGTGGCCAACATGTGGCCGAACACGATGCCGCAGATCACCGCTCCGCACCACATGTCGTTCGACGAGATCACTCCGCGCAACTGCATGCCCAGCCTGCACACGGCATGGGCCACCTGCATCTTCATCCATTCCCGCAAGGGCCCCCGGACCCTCCGGTACGCGGGCACGTTCTGGCTGATCGCCACCCTCTGCGCGACGCTGGGCTTCGGTTATCACTACGGCGCGGACATCATCGCGGGCGTGGTGTTCACGCTCACGATCGAGGCGGGTCTGCGCACGTTCGACCGCGGCTGGGACCGGTCGGGAGTCAAGCTGGTCGCCTACGGCGTCGCCGTCTTCGCCGCGCTCCTGCTGTCGTACCGTTATCTGTCGTTGCCGATGGCCCACCATCCCTGGGTGTTCGGCCCGCTTCTGGTCCTCGCGATGGCCTCGGTGATCCACGGCTACGTGCGGACCACCGAACAGTGGGAACCGAAGACCGCCCCGGCGCGGCAACCCGAGCCACTGCCGGAACCGGTCTGAGACCTGTGAACGGTCCGGTGGACTCCGCCCCGGCCGGGGCGGAGTCCACCGGACCGTCTCCATCGGGACGCATGCCCCTCCTGCCGGATGCTCCCGGATAGCCTGCGCCCGTGGAACTCGAACCGAACACTGACAACTGGCTGGCGGACACCCGGGAGTCCTACGACACCGTGGCCGACAGCTACGCGGACCAGGTGCGGAACCTCCTGGACGACACGCCTGAAGAACGCGCCGTACTGGCGCTGTTCGCCGCCCGGGTGCGCGAGAACGGCGAAGGCCCGGTCGCGGATATGGGGTGCGGGCCGGGCAGGATCACGGCCCACCTGCACGGGCTGGGCCTGGACGCGTTCGGGATCGACCTGTCCCCCGGGATGATCGAGGTGGCCCGGCGTGACCACCCCGGCCTGCGGTTCGAACCCGGGTCGATGACGGAGCTCGGTCTCACCGACGGCTCTGTGGCCGGGCTGATCGCCTGGTACTCGCTCATCCACGTCCCCGACGAGGAGATCGATCCGGTCCTGGCGCATTTCCGCCGTGTGCTGAGGCCCGGCGGCCCGCTGCTGCTCAGCTTCCACGTCGGGGACGAGCGGAAGCTGAAGACGCAGGGGTACGGCGGCCACCCGATGAAGGTGTACGTGCACCGGCGCCGGCCCGGTCAGCTGGCCGCCCGGCTCGAAGAGGCCGGATTCGACGTCGAGGTGCAGCGCACCCTCACCTCGGCCGAGAGCAAGCTCGGGGGCCTCCTCCTCGCTCGCCGGCGGCCCGATGCCCGGAGCGGAACTCCTGCTGCTCCGGGCAAGTCGGAAGGATCCGTTGATGGATCAACTCCGCTCCTCTAATGTCTCGTTCATCGACCGGCCGTCCTCGGCCGGGAGTGCGCCACATGGAGCCCAGCCGCCCTGAGGGGCGGCCCGGAGAAGGGAGATCCACCATGGTCAAGCACTACATCAAGTACGCGTTCAGCACGCTCACGGCGGCGATGTTCGCCAGCATGGTCTGACGGATCAGCCCCGGCCTGGACCGGGATCTCAGTCCCGGTCCAGGCGTCAGGAGGCTCCCTTGTTCGCGACCGCGCTCAGCCAGCTCCGGTACGGCGCGGCGATCCTGCGCAACCGCCGCATCCGCCCGCAGGACCTGGAGCGCATCGCCCGGGACCTGGTCGCGACCCTCGCGGAATTCGGGGAGCCGGGCGCGGACTCGGCCCTGCTGCCCGGCCAGGCGGGGGCCGTCGACCCCGCTGTACGGCGGACCGTGACCGAGCGCAGCCTGCGGGCCACGGCGCGGGCCGCGGCCCGGCACACGGCGTACTACCGCCGAACGTTCGACAGCCTGGCGCTCGACCCGGGCACCCTCACACCGGAGACCTGGGACCAGGTGCCGGTCACACCGAAGGCGGCCCTGCGCGGACTGCCGGCCGCCTTCGTGTCCGCCGTCTCCGCTCCCGCGCTGATGGCGCTCACCACGGGCACGAGCGGCACCCCCACCACGGTCTGGTACTCCCGGGCCGAGGTCGAGATCGCGGTGGCCATGAGCACCGTCTCGGCCGTCCTCGGCCTCGGCCTGCGCCCACGCCACACCGTCGCGTACGCGGGGTGCTCCCGGGCGACCCTGCCGCTGCTCAACGTGGAGGAGTCGGTGACCCGGATCGGCGCCTCCTTCGTCCAGATCGGCACCGTGGACCCGGCCGTGGCGCTGGACCGGCTGGCCACCCCGCTCGGGCTGCGCGGCAAGGCCCCGCAGATCACTCACCTGACCGTCTCCGCGTCCTACCTCTCCGCCCTCGTCGAGGAGGCGGAGCGGGGCGGCCGGCTGCCCTCCGACTTCGGCCTGGAGTCCATCGGTGTCGGCGGCGAGGTGCTCTCCGAACCGCTCAAGGAACGCGCGTCGGCGGCGCTCGGCGCGAAGATCTCCACCTCGTACATGATGACCGAGACCGTGCCGTCCGGCGGGACGCCGTGTACCAAGGGGCATCTGCACCACACCACCGAGTTCGGGCATCTGGAGATACTCGACCCCGTGACCCACGCGCCCACGCCACCGGGCGACGTCGGCATCATCGTGCAGACCCCGTACGTGCCCTACCGGGACTGCACCCTGCTCCTGCGGTACGCGACGGGCGACCTGGTCCGGCTGCCCGGGAGCACGACCGAGTGCGAGCTGGCCCACCTGCCCGCCACCTCGCCGGTGCTCGGCCGCTGGACGGGTCCGCTGAGCCGCGAGATCACCACCTGGTCGGTGCTGAACCTGCTGGAGGCGGAGCCGGACATCCCGCTGCCCGCGCGCTACGCCCTGGTCGACGAGGACCCGGGCCCGCGCCTCCACGTCCTGGTCCGCCGACTGCCCGCAGCCGGTCTGCTCGGCAGGCTGGAGGACCGGGCCACCGCGGCGGGCCTCGCGCTGGACGCCGTCGTGCTCCATGACGACCCGGCCGCGATGCCACGGACCGGCCCGGTCCGTGCCGATCTGCGTGAGCGTACCTTCGAGTCGGTGCGCCCGGCAGAGGTGCGGGCCGTGAGTCCGGCATGAGCGGCGTCGCCCTGGTGGGCCTCAACGTCTGCGTCGCCGCGATCACGGCGGCCGGTGCCGCCTACTTCGGCCGGGTCCGGATGCCCCGCCCGCCGGTCGGCCGGTACGAACTGCCCGACGTCGCCGTGGTGTCCGCCGTGGTCGTGGCCGCTCCCCTGGTCTATCTGGAACTGCCCCGTGCCGCGGTGGCCGTCGTGTTCGGTCTGGTCCTCTGCGCGGCGCTCCAGTTCACCCTCGCGCCCCTGTTCGGCGGGGGCCGGGCCTGGGTCGCCGCGCTGGGCTCGGTCGCGGCCACCGCAGGATGCGCGTTCGCGGACAAGACACTCGCCGTGCTGGTACTCACCGATGTGCTGCTCGCGGTCGCCGTCGTGGGGGTGGCCAACATGTGGGCGCAGAGCGGCATGCGCTCCGCCCACGCCGCGTGGTTCGCGGGCGCGCTCGCCTGCTACGACCTGGTGGCGACGGGGCTCACGTCGGTCATGGACCGGTTCGCCGTCCAGGTGATGGGGCTGCCGTTCGCCCCGTTGCTGGCCGTCACCCGGGGCGATCCGCCCGTGGCGCTCGGGCTGGGCGACCTGCTGCTCCTGGTGCTCTTCCCGCTGGTGGCGCTGAAGGCCTTCGGACGGGCCGCCGGTCTTCTCGCGGCCGGAATCGGCCTGGCGGTGTCGGCGGCGGTCAGTGTGCTGTTCGCCCTGGGGACGCTGACCGGGGCGTTTCCGCTGCTCACGGCGCTCGGCCCGCTGATCGTGCTCCAGCATGTGCTGTGGGTACGGGCCCGGGGAGCGGAGCGGACCGTCGCCGAGTGGAGCTCGGGAATCCCGGTGGCGGCGGCCGCCGCTGCTCCGGCCGGCCCCGACCCGGAATTGCTCAGGGCCCTCGAACCCGCCGATCCGGAAGGGCTGGGGGCCACCGTGCCCGAAGGCGGCTGGCTCGCGGTCCTCGACGGCCGGGTGGTGGGGGCCGGGGCGTCGCCGGGCCTGGCCCGCGGGGACGCGCGGCTCCGCGGCTGCGCGTCGGTGCCCGTGGTTCGGCAGAGGTGACCCGGTCCGCCCCGGGTCGCCCGGGGCTGTCGACGGCGCGGGCGGGCGGACGCGGCCGGTTACGTACTCTTGAGGCATGCGCATGCGCCCCACTCTGAGCTGGGCCCCCACAGAGGACCTGCCGCCCGCCACCACCGACCTGGAGCCGGTCACCGATGCGCTGGGCGCCGGCGGTGTGCTGGTGCTCAGCGGGGCCGGAATCTCCACCGAATCGGGCATCCCCGACTACCGGGGCGAGGGCGGGAGCCTGAGCCGGCACACCCCGATGACCTACCAGGACTTCACGGCGAGCGTCCAGGCCCGGCGCCGGTACTGGGCCCGCAGCCATCTCGGCTGGCGCACCTTCGGCCGCGCCCGGCCCAACGCCGGGCACCGGGCAGTGGCCGCGTTCGGGCGGCAGGGCCTGCTCTCGGGGGTGATCACCCAGAACGTCGACGGTCTGCACCAGGCCGCCGGGAGCGAGGACGCGGTGGAACTCCACGGCAGCCTGGACCGGGTCGTCTGCCTCTCCTGCGGCACGATCGGCTCGCGCCGCGACCTCGCGCGGCGGCTGGAGGAGGCCAACCCGGGCTTCCGGCCGGTGGCCGCCGCGATCAACCCGGACGGCGATGCCGACCTCACCGACGAGCAGGTCGGGGACTTCCACGTGGTGCCCTGCGCGGTCTGCGGCGGCATCCTCAAACCGGATGTGGTGTTCTTCGGCGAGGCCGTGCCGGCCCGCCGGGTCGCACACTGCCGCGAACTGGTCGCAGCGGCGTCCTCGCTGCTGGTCCTGGGCTCTTCGCTGACGGTGATGTCCGGGCTCCGGTTCGTCCGGCAGGCGGCCCAGGCCGGAGTGCCGGTGCTGATCGTCAACCGGGACCCGACCCGGGGCGACCGGCACGCCGTCACCCGCGTCGCGCTCCCGCTGGGAACGGCCCTCACCGCGGTGGCCGGCCGGCTGGGCGTCCCCGTCGAGGACGCCGCGGCGGCACCTCGCGAACCCGCTGTCGAAGGAGACTGATGTCCCGGACGAGCCGTTCCCCCTTCCTCCTCGCCGGGCTGATGGCCGGAGCCGGAGCCCTCCACCTGGCGGTGCCGAAGGTGTTCGACGGGACCGTTCCGAGGATCCTGCCCGGTTCGCCGCGTGCGTGGACGTACGGGAGCGGGGTGGTCGAGTTCGCGCTCGCCGCCGGACTGGTCCACCCCAGGACGCGCCCGATCGCGGCCCGTGCGACGGCCGGGTTCTTCGTCGCCGTCTTTCCCGCCAACGTCCAGATGGCCCTCGACGCGCGGCACTCCCCCGCCGTGCCGAGGGCCGCGGCCCTCGGCCGGTTGCCCCTGCAGATTCCCCTGGTCATGTGGGCCCGCAAGGTCGCCCGTGCCGAGGGCGCTTCACCTCACTGATACCGCCCGGCGGTGCGCCGGGTCAGCGGACTTCGGTGACCCGGTGCTCCTTGAGCTTCGCGCAGTTGGAGTTGTCCACCGACACGTACACGTTGCCGATGCTGCCGCTCCAACTCACACAGTGGCCCTTGCCGTAGACGTACGCGGGCCCGGCGTACGAGGTGTAGTTGCCATCGTCACCGGCCCACTCGTCGGTGTCGGAGACGTAGATGGACGCGGACATGGCCTTGGCCGTGCCCGGGTTGGCGCGGATGGTCGCGACGCAGTTCTTGCCGTTCGCGGAGTTGTACGTCAGGTAGACGGTGCCCTGCGAGCCGATGGGCGCCGAGTTCACGGTCTTGTAGGCGCTGCCGCAGACCCCCTGCGGTGTGACGTTGGGCGCGGCCGAGGCGGTCGTGCTCAGTACGACGGTGGCGCCCAGCGTCAGCGTGGCCAACGCTCCGACAGTCGCGACATTACGTACGCTTCGCATATATCCCCCTTGTGGTTCCGAGAGCGGATTACTCCCACTTGATGTGACCCTCGAACGACAAGGATGGTTGTGCCGGATGCACCCCGAGATGCCAAAGAGCCCGCACCCGGCACCACTTGGAGAAAGTTCCGCCGGAGCCGTTCCGTTTCCGCAGCTCACCGGAGCGCGAAGAGGTCTATACCACTAATGAATCGGAAAACTATTTACCAGCCGCATCCCCCTGTGGCTCACTGTGTCGTGTTCGCGTCATGTGGACGCGCGTAGATCCTCTGCCTCTCTCCCCCCACCAAGCAGGAGGAATCCATGCTTCCCCGCCGTCTCTCCCTCACATCCGCGCAGCGCAGACTCTCCGTGGCCGGTGTCCTCGGCGTGAGCGCCGCGCTGACGCTCAGCCTGATGTCGGGCACCGCCGCCTCGGCGCCGCTGCCCTCCGACAGCACCGTGCCACTGGGCAAGGGCTACATGGGCGTGGGCTACGTCCAGGACAGCAAGGACTTCAAGCCGGACACCCGGCAGCTGGGCCTCGAAGCGACACCTGACGCGAACCTCCTGGCGAACCCTGTGGGGATGGACGTCTCCAGTTACCAGGGCAGCATCAACTGGACCTCGGTCCGGGGCGCGGGCATCGAGTTCGCCTGGATGAAGGCGACCGAGGGCACCACGTACAAGGACCCGACGTTCAGCACCAACTACCTGGGCGCCTACAACGCCGGGGTGATCCGGGGCGCGTACCACTACGGGCGGCCCGACGTGTCCGGTGGCGCGGCGCAGGCGAACTTCTTCGCCGACAACGGTGGCGCCTGGTCCCGCGACAACCTGACGCTCCCCGGCGTACTGGACATCGAGGGCACCTGCTACGGCAAGACGCCCGCCGCGATGCAGTCCTGGATCCTCGACTTCTACAACACGTACAAGGCCCGCACCGGCCGCGACGTCGTCATCTACACCAGCCCGAGCTGGTGGAACTCGTGCACCGGCGGCTGGAGCGGCATGTCCGCCAGGAGTCCGCTGTGGGTGGCCCACTGGACGTCCGCGGGCAGCCCGAGCATCCCGACGGGCTTCCCCTTCTGGACCGTCTGGCAGTACTCGTCGACCGGCTCGGTGAGCGGGATCTCCGGCAACGTCGACCGCGACCGCTTCAGCGGTGACCGCTCCCGCCTGCTGGCCCTGGCCAACAACACGCCGTGACAGCGGGCCCCGGGGTGCGGTGACCGCAGGAACGGTGACCGCACCCCGGGGCCGGCCACGGCGCGACCGGCACCGGGCGCAACGACATTTCGCGAAGGAGAGATTCATGAGCTCGACACCACGCCCCCTCAGCAGGCGCGGCGCTCTGCTCGCCGGAACGGCGGCCGTGGCCGGCGGGCTGGGGCTGGCGGGCCGTACGGAAGCGGCCGTACGCGTGCCGGAGGGTGCACGCTCCCCCTTCGCCGCACTGACCCCGGCGCAGCGCGCCGGGCAGTGCGTCATCCACTCCTACCCCGGGCTCACGCCTCCGGCCCGGCTGATGGACGCGATCAGCGAGGGGCGTACGGCCGGGGTCATCTTCTTCACCGAGAACATCAAGAGCCTGAGCCAGATCGAGGGTGTCATCCAGGAGATGAACGCGGCGCACGCCGACGCCCCGGTGAGTGCCCCGCTGCTCCTGATGACCGACCAGGAGGGCGGCCTGGTGCGCCGCCTGCCCGGTGAGCCGGTGTGGTCCGCGAAGGACGTCGGTGCCTCGACGGATCCGCAGGGGCAGGCGGAGTTCACCGGGAGCGGGGCGGGCATGAACCTGGCGGGCGTCGGAATGAACGTCAACCTGGCGCCCGTGCTCGACGTGTACCGCACGCCGGGCGACTTCACCGACCAGTACGAGCGGTCCTACAGCGAGGACCCGGATGCGGTGGCGTCCTGCGGCTCGGCCTTCATCACCGCACAGCAGGCCGCGGGGGTGGCGGCCACCGCCAAGCATTTCCCCGGGCTCGGCCCCGCCTCCGCGAACCAGAACACCGACCTGGGCCCCGTCACCCTCACCACGTCGGCGGCCACCCTCCGGGGCGTCGACGAGGCGCCCTACCGGGCGGCGGTCTCCGCCGGGACCAAGCTCGTCATGCTGTCCTGGGCCGTCTACCCGGCACTGGACGCGGACCGGCCCGCAGGCCTGTCCCCCACCGTGATCGGCGAGTTGCGGAACCGGCTCGGCTTCCGGGGCGTGACCGTCACCGACGCGCTGGAGGCCGGGGCCCTCAAGGCCTACGGCTCCACCGCGAAGCGCAGCGTGCTGGCCGCCGCGGCCGGTATGGACCTGATCCTGTGCTCGGCCCGGGACGCCGCCCAGGGGGACGCCGCGGTGACCGCCCTGAGCGAGGCGCTGACGGCGGGCACCCTCGACGGGGCCGCCTTCGACGCGGGCGTGAAGCGCGTCAACGCACTCCGCGGCGGCCTGGCCTGAGCCCTGGGTACGGCGGCCGGCAGCACGGCCGCTATCGGTTCGATCACGCCAAGGTCCGGCCAAGAGCCAGTAATACAGTCACCTGATAGCTTAGGCCGAATCGCAGGCCGGAACGGAGGTACGAGGGGCAGGTCCGACCCTGACCCGGGCAAGGACACCCCTCAGATCACGATGCTGCAAGTACACAAGCTTGAGCGCTACAAGGACGATCAGGGAAACGAGATCGTCTATGACGGCGAGATCCGTGACGCCAAGATCGACATCCGGTTCAAGGGATCGAACAACAGGCTCGTCATCAGCCCCAAGGCTGACGTCAAGGACCTGCTCGTCACCTTCACCGGGGACAACGGCCAGATCGACATCGAGCAGACCACGAAGAAGCGCGCCGGTCTCCGCTTCGAGCTGCGCTGCGGGCACGAGTCCCGGATCCGGATCGGCGAGAACGTGGGCTGTGCCGGCCGCACCTTCCTCTCCGCCGTCGAGGGCGTCTCCGTGACGATCGGGGCCGATGTGATGTTCGCCAAGAACATCGAGGTACGCGGCGACGACACCCACCCGATCTTCGACGTGCACACCGAGAAGCGGGCGAACCCGTCGCAGTCGATCGTGGTGGGCGAGCACGTCTGGATCGCGAAGCACGCGGTCGTGATGGGCGGCGTCACCATCGGCAACGGCTCGGTGATCGGCTTCCGTTCGATCGTCACCTCGTCCATACCCAACAACTGCATCGCGGTGGGAGCACCGGCGCGGGTGGTACGGCGGGACATCGCCTGGGAGCGTCCCGAGGTCGTTTCGCGCCGCCCGAACGAGCAGTACCCGCGCAAGGGCGAGAAGTCCGAGCAGTACTGGAATCCCACGGTCGAGGACGACGTCCCGGCGAAGCCGGTGATCCGCCAGCAGCCCAAGGCGCAGCGGCGGGGAGCGGCCCGGATCCTTCCGGCTCCGGTGCGACGGCTCGCCAAGAAGTTCCGCTCCGCCTGAGGCGCCCGCCTGCGGCGCTCGGGTGACAGCGCGCGAAACGGCCTCGGGCCCGGACTTCCGTCCGGGCCCGAGGCCGTTTCGCGTGCGAGCGGGGTCCGATTCCGCTACTGGGCCGAGACGCTCGACTCCAGATGCGTCACCATGCGGTTCAGCCCGGTCGGCAGATCGACCACCGGGCTCCAGCCGAGTGCGGAGAGCCGCGCACTGTCCAGGCCCTGCTTCTTGGTCAGGCTGTAGGCGCGCGCGTCGGACTCGTTGGTGAACCGGAGCTGCTGCCCGCGCTCCGGGCGCACCTCGGTGAACAGCTCGGCCAGCCGTCGGATCGAGACCAGCCCGGCCGGGTCCGCGACGTTGTAGGCCACCTCGTCGCCACGGAGCAGGGCGTAGAACAGACCCGCGATGGCGTCGGCCACGTAGGTGTAGGTCCGTACGCCGGAACCGTCGCTGTTGAGCACGATGTCCTTGCCGGCCACCACGTTCGCGGCGAAGTCGGCCTGCACGCGCCCGTCGTCGAGCGCCATCCCCGGACCGTAGACGTGACCGAACCGGACAGCGCGGCTGTCGATGCCGTACTGCGCCTGGTAGGTCGCGCAGATCGTTTCGGCGGCGCGCTTGCCCTCGGCGTAGCAGGCCCTCGGGTTGAGGATGTCGAAGCCGCCGTAGCTCTGCTCGTCGATCAGCTCGGTCTCCGGGGCCTGAGCCCCGTAGACCTCCGCGGAGGACATCAGGACGAATCCGCGGCTGGCCTTCTCGACACAGAGGTCGAGCAGGTTGAAGGTGCCGAGCAGATTCGCCTTGATCGTCATGACCGGCTGGCTGCCGTGCAGGGCGGGGCGTGCCGCGCTCGCACCGTGGATCACGTAGTCGACCGGGCCGGGCAGTTCGAGCGGGACGGACACGTCCTGGACGACCAGGTTGAAGTCCGGGCGGTCCAGCACGTCCGCGAGCAGCCGCCTGGCCTTCTCCTCGTTGCGCACCAGGCCGTGCACGGTGATGCCCGCGCCGTGCCGGTCGTTCAGTGCGAGCAGCGTGTAGACGACGTACGACGGCAGCATGCCGCTCGCGCCGGTGACCAGCACGGTGCGGCCGGACAGCTCGCTCCACGGCAGGTCGCGGTCAAGGATCTCGTCGAGGTCGTGCGCCACGACCGGACTGGAAACAGTGGTCAATGGAATCACGTACCTACGATCTGCTGGTTTTCGAGGATCTCGAAGAACGTCCGGCACAGGTAGAAGTCCTCGGACGTCGTGATCTTGATGTTCGAGCGGGGGCCGACGACCCGGTAGATCTTGCGCCCGTAGCGGTGCATGAGGGAGCAGGAGTCGATGGTGTCGTGCTCGCCCTCCTCGACCGCCCGGTCGTACAGCGAGAGGATCTCGCCGAGCCGGAAGCTCTGCGGGGCCTGTGCGGCGTAGATGTGGTCGCGCGGGATCACGTCGTCGATGTGCTCGTACTCACTCGACACCACGGTCTCGTTGAACTTGGTGCAGGTGATGGCCGAGCCGTGCTCGCGGACCGTCTCGATGTTGGCGGAGATCAACTTGGCGTCGATCAGCGGCCGCACGCCGTCGTGCACCAGCACGACGGTGTCGTCGGGGCACTCCGCGGCGACGGTCCTGAGCGCGTTGTGCCGCGACTCCTGACCGGTCCGGCCACCGTCGATGACCCACTTGACCTTCTGGATCTCGTACCGCTTGAGGAGCTTCTCCATCAGTTCGCGGTACTCGGGGAGTATCGCGATGGCTATGGCGTCTATCTCCGGGTGCGCCTCGAAGTGCTCAAGGGTGTGGATGATGATCGGCTTGCCGTGGATCTCCAGGAACTGCTTCGGGAGAGCACGGCTGTTCATCCTCGACCCGATGCCGCCGGCGAAAAGCAGGGCAACGTTCACAGGTCATTCCTCCGACTGGTCGCTGAGCGGCTGGTCGCCCACCGCGGTGTTGTCCGGGACGGTGTCCAGCCACTGGTGCTGACCGCCCGTTTCGCGGCCTCCGTGATCTCCGACCACAAGCCAGTCGATCACGCGGTCCGCCGAGTTGGTGTCGACGTAGTCGAAGTTCTCCCGCCGGAACTCCTCGACCTTCGAGAGGTCGAAGTCCTCGTCCTGCAAGGCCTTGAGCAGGTCGTCGAAGGTCACGCAGATCGTGCCGGGGGCGACGCTGTCGTAGTCGCGGTGGAACCCGCGGATCACCGAGTACGTGTCCTTGTCGTACGCGTAGAACAGGATCGGCTTGTCGAGCAGCGTGTACTCGTAGATGACCGACGAGTAGTCGGTGACCAGCACGTCGGTCACGTGCAGCAGGTCGTTGGTGTCGGGGAACGACGCGAAGTCGACCAGCCGGTCCGAGTACTCCTCGGGGATCGGCGGGGCCTCCGAGATGAAGTGGTGCATCCGGAAGAGCACGACGTACTTGTCGCCGCAGACCTCGTGGAGCTTCTCGAAGTCGATGCGGTCGTAGTCGTAGTGCGCGTCGCTGATGCTCTTCCCGCGGAAGGTCGGCGCGAACAGCACGATCTTCTTGCCCCGGAACTGCGGGTAGGCGGCGAAGAAGTCGTCCGTGACCTTCTGGGAGTGCTCCTCGTTGAGGAACGTGTCGATGCGGGGAAGACCGGTCGGCACGACCGCCGACTCCTCGACGCCGAACGCCTCGGCGTACACCGGCACCAGGTGCTTGGACCCGGTGATGACGTAGGTGTACTTGCGGTGGGCGTTGGACAGCTTCGGCGAACCGTACTTCCCGAACCGGCTGTAGCCGACCGCCTTGAAACCGCTGCCCGCGTGCCAGAGCTGGATTATCTTGGTTTCCGGCGAAATGGTCAGGTTTCCGAGAAGCCCGAAGTAGTCGTCCATCAGCACGGTGTCCGACGTGGCGAGCCGATAGATCAGGCGGAGCGTGCTCCACTTGTTCGCCGTCGACGGTATTCGGAACGAGTGGCTGAACTTGTACTTCTTGTCGAGGTCCCGCTCGATCATCCGGTCGTGGACACGTGCCAGGTTGCCGCCGAGGCCGGTGCGCATTTCGGAGGCGAAGAGAATCTTGTTCCCACGCGGCGGATTCAGACGGCGAGCGGCCCAGTAGAAACGGTTGGCGAGCTTGCGTCGCCGGGCCCGCGGCAGCACCTTCAGTGCTATTCGCTTGCCCATGGGCTTCTTCGTCTTGCTCTTCTTGCCGCCACCCGCACCGCGGAACAACTGGTACGTCCGCATGAGGAACTCGGGGCTCTCGTCATCGTCGGAAAGACCGAACGAGATCACGTACACCGAGCGATTGCGGTCGTAGAGGAAGACACGGGAACTGACGTCGAGCTGTTCCGTCGCCTTGAGGTCGAACGTGGCCCCCGGCAGGCGCTCGTCACCGAGCACCGGAACGATCCGCCACGTGCCGTTGGGCACTTGGCGCCGGTTCTCGAAGTTGGTGACGTTGATATCCAAGCGGTGCTGTTCGGCGCCGATTTGCCGAGAGTTAACCGGGAATTCGCGCCCGTTGTCAACAATCAGGAAGCTGAGAGCACTAGCATCTCCAGTAAAGTCGGTGACCTCCACAACGAGACTGAGGTGCACACGCTCCCAGGAAATCGTCGCTATTGAGCAACGCGCCATCGTCGTCCTTCCAATTTGTGAACCGTTACGCCTTCTACGAGGCATGTGCGACGGCCACAGAGCCTGCCAGCGCCAGGTGAGACGATTGCCGGAGCATAGCTTACCGAGTCACACGAGCCCCAAGTCGAGACGGGGGCCCGTCACCGGGGGCTGCGGTCGAGCGCGCCCTTGGGCCCTCCCGCAGAACGTGAACCGGCCGGAGCCAGGAGCGCCGGTAAGCCTGTCCGCCACTCCATACAAAGCCCCGTCGAACCGGGTGGGCCTGTGGTGCGCACGTACTAGGACGCGTGAGTGGCTGGTCCGGTTGCACCAGAAGAGGACAGCGTCTCGGGACGATGACCGGCGGGGCGCCGGAGGGAAGTGTGGAAGGCGCGCTCAACATGCGCGTTCCCCTTGCCTCTCGGTGTCTGGAGTGATCGAAAAGTGGCGATAATTCTCTACCGGATCGGACGGTGGGCCTTCCGACGGCGCCGGCTGGTGACCGGTCTGTGGCTGAGCACCCTGGTACTGGCCGGGATCGCCGCCGCCGTGGCGCCGGCGGGGCAGGAGGAGGACCTCTCCATGCCCGGGACCGAATCTCAGAAGGCGTTCGACCTACTGAACGAGCGCTTCCCCGGGAGCAATTCCCAGGGCGCGGAGGCCCGGCTGGTCTTCCGGGCCCCGGACGGACAGCGGGTGACGGCCGGGGAGAACAAGGCGGCCGTCGAGGAGGCGCTCGACTCGCTGGGCGGGGGCGGTCAGGTCTCGTCGGCCACCGACCCCTACCGGAGCGGCGCCGTCAGCGAGAACGGCACCATCGCCTACTCCACCGTCAGTTACACCGCGGCCGCCGTCGATCTGACCGAGTCCGCCAGGAACGCCCTCCAGGACGCCGCAGAGCGGGCACGGGAGGCGGGGCTGACCGTGGAGACCGGCGGCTCGGCCCTGGATTCCGAGGAGGAACCCGGCGGTACGACGGAGATCATCGGCGTCGCGGTGGCGGCGGTGGTATTGGTCCTCGCCCTCGGATCGCCGGCCGCGGCCGGACTGTCGCTGCTGACCGCCTTCATCGGCGTGGCCATCTCCTTCGGCCTGGTCTCCGCGCTGGCCGTACCGCTCGGCCTGAGCTCCACCGTCGCCATCCTCGCGCTGATGCTGGGGCTGGCCGTCGGCATCGACTACGCGCTCTTCATCACCTCCCGCTTCCGCGAGGAGCGCGCCCGGGGAGCCGAGCCGGAGGAGGCCGCGGGCCGGGCGGTGGGCACGGCCGGATCCGCCGTCGTCTTTGCGGGCGCGACCGTCTTCATCGCCCTGGCCGCGCTGGGGGTCGTCGGGATCCCCGAACTCACCAGGATGGGGATGGGCGGTGCGGGCGCCGTGGGCCTTGCCGTGCTCGTCGCCCTGACCCTGGTTCCCGCGCTGTTCGGCTTCTTCGGCCATCGGGTACTGCCCCGCGCCGCCCGCAGGGCCCTCCGGCCGGGAAGCGGGCGCCGTCCGGTGCCCGTCGCCGCCGGCCGGGCCGGTCTCGGCACCCGCTGGGCGCGGTTCGTGCTGCGCCGGCCGGTGGCCGTGCTGGTGGTCGCCGGACTCGGTCTGGGCGCGGTCGCCCTGCCGGTGCTGAGCCTTGAGCTCGGGCTGCCGGGGGACGAGTCCAAGTCGGTGCGGACCACCGAGCGCCGCGCCTACGACCTGCTGTCGGAGGGCTTCGGCCCCGGCTTCAACGGCCCGCTGACCGTGGTCGTGGACACCCAGGACTCCCAGGTCACCCGGGCCACCACGGACCGGGTGGCCAAGACCCTGCGAGCCGTGGACGGGGTCGCGTCGGTCGGTGATCCGGTCCTCAGCAAGAACGCGGACACGGCCGTCCTCACCGCCGTACCCCGGACAGCGCCGAACAGCGACGCGACCAAGGACCTGGTGCACGAGATCCGGGACGCGGTCTCCGGCGTCGGGGCCGGTACGGACGCCCGCGTCCTGGTGACGGGCACCACCGCGCTGAACATCGACATCTCCGAGGCCATGGCCGACGCCCTCCTCCCCTATCTGGCGGTGGTGATCGGCCTGGCGGTACTCCTGTTGCTGGTGGTCTTCCGCTCCGTACTGGTCCCGGTCAAGGCAGCGCTCGGATTCCTGCTCTCGGTGGGTGCGGCCTTCGGCGTCCTCGTCGCCGTCTTCCAGTGGGGATGGGCCGCGGACCTGATCGGTATCGAGCAGACCGGCCCCGTCATGTCGCTGATGCCGATCCTCATCATCGGGATCGTGTTCGGCCTCGCCATGGACTACGAGGTCTTCCTCCTCAGCCGGATGCGGGAGGCCCATGTCCACGGCGCTTCCCCCGGCGAGGCGATCGTCAACGGCTTCCGGCACAGCGGTCGGGTGGTGGCCGCGGCGGCGGTCATCATGATCAGCGTGTTCGCCGGGTTCATCGGGATGAGCAGCCCGACCATCCAGACGATGGGCGTCGGCCTGGCCGCCGCCGTCCTCTTCGACGCCTTCGTGGTGCGGATGGCGATCGTGCCCGCCGTACTGGCGCTGCTCGGGGACCGGGCCTGGTGGCTGCCCCGTATTCTGAACCGTGTGCTGCCGAACGTGGATGTCGAGGGTGAGGCACTGAACAGTCACGCACCGGCCCCTGCGAGCGGGCCGGACGCGCCGGCCGGGCGGCGGCTTCCCGCCGGCCGGGGCTGAGCCGGCCATGACGGGCACGGGTGGCGCGGGTCCGCGACCGCGAAGCGCGTGGTGGCGGGAGGGTGCGGTCACGGCGACGGCGTTCGTGCTCTGTCTGCTCGGTGGCGTGGCGCAGGTCGACGACACGTTCTCGGCGCCGCCCGCCAACGCCTATGTCATCGCCGTGGTCTCCTGTGCCGCGCTGGCAGCGCGTCACCGGGCGCCCCTGGCGGCGCTGGCGGCCACGACCGCGAGCGGCGTACTGGTTCCGCTCCTGGGCCTCCTGCTGAGCCCGCCGATCGTGGCCCCCGCAGTGATCACCGCCTACTCCTACTCGCTCACCGCGCGCACCGAACGGCGCGCGGTGGGCGCGGTGGCACTCGCCTCGCTGGTGCTGCTGGCCGCCTCCACCCCTTTGTCCGGGGGCCTCTCGTGGCAGGACGCGAGCAGGATGACGTCGGTGGCGGCGGCCGTACTGGTGGCCGGCGTGCTCGGTCACTCGGTGCGGAACCGACGGGCCTATCTGGCGGCGGTGGAGGAGCGGGCCCTGCGGGCCGAGAAGAGCCGGGACAGCGAGGCGCGCCGCAGGGTGGCGGAGGAGCGGGTACGCATCGCCCGGGAACTGCACGACCTCGTGGCCCACCAGATCACCCTGGCCAACGCACAGGCCACGGTCGCCGCCCACCTCTTCGACAGCCGCCCGGAGCAGACCCGCAAGAGCCTGGGGCAACTCGTCGAGACCACCGGCCACGCGCTCGACGAGCTACGGGCCACGGTCGGTCTGCTGCGCCAGTCCGGGGACGCGGCGGTGCCCGCGGAACCGGCGCCGGGACTGTCCGGGCTGCCCGTCCTCCTGGAGTCCTTCCGCCGCGCGGGCCTGGAGGTGTCGGTGCACCAGGAGGGCACGGCCAGGCCGCTGCCTCCCGGGGTGGACCTCACCGCCTTCCGCATCGTCCAGGAGGCCCTGACCAACGTGACCAAGCACGCCGGGAGCGGCAGCGCCCGGGTGCGCCTCGACTGGAGTCGCGAACGTGTCACCCTCACCGTCGCCGACGACGGAGGCGGTCCACGCAGCGCATCGAGGCCGACCGGCCCGCTGGATCCGCCGGACCGCCCGCCGCCCGGCTACGGTCTGATCGGGATGCGTGAACGTGCCACGGCGGTCGGGGGACACCTCTCCACGGGCGGGCGCCCGGAAGGCGGCTTCCTCGTCCGCGCCCAGCTCCCCGTCCCGCCCGCCAAGGACAGGACCCGGCCGGCCGACGGGGCGGCGGCCGGCGAATCGACGGACGACGGAAAGGCCGGGGACACACCGTGAAACTCCGAGTGGTGCTCGCCGACGATCAGGCCCTGCTGCGCGAAGCCTTCCGGCTGCTGCTCGACAGCGCCGACGACATCACCGTGGTCGGCGAGGCCGCCGACGGCAGGGAGGCGGTGGGGCTCACCCGGGAGCTGCGCCCGGACGTGGTGGTCATGGACATCCGGATGCCCGGGACGGACGGTCTGACCGCCACCTCCGAGATCTGCGCGGACCCGGAGCTGCGTCTCAGCCGCATCCTGGTCCTCACCACGTACGAAACCGACGAGTACGTCGCTCAGGCGCTGCGCGCGGGGGCCGGCGGCTTCATCGGCAAGGGCATCGGGGCGGAGGACCTGCTGGACGCAGTCCGGACGATCGCCGCGGGCGACACGCTCCTGTCCCCCGCCGCGACCCGTTCCCTGGTCGCGCGCTTCCTTGCGACACCGGACGAACCCGAGCCCCGCCACCCGGAACAGCTCGCCCTGCTCACCCCCCGCGAACGCGAGATGGTGGCCCTGGTCGCGACCGGTCTGTCCAACCAGGAGATCGCGCAGCGGATGTTCCTCAGCCCCTTCACCGTCCGCGCCCACGTGCAGCGCGCCATGACGAAGCTGGAGGCCCGCGACCGCGCGCAGCTCGTCGTCATCGCCTACCGGACGGGCCTGGCCCGCGCCGCTCCCGGCAGCGGCCTCGCTTGACCTGTACCGGGCAGCCGGGCCGGCTGAGTGCCCGTCAGCATAGGATGTCCTCCACCAACTGTTCGTACGGGTGAGGGGTGGGGTCCGAAGGTGTTCGGGGGCAAGAAGACAACAGAGGGCGGGCTGCCGAGGATCCCGCGGAGCGTGGATCCACGGCGAGCCCGCGCCCTGCCGGTTCCGGCCCAGGCGCAGGTGGACGCGCGCATGTTCATGCTGGGTGGCGACAGGATGCGGGCGCTCAAGGTGATCCTGGATGCGACCGGGTACGACCTGCGCGGGGCCCGGGACATCACGTATGCGCTCGTCTACGACATCGAGGTCCCGACACCGAACTGAGCGACGCCCGTACGGTCAGCCGGCCGCCGGCCGCTCCTGTGGAGTGAGGTGCTGCCACAGGAAGGTGTGCATCAGGGCGCTGTTGTGGGCGGCCTGCTCGTTGTCGCCTGCGCCCGCGTGTCCGCCGCCGGTGTTCTCGTGGAGCAGTACGTGGTGGCCCAGTTCGCGCAGCCGTGCCGCCGCCTTGCGGGCGTGGCCGGGGTGGACGCGGTCGTCGCGGGTCGAGGTCGTCAGGAGCACCGGCGGGTAGGCCCGGTCCGCACTCAGCCGGTGGTACGGGGAGAGCGCGCGCAGGTGGGGGCGGTCGGCCTCGTCGTCCGGATCGCCGTACTCGGCGATCCATGACGCGCCGGCGAGCAGCTCGTGGAAGCGGAGCATGTCCAGCAGCGGTACCTGGGCGACGATCGCGCCGAACAGCTGCGGGGAGCGGGTGAGCATCGCGCCCATGAGCAGTCCGCCGTTGCTGCCCCCCGCCGCGCCCAGCATGGCCGGGGTGGTGATGCCCCGCGCCACCAGGTCCGCGGCGACGGCCTCGAAGTCCTCGAAGGCCCGTGAACGGTTCGCGCCGAGTGCGGCCCGGTGCCAGTCGGGTCCGTACTCGCCGCCGCCCCGGATGTTCGCGATCACGTAGGTGCCGCCCCGTTCCAGCCACGCGCGGCCCGTTGTGGCGCCGTAGAACGGGGTCAGGGAGACCTCGAAGCCTCCGTATCCGTAGAGCAGGGCGGGCCCCGGGCCAGCGCCGGGGGCCGAGCGGTCGGGGCCGATCACGAAGTACGGCACCCGCGTGCCGTCCTCGGAGACCCCGAAGTACTGCTCCGCCGCCAGCCCCGCCGTGCCGAAGCGGGCCGGGGCCTGCTTGAGGATCTGCGAACCGGCGCCGATCTCTCCGTAGTACAGGGTGGACGGCTGCAGGAATCCCGACACGTCGAGGAAGTACTCGTCGGAGACGTCCGGGTCCGTGTCGACGACGCTGACGGCGGACAGCGGGGGAACGTCGGCGAGCGGGCTGCGGGCCCAGCCGCCGGGCGCCGGGGTGAGCACCTCGATGCGGGTGCTGACGTCGCGCATCGTCTCCAGGATCAGGTGGTGCCTGGTCCAGGAGTGCCCGGCCAGGGCCGTCCGCTCGTCCGGGGTGAACAGCACCTCTGCGGTCCGGTCGCCCGCCAGGAACGCGTCGAAGCCGAATGCCAGCAGGGACCCCGCCGGGTGTCCGAGCCAGGCGGATTTGAGGCTCACGACCAGATACTCGCGATGGGCGTAGGCGTCGGCGTCGTCCGGCACCTCGATCCTGACGAGTGAGCCGTCGGCGGTCAGGAGGTGCGTCTCGCTGTGGTGGAAGTCCAGCGACCGGAAGACGAAGTCCCGTTCGAAGCCGGGGGTGCTGTCGTGCCAGCCTCCGGCCGACACGTCCTGCGTCCGGCCCTCGAACACCGGGGTGGCGTCCTCGGCCGGTGTGCCGCGCCGCCATCTGCGTACCGTCCGCGGATAGCCGGAGTCGGTCATGGAGCCCGGCCCGAAGTCGGTGCCGATGAAGACGGTGTCGGCGTCGATCCACCCGATCCGCGTCTTCGCCTCCGCCACCTGGAAGCCGTTCTCGACGAAGGTCCGGGTGGTGAGGTCGAACTCCCGGACCACGACGGCGTCACCGCCGTCGCGCGACAGGCACACCAGGGCCCGGTCGTACTCGGGATGCCGGACCCGTGCGCCGGCCCACACCCACTTCTCGTCCTCCGCCGCGGCGAGCGCGTCGATGTCGAGGACGACCTCCCACTCGGGGGCGTCCTTGCGGTACTGCTCCGGCGTCGTGCGCCGCCACAGTCCGCGCAGATGCGCGGCGTCCCGCCAGAAGTTGTAGAGGAACGCTCCGCGACGGACGGTGTACGGGATGCGGTCGGAGGCGTCGAGTACCTCCCGCAGCCCCTCCTTCAGGGTGGTGAATCCCTCGTCGGTGGCCAGTGCGGCCGCCGTCTCGGCGTTCCGTTCGGCCACCCACGCGAGCGCGGCCCCACTCTCGATGTCTTCCAGCCACAGGTACGGGTCTTTTTCGATCACACCCCGAATTGTGCAGGTCCGGGACGCGCGGCGGGACCACATCACCCGATGCCACGAGGATCACCAGTCGTGGACGGTCCCGTCGTGGAGGCGGTTGACCGGCAGATACGCCTGGGCGTACGGGTGGGCGGCCGCCAGCTCCTCGTCCAGCTCGACCCCGATGCCGGGAGTCTCGCCCGGGTGCAGGTACCCGTCCGTGAAGGTGTAGGCGTGGCGGAACACCTCGTGGGTGAGGGGGGTGTGGCCGGAGTACTCCTGGATGCCGAAGTTGTGGACGGCCAGGTCCAGGTGGACGGCGGCGGCCATGCCGACCGGGGAGATGTCCTCCGGTCCGTGCACGGCGCTCTTGATCTGGTACTGGGCGGCGAAGTCGAAGAGCTTGCGCAGCGGTGTGACGCCGCCGAAGTGGGTGACCGCGGACCGTACGTAGTCGATCAGCTGCTCGGTGATCAGCGCCTGGTAGTCGTGCACCGTGTTGAAGACCTCACCGATGGCCAGGGGCGTGGTGGTGCTGCGGCGCACCAGGCGCAGCGCCTCCTGGTTCTCGGCCGGTGTGCAGTCCTCCAGCCAGAACGGCCGGTAGGGCTCCAGGTCCTTGCCGAGCCGGGCGGCCTGGATCGGGGTGAGTCGGTGGTGGGCGTCGTGCAGGAGCGGCAGTCCGGGGCCGAACTCGGCGCGTACCGCGTCGAAGACGGCGGGCATGTGGCGCAGGTACGCCTCGGTGTCCCAGTCCTCCACCAGGGGGCGCGCCTGCTGGTGGAGGACCTGCGAACCCTTCTCGTCGGTGTCGGACACCCCGTAGACGGCCTTGAGGCCGGGGATGCCGGACTGGATGCGGATGGCGGGGTAGCCCTCGGCGAGCCTGGCCCGTACGGAGTCGAGGAGTTCGGGGATGTCCCGGCCGTTGGCGTGGCCGTAGGTGCGGACGCGTTCGCGGCTCGCGCCGCCCAGCAGCTGGTAGAGCGGGAGTCCCGCGGCCTTGGCCTTGATGTCCCACAGCGCCACGTCGACGGCGGCGATGGCGGCCATCGTGACCGGTCCCCGACGCCAGTAGGCGCCCCGGTACAGCGACTGCCAGGTGTCCTCGATCCGGTGCGGGTCGAGGCCGGTGAGCAGCGGGGCGACGTGGTCGGTGAGGTAGCTGACGACGGCGAGTTCCCTGCCGTTCAAGGTGGCGTCCCCGAGGCCGGTGAGTCCTTCGTCGGTCGTCAGCTTCAGGGTGACGAAGTTGCGGCCGGGGCTGGTGACGACGACCTTGGCGTCGACGATCTTCATGCGTGTGTTCCCTTTCCGGATGCCGGGTCCACCGCCTCGGACCTGGTGGTCCAACTGGTAGGACCAGTTGGTTCAGACGGGACCGTAACAGCGGGAAGGGTGTATCGGCCAGCCCCTGGCGGAAAACCCGCGAGGGAGGCTATGTGCCGGTTCTGCTGCCGTCCCGGCGGCCTTCGGCCTGCCCCAGCAGCGTCTCGATGTGGTTGCGTGCCATGGTGTCGACCCGAAGGTCGAGGTCCGCCCCGTAGGTGCGCAGCCCGAGCAGCAGGTGCTCCCGCATCCGTGCGCAGGCGAGGTCCACGTCCCGTGCCTCGACCGCTTCGAGGATCTCCGGGTGGTGCGGCACCCCGGGTTCACCGATCGACGGGTCGGAGTTCGAGCGGAGCATCATCTCGAACATCATCCCGCTGATCGAGGACAGCATGATCCGCAGGACCGGGTTCTTGCTCGCCACCGCGATGGCGTCGTGGAAGTCCATGTCTGCCTGGGCCTTGACGACGACATCGGCCGCCGCTTCCAGGGCGTCCCGTGCGGACCGCATGGCCGCGAGGTCCTCTTCCGTTGCCCGGCGGGCCGCCAGCCGGACCATCTCCACCTCCAGCGGGATCCGCGCCTCGATGAGCTGCCGGACGGTGGGGCGGCCCGCCCGGTACAGCGCGTCGTACCCCCTGGCCTGCCCGGAGGACTGCTCCCGGACGAAGGAACCCCGCCCCGGGGCCACTTCGATCAGGTGCTGGGCCTCCAGCCGCCGCAGCACCTCGCGCACCACGTTCCGGCTGGAGCCGAACTGGGCGGCAAGCTCGCGCTCCGAGGGGAGTTTCGTCCCGACGGCGATCTCTCCGGACCTGATGTCGTGTTCCAGCTGACGGGCGATGCGCTCCGTCAGGAGTCCGCGCCTGGCGGGGTCCGCGACCGGGCCGGGCCGCTCGGAACCGGACGGGGAGGAGGCGTCGGACGGCTGCATGTCGGCAGCGTACAGGCCGGTCACGGCCCGTACCCGCCCCTGGACCCGGCCGGGTGGAGTGCCGGTCCGCGCTGCCTCGCGGACGTGTGCGGCGAGCCCGGCCCGAATACTCAGAAGCCGCCCGCCGCGGTCCGCTCGGCCAGTTTCTGGAACTCGCCCAGGTCGTAGTTGGCCAGGACCGAGTCGAGGTTGGTGAACGCTCCCAGGTGCTCCACGAAGCCCTGGGGCTCGTATTCGATCTGCAGAGTCACCCGGCTCGACGCGTCGTCCAGCCGGTGGAAGGTGACGACGCCGGCGTGGTGGACGCCCTCCGTCGTCTTCCAGGCGATCCGGTCCTCGGGGACGACTTCGGTGAGTTCGGCGACGAAGACCTTGTCGGCCCCCGGCAGTGCGAGCTGCCAGGCGAAGCGGCTCTCGTCCAGCGGATCGACGCGCTGGACATGGCTGAGGAACCTGGGCCAGCGCTCCACATCGCGCCACAGCGCCCAGCTGATGGCCACCGAGGCCTTGATATCGACGGTCTCGACGATCGAGGAGGACATGAGGTCTCCTTAACAATTCGGCAGACCGGCAGGTCGCCGGATCCGTACGTGTGCGGACTCGCGTCCGGACATCGTCCCGGGTACCCGCGTCCGGCCCCGGCACACCCGGACCGCGCCGGGACCGCCGGGAATCAGGCACCTTCCCACCGTGTTCGACCGACAGTCCAGGAATCCAAGAGTCCAACAGCCGTTCGCACGGCCCTGCTTCGTCCGGGAGACCTCACCTCATGTCAGAGCCAGAGATCGACGCCATCGTCTTCGACGTGCTCGGCACGCTCGTCGACGAACCCGCCGGAATCCGCGCGGGAATTCGCCGGCTCGACCCGTCGCTGGACGATGCCGGGACCGAGCGCCTGCTGTCGCTGTGGCAGCGGCACATCGACCGCGAGCAGCGCCGCGTCCTCGACGGCAGCCGGCCCTATCTGCCCAGTGACGCCCTGGACCTGGAGGCGGCCCGGCTCGTCGCCGACGCGGCCGGTTCTGAGGATCCGGCCGCTGTGGAGGCGCTGGCGCTGTCGGGCAGCAGGCTGTCGCCCTGGCCGGATTCCGTGGCCGCCCTTGCCCGGCTCGCTCAGCGGTACCCGCTGATCGGGCTCTCCAACGCGAGCCGGACGGCCCTGCTCGGGCTCAACGCCCACGCGGGACTGCGCTGGCACCAGGCCCTGTCCGCCGAGGAGGCCCGTACCTACAAGCCGGACCCCGAGGTCTACCGGCTGGCCGTCACCGTCTCCGGACGGGCGCCGGAGCGGCTGCTGATGGTCGCCGCCCACGCGTGGGACCTGCGCGGTGCGCAGGCGCTGGGCCTGCGCACCGCCTATGTCGCCCGTCCCGTCGGTGATCCGCCCGCGGTCTCGGACCGGTTCGATCTGTATGCCGAGGGCCTGGCGGACCTCGCGGAACAACTCGGCGTCGGCTGACCGGGCGCCGTTGACCCGGTGCCGGTCCGTACGGGGCGGAGCTGAACCGCCGCCGGTTCAGCTCCGCTGGAAGAACTCCACCTCCGCCAGGGCCAGGTGACGGCCCTTGGTCAGGCCGGCCGGCGAGCTGAGGACCAGGCGCACCGTCTTCACGTCACTGATCCCGGTGGACACCGTCTGGGACCCCGCCTTGTCGCTGAGGGTGACCTGCTTCGTGTGCTTGTCGCCGTCCTGCGTCGTCACCTCCAGGTCCACCCGGAGTGCGCGCCCCTGCCGGGCGTACTCCTCCGGAGACTTGGACGCCCCGTTGGTGATGAGCAGGTCGACCAGCCGGAACGGCTTGCTGAACGTGTACGTGACCGAGGCCTCCGGCCCGGGTGCGCCCCAGTAGCGGTTGTTCAGCCCGTCCGTGGTGTTCTTCGCCGGGTGCCGGGGGATCTCCGCACTGGCCGCGATCCCGACCGGGGTCACCGCCTTGGGCTTACCCATCTTGTCCTTGGTGTCCTCGAACAGGGCGCGACCGGCCGGCAACAGCAGGAGGCCGCCCGCGCACAGGGCCAGCAGCACGGCCAGGATCACCAGTCCCCGTACCACCTTCCCCGAACTGGCCCGCGCCCGGCGGCGGAACGGCCACACGGTCCGCCACCACGGCAGCGGCGCGGGCTTCTCCTCGGGATGCAGCGGAGCGGCGCAGCGTCGGCAGAACCGGCGACCCGGCAGGTTGGGCGTCCCGCAGGCCGGGCAGGGCGCCCCCGCCGCCTCTTCCGGCGCCGCCACGGGCCGTACGACGGGGCGTGGGGCCACCGGCTTCGCCGGGAGTACGGGCAGCACGGGGTCCTGCGCCGACGCCTCGGGGGCGGGCGAGGCCGGGGCGGGACTCGCCACGGGCGCGGGTGCGGGTGGTGTGGCGGGTGGCGGGGTCGGGGGCGAGGGGGCCGGGGGCGAGGGGGTGGTGGCCGGTGCGGCGGCGGCCTGCGCCGGGGTGGGTTCCGCCGGGGCCGGAGCCGTCAGCCGCTCCGGTGGAGCCTGGGTGTTCGCGGGCGGCGTGCTCGGGGCCGGTTCGGTGTCCGACCAGCCCAGGTACGCGCCGCAGTTGCCGCAGAAGGCGTCCGCTGAACCGTTGGACGCCCCGCAGGTGGGACACGCGCGCATGGCGTCACCTTCCTTCATCGGCGGGCGGGCCGGGCAGGACCTCCACCCGGCAGACGGTGTGCACCGGGCACATGGCCCGGACGATCTCGTTGACCCGGCCCACGTCCACCACCGGATCGCGGCCCGGCCACACCCGGACCAGGATCTCGGCGGAGGGCTCCGGCGGCAGTTCGGCACCGGCGGTGCGCGACCACGCCGCACCGCCGTCCCCGGTGATCGCGGCGTCCACGCCGAGCCCGAGCCGCAGCCCCTCCACCAGTCCGCGCCGGGTACCGCGCCAGCGGTGCAGCTCCACCGCCCGGACCACCGCCTCACGGCGCAGTTCCACCGGCCAGCGCGGATCGTCGACCGCGCCCACCCACGATGCCAGCCAGGCCACGAAGTCCGCCGGGGCCACCCGGGGGTCGAAGTAGGAGGGCAGGTTGTCGAGGGTCGCGAACACCGGGGCGAGCACGGTGTCGAGCCCCTCGGTGAAGCGCTGCGCGAAGTCGTCGTCGGCGTACAGCGCGGGGAGTTGTCCGCCGATCGGATGCCTGCTGGGCAGACCGGGTACGGCCGCGCGGCTCATCCCCGTACCTCCGGTTCGATGGCGGTGACGACCACCTGGTGCTGGTACGAGAAGACCAGTGCGCCGGCCGCCACGTCGATGCGGTCTGCGGGCGCGCCCCGGCGTCCCGTCGTCGGGTCGGCGGCGAACAGCCGGATCTCCTCCACCAGCGCGTTGCCGGTGGCGCGTTGCAGCACGCCGAACACCTCGCCGTACTGCACCGGACGGCCGAACGGCCACCCCGTGCCGTCCGGGCCGCCGTGCAGCGGGTTGAGGAGCCGGAACAGCGCGTCGAGCGCCGCTTCGCGCACCCGGTCGGTGTCGCCCGGCGCCGCCGCGAGCCTGGCCACGACGGTGACGCCCTGGTAGACCGGCGGCTCCACCACGAGGCGGGTGCCGATCAGCCGTCGCTCGTCGAGACTCGCGGTGATCGCCCGGAGCACCTGGTCCGACGGGATCAGCTGCTCGAACCTGAGCCGGTCGCCCTCGTCGGCCACCGCGTCCGGTACGACCAGGACCTTGACCGCGCCCGCACCGTCCCCGGCGGGCATGCAGCGCACCCGGCGTACCGACGGCGCCGCCCGGCGGCTGATGATCTCGTAGTCCTGCGCGGTCACCGCGCGTTCCTGCATCCGCAGCGCGTCCGGTGCCCGGAGCTTCGCGTTGGCGACGGTCTCACCGGCGACCCCGCCGCGCGCCGCCTCCCGGTTGGTGACCCGCGCCACGTACGGCACGGAACTGCGCAGCACCGAGATCACGCCGCGTGCGACGTTGCCCGCCGGGCCGCCCCCGGTGCGGTAGCGGGCCACCCGCAGCTGGGCGCCCTTGGGCGGTACGGCGCCGCAGTGGCGCAGCGTGCCGTCCGGCTCGCGCAGCACCGGGGGGAAGGTGAACTCGCCGGTGGTGGCGTCCACCCGGACGTGCTGGTCGGCGGGGCCGGAGCGGCCGAAGTGCTCGACCACCTCCCAGCGGCGCCACCCCTCGGCGGAGGACACCTCCACCACCGGGGGGTCGCCGTCGAGGAGGACCGGCGGGCGGCCGAGCCGGAACGTCTGCCCCGCCACCCCCTCCGAGGTGCCGAGCGGTACGTCGGTCACCGTCTCCGCGTGCTCGGCGTACATGGTGCCGCCCACGGTGAACACCGCCGCCTCGCGCACGGTCGGTGACTCCGAGTAGAACGGCTGGCCCGGTTCCGGCTCGGTGACGCGGCAGCGCAGCCAGCCGGCCCTGGTCCCGCCGATCACCGACGCGGTGTGCCCGGCCGGTACGTGGACGATGACCTCGCCGGGACGGTTCAGTCCGCCGGTGGTGTCCGTGCCGGTCTCGCACGCGCGCCAGCCACCGCCGTCCCACGCCTCCCACACCAGCGGGGGCTGGCGCGGGTCCACGCCGATGCCCTCCACCCTGCTGTCCACGCGCACCGCGACCACACAGCGCGGGACCGGCACCGGCAGGCCGAACAGCAGCGCGTCGCCCGGCTCCGGTGTCGCCTGGAAGCAGGGCACGTCGAGCCCTTCGGCGAGCGTCCTGGTCCTATCGCTCTGCTCACCGGTCCGGGGCGAGGTGACGAGCTTCATCAACTCGCTCGGGACGATGTGGAGTTCGTCCGCGGTGGTGAACACCACGGCTTCCTCGGTCTCGCCGCGCACGGTGGTCACCTCGGTGCCGGCGGGCAGCGTCACCGTCTCCGGCTGCGGCGCCGAGAGCCAGAAGTCGACGTCGGCTCCGGCGGCGGCCGGCGGGAACAGGCAGATGCCCAACAGGTCGAGGAACGCGGTGTAGTTCTTGTCCGGGACACGGTTCAGCCGGTACAGCAGCTGGTCCACGAGATAGGCGAACGTCTCGATCAGGGTGACGCCCGGGTCGGAGACGTTGTGGTCGGTCCACTCCGGGGCGCGCTGCTGCACGTACCGCTTCGCCTCGTCGACGAGTTGCTGGAACCGCCGGTCGTCCAGGTTGGGGAAGTCCAGAGCCATCAGTCCGCGACCGAATCCTCGGTCTCCTCCTCGGAGGGGATCGTGTAGAAGGGAAAGACCAGGTTGCGCCGGTCGTTGGTGGAACGCACGGTGTAGCGCACGTCGATGTAGAGGGTGCCGTCCTCGACCGCGTCGAAGGCGACCACCACGTCGTCCACCGCGATGCGCGGCTCCCATCGTTCGAGCGCCTCGCGGGTCTGCTGCGCGATGCGGCCGGCGGTGGCGCCGTTGCCCGGGGCGAAGACGTAGTCGTGGATGCCACAGCCGAACTCGGGACGCATGGGGCGCTCGCCGGGCGCGGTCCCGAGCACGAGCCGGATCGCCTCCTCGATCTCCCGGTCGCGTTCGACCATGGCGATCCCGCCGGTCGGCCCGACGCGCAGCGGGAACGCCCAGCCGCGCCCGATGAACCGCTCGCTCATCACATGCCCCCGATGCGGACGTTCTGGGCGCCGGTCAGGATGTTCCCGGAGCACGCCGTGCGGTCGCCCGCCCGCGCGGCCGGCAGCCCGCCGATCAGTACCGTGCCCGAGGCGAGCGCGGCCGGGTCGGGCAGTATCACGTTGGCCGGCCCCAGCAGGGCGTGCGGGGGGATCGGGCAGGTGTGGAGGCTGCCGACGACGGCGGCGGGACGGCCGCCGATCAGCACCCGCATCACCGCGGCGGCGGCGCCGGGCGGCGCAGTGGCGATCACACCACCGTGGCTGGTGGGGTCGCCGGTACGGGCTGCGGCTGGCATACGGCACTCCTTGCGGAAGGTCCTGGGCCCGGAGGCCGGTCGCGGATTCGGTCGGGTGGGTGTGGGGGGAACTGCGAGGGCTGCGGCGGGGCGCCACATGTGGTGGGCTCTCAGTTGATCCGGATGAGCCGGGCCTTGAGGACGCCCAGCAGACCGCCGTCGACCGTGACATCCGTCGTGCCGTTGACCTGCACGGAACGGCCCCCGATCCGCACACCGTCGGTGCCGTCGATGTCCACCTGTCTGCCTCGCACGTTCACCTTGCCCAGCTTCGCGTCCAGTGTGATGCCGTCCTTGTCGAGCACCACGGAGGCGAGGGGGCGGCCACGCCCCGCGTAGACGGTCAGCTCGATCCGGTCCCGGCGGTCGTCGAGGCGTACTTCGAGGCGCTCGTCGGCGGTCATCAGCCGCAGCCCGGACGGGCCGGGTGCCCGCGCGTCCAGCAGTTCCACCCGGTGTCCCGAACGCGACACCACCGAGCGGCGGTTGACCTTGCCACTGGTCCGGTCGATCAGCGGGACGTCATGGGGCGACGGCAGGTCCACGCCGTTGTACAGCCCCCCGATGACGTACGGGCTGTCCAGCAGGCCCTGTTCGAACCCGACCAGGACCTCGTCGTTGACCTCCGCGCTCAACACCCCTCCCCCGCCGACGCCGCCCCACTGCACGGTGCGCACCCAGTCGGTAACGTAACTCTCGTCCAGCCAGGGGAACTTCAGCCGGACCGCGCCGCGCTCCGCACCGTCCGGCTCGCGTACGTCCGTCACCACGCCGATCGCCAGCCCCGGCATCCGGGGGCCACGGTCCGGCCCGCCGGTCACCAGGCCCGTCAGGGAGCGGTCCGGGCCCGCGCCGACCCAGACGGTGGTGCGGTAGCCCTCGTGCGGCTCCAGGACGTGCTGTACGGCCGTCGCCGTGTACCGGCCGGAGAACGCCTGCCCGACGTTGCCGAGGGCCACGGGCTTGCCGGCCCGCAGCCGGGGATTGCCCTCGGCCACCGCCTCCAGCTCCCCGAATCCGGCGCTGACCTGGGCGGCCGTCGCATCCGCCACCGCCGTCGTCTCCGCCTGGGTGCGGTACGGGGTGTCCGTGACGGTCAGCTTCGCCTTGCCGAACCTGGCGCTCGCCGACGGACTCAGGCCCGGCACCGCTGTGTCACTGATCACCGACGGGTTCCGCGCCACCAGGGGCCGCTTCGTCCTGACGTCCCAGCCGCGCACCTCGACCGAGGCCGCGCTGTCCGCCGCCGACAGCGAGGCCCGCAGCGCGAGGAGGTTCCGGCCGTACTCGAGCACCATCGGGTTCTTGGTCGCCGAGGTCGACGGCGCGGGCGCGCCGGACGCCTTCTGCGGCCTGGTGAACTGGAGCAGGCCCTTTTCGTCGACGCGCACCTGCGCACCGCTCTCACCCGCCAGGTACTGCAGGAAGTCCCAGTCGGACACGTTCGCCTGCGAGAGCTGCTGGTACGTGACCGGTGCGGCCTGCACGGTTCCGCAGGCCAACCCGGCCCCGGCGGCCACCTTGCGGACGATCGCGGCCGCCGTCATGTTCCGGTACGCCACCACCTTGCGGCCCCGCTGCAGCCGGTGAGCCTTGGAGTACCCGCGCACCACCGTGAACGAGCCCGTACGGTCCGCGTCCAGCTCCAGGGCCGTCACCTCACCGTTGAACAGCCGCTCCCGCGCCTGCCCCGAGGCGGTCACCACCGAGACCCGCAGCGGGGTGCCGATGGTGATGCCGGTCGCCTGGAGGAACTCGTGATCGGGGTCCCGGAAGGTGAGCACCGCCGCGTCGGGCAGGCCCACACTCTCGTCCACCACGCAGCTCACCAACTGGGCGGCCCAGACCTTGGGGAGCTCTGCGGGCGTCTCCACGACGGGGTCCGCCGCGAACGAGCGGCTGCCCTGTGCCTCGGTCGTGCTCACCGGTCCTCCTCACTGTCCGTGTCCAGCAGCGCCGGAACCACCAGTTCGGTGCCGGGCGGGAGCTCCATGGGGTCGTCTATTCCGTTCGCCTCCGCGATGACCCGCCAGGCCGTCGGGTCGCCGTACTCCCGCCAGGCCAGCATGGCGAGGCTGTCCCCCGCCACGACCGTGTGCGTACTGCGGGCGGTGCGCGCACCGGACGTCGGGTTCTGGCCCGCCGTGTCGACGCTCGCCTCCTCGATGGACAGCGCGCAGGTGGCCCGCAGCGGCTTGCCGTCCACATCGAACAGGGTGTAACTCACCGACAGGCTGGACAGCACCCCGTCGAACGCGGTCGTCCGCGCGGTGCCCCATTCGAACCGGACCCACGGGCTGGCCGGTTTCTTGCGGCCCAGGCTCGCCGGTGTCGGCACGCACGCCTTCATCAGCTTCTCCACCGCCTGCTCCACGGAGTTGTCGTGGGTGGCGGTGGCGTCCAGGAACACTTCGAGGCTCAGCGTGCGGGGTCCGCTCCCGACGAACTCGGGCAGCGCCGACTGTCCTGCCATCCGGGACGGGGAGCGCCGCCACTCGGTGGTCTTGCGCAGCTCCAGGGTGGAGGGGTTGAACTGGAGGTCGAGCTGCGCGACCGTCCCACCGGGTTTCGCGCCGACCGAGGCCGGGGGCTCCTTCAGGGTCAGCTGGGCTCTGGCCCGGCTTGAGCGCACCGCTGGCGACATGCCTGGAGTTCCTTTCCGGTGCGGATACGAGGGCGGATACGGGGGCGGGGGCCGGGGGTTGAGTCCGGGGGTTGAGTCCGGAGGCCGGTCGGGGTCAGGAAGGGCGCAGCCCCTGGTGGGCGATCTCCAGGGTCTCCACCGCTGCCTCCGACCGTGCGGGGTCGAAGGACGGTCCCTGCCAGCGGACCGGGACGATCCCGAAGACCTGCCAGCTGATGATCCTGGTCAGGTCCGGTTTCAGCGCCACGATCTCGCCGTCCTTGGGCTCCACCCGCCGCAGCGTCTCGTCGAGCCATCGGCCGATCTTCGCCGTGTCGGTGGTGACCGGCCTGGTGAGCGTGATGTTCGACCAGCTCACGCGTCCGGGCAGTTGCCAGGTGAAGCCGTTATTGCCGCCTTCGGCATAGGTCTCCATCTCCACCTCCGCACCCATGCCGGAGCAGGTGTGGAAGGCCCCGAGGTCGTTCCCGGCGATCGCAAGCCGGAAGAACACGCTGGTCGCGAAGATACTGTCTGTCATTGCTCCGTCATCCGTTCCGTGCTCTCAGCGGCGTCCGTCGTAGGGACGGCCCGTGCGGTCCCGGCCACGCCGCAGTTCGGTGCGCAGCAGCCGGGCCACGGGGTCGAGCAGGCGGCGCGCCAGCTCGTCCATGTCGGCCCCGGAGGCCTGCGGTGATCCGGCGTGCCCGGCCGCGCCGTTGCCGGTGGCGGATGATGTCGTGCCCGACCGCTGCGACTGAGCCTTGGCCGGTGCGGCGGCGGGTAAGGGGTCCTTGGACGCGGAGCCGTTCGATACGGAGCTGTTCGATACGGAGCCGTTGGGTACGGAGCCGTCGCCCGCGCCGGTCACGTCGCGCTGGACCTGGGGCGCCGGGCCTGTCGGCCGGGTGGACCTCGGCCGGACCACGGGGACGGTGCCTGCCGGCGTCCGTGCCGGTGCCGGTGTGCCCGGGGGGCGGCCCGCGAGCGCCGGCGCCTGCGGGGCGGTCACCGGGAGGGGCCGTACGGGTACGGGCCGCCCTCCCGGTGCGGCGCTTGCCTGTGCGGCGCTTGTCTGTACCGTCCTTGCCGGTACCGGGCCTGCCGGTGCCGCTTCCCCGGTCGCTCCCCGGGTGAGTGGCGCGGGCCGGACGACCGGGACGCGCTGGACGGACTCCGGAGCACCGTTGCTCCGTGCGCCGCGCCCCGCCGACCCTGTCCGGGCCCCGGAGGAGCGTCCGGTGGCAGCGCGCTGGACCTGCGGCGTGCCAGGGGCCGTCGCGGACGGACCCTGCGACGGCGGCGCGGAGCCACTCCGTTGGGGGGCCGGTGCGCCGGGCCAGCGCGCCGCCACCACAGGACGGCCTCCGGGGCGGGCGGCCACGGGGGCCGCCACGCCTTCCGGGGCATGGGTGCTCAGGCCGAGCGGGCGCGCGGCGAGCAGCGAGAGGGTGCGCGGCGGCGCAGAGGCGGCGTGCGCTCCGGCGCGGGCCACCGTGATGGGGTGCGGGCCGACGGCGCCCATGGTCGGGGTGCTCGTGGTTCTCGGGGTTCCTGTGGTGCTCGCGGTACCTGACGTGCTTGTAGTACCTGACGTGCTTGCGCTGCTTGTAGTACTCGCGCCGCCTGCGGCAGTTGTGGTGCCTGCGATGCTCGCGTTGCCTGGCGCGGGGGCACGGGCGACGACGACCGGGGCCGGAGCGGCGGGGCTGCTGTCCCCGGGCCGCTGCCGGCCGGAGCCGAGGCTGCCGGAACCCGAAGTGCCGGGCCCGGAACCGCCCGAGGGCGTATCAGGGCGTCCCGTGTCCCCGGCGGAGGCACCGAGCAGCGGCGCGTCCTTCGCGCGTCCCCGGTTCCCGTCCGCCGTGGGATGCGCCGGAGTTGCGCCGGACCTACGGTCCTGGCCGGCCGGAGCACGCTGGATGTCGGGCCCGGGAGCTGTACGGGGAGGACGGGCACCGGACCCGGTTGCGCCCGGCAGGCCTGCGGTGGGCGGCAGCTCGGACAACGGCGCGCCCAGGCCGCCGCGCGCACGGGCCCCGGTGCGACGGTCCGAAGCCGTACGGTCCGGAGTCGTCCCGCCCGAAGTCGTCCGGCCCGAAGTCCTCCGGTCCGAAGTCGTCCGCTCCGGGGCCCGGTCCGGGGCCTGCGCCCGCTTCGTGGGGGCGCTCGGAGTGCCGGGGGCCGGGGCACCGGCCGTGGGCTCCGAGTGGTGCTGGACCACGGGCAGCGCCGGACCGGGCGCGGACGCGGTACGTGCGGCCGGCGGAACAGCCTTGGCATCTGCCGCCAACGGCGTTGCCGTGGACGGCAGTTCACTCATCGGTGCGCCGAGCGGCGCGCGGTCGGCGGATCGCTGTACCAGCGGCGCCGAGCGCATCCCCGCCCCTGCCTGCGCGGGCGCCGCGGAGTCGGGTCCGGGTGCGTCCGGGGCGGCCCGGCCGTCGGCTGCCCGAACGGTGGCGGGGCGCAGGGCCGGAAGCCGGCGCACGGGTCCGGCCGGACGCCGGGCGACGGTCGGCACCGGCCCGACGGCGCGGACACGGACGGCCTCGCGGAACCCCGCGACCCCCTCGACCCTCGGGGCGCGGGACGCCTCCGGGGCGCGGGATGCCGTCGACGCGCCGCCTTCCCGCTCGGGCCGGGACCCCGGCGTCCCGGTCGTGGAGCGCTGGACGGCCGGGCCGGACGACGTACGGCCGGCGGAACCGGCGGTCGGGCGGGACCCGCGCACCTGGTGCGGCTCGGACGCGCCGCCCGGCGTCCGCGAGGCGTGTCCACCGGTAGCGGGCCGGGCCGGGGCGGCGGCTGTGCCCGGGACCACGGACACGCGTCGTACCAGCGGGATGTGCGAAGCGGACGCCACCCGGCCGGTGCCGGTGTCTGTGGGGGTCACGACCGGGCCGGTCGCCGGGTCCGCTGCCCGCTGGACAGGCGGGTCCGGCGGAAGGAGCGTGGCGGGGGAATCCGCAGACGTGATGCCACGGCCGGCGCGGGGCGTCCCGCCCGGACGACGCCCCCTCGCCGCACTGTCGCCGCCCGGACGGGCCGCAGCAGGCGCCGGGCCGGAGCCCGTACCCGCCGTTCCGGTTCCGGTGCTCGATGCCGCGCCCGGACGCGTCCGGCGCGAGATCTGTGGGGTCCGGGCGGTCGGCGTCCGCGTACCGCCGTCCGCGCTCCCCGGGTTCGATGCGACGGCCTGGGGCGTGGCGCTCTCCGCGCTGTTCGGCTCCTGCGTGCGCAGGGCTCGCAGCAGCAGCGGCCCCCGGCCGGTACGGGTCGGCTGCGGGGCTGCGGGTGGCGTGACGCCGCGCACCAGGCCGGTCGGGGCGGTGGGCAGCAGGGCGTGGCCGAGCCCGGCGTCGAACGACGGGTTCTGCCAGGCCGCGAGGCCGTCGCGGAAGGCGAGGCCGTCGCTGACACCGAGCGGAGCGCGGGCCACGGTCAGCTGCGGCGGCGGGGTGCGGCGCCAGCCGCCGTCCCAGTCGCCGGGCACGGAGGGAGCCGGACCGCCGGAAGGAGCCGGACCACCGGAGGCGCCCCGGTCCCGGTCGTCGCCGGAGGGGCCGGACGGGCCGGTGCGCTCCGAAGCCCGGGGGCGGTCCGCGGTGTCGGGTCCGGCAGTCCGGCGGCGCAGCCTGTCCCGCCATGCCATGCGCTCAACCGCCTTCGTTCACACGGGTGTTGATACGGGCTATCTCGGATACCCACTCCTGGCGCTCGCCGTGCGTCAGGTCGAGGATCTCCTCGCGTTGCCAGTGGAAGTGGTAGGCGATGTACGCGATCTCCTCCCGGAGCCGGGGAAGGGCGTACGTCACGATTCCCCCAGGCGCCCACCCGAGAGGTCGACCTCGAAGCCGCCCTCGCAGTGCGGGCAGGTCACCGCCGCCCGCGTGTGGCCCTCGCTGTTGACGCGGCGGTAGAAGTCCTGGAGGAACGCCACGTCGGTGGCGTACATCCGCTCCACCACCCCGGCGTGCACATCGGTGATCGCGCCGAGCCGGGTGATCACCTGGCTGAGCAGCACCACGCTCAGGTACGCCGGGTTCTCCTTGACCCGCAGGTCGATCTGGGGCCGCAGCTCGTCACGGGCGGTCGCCAGGCGCATCGAGCCGTGCCGGTGCACCGTGCCAGCCTCGTCCACGTACCCGCGCGGGAGCTCGAACTCGAACTCGGTGCGCAGTCTGTGGTCCTCCCGGGGCGCCGGAGCGGGGGCGGGGGCGGCCGCCGCCTGCTCCGGTACCGGGGCGGGCTCCGTCGCCTGGAGGATTTCCTCCAGGTTGCCCGCGGTCACCGTACGACGCCTCATTCGACGACGATCTCCTCGAAGACGATCGTGACGGACTCGGTGGCCGCGGCGGACTCGCCCGCCTTGAGCGACGGGCCCTCCCACTTCGAGGCCCAGCCCTGCATCAGCTGGATGCGCCGGACCGTGCTGCCCTCGGAGTCCTTGATCTCGATGGTGAGGTTCTGCCGCGCGGTGTCCACGGCACCCTTGTTCAGGGTCTCCTTGATCCACGAGGTGAACTCGCTGCTCTGGTCGAGTCCACGGGTGATCGTGACCTCGCCGGCCTGCCGGGCGCCGGGCTGCTTGCGGATGATCTGCTTGCCCTCCGCGCTGACCTGACGGACCTCGACGACCTCCTCCTCGACGGTCAGCCCGCTGATCTCCTGAATCGACTCGACCAGGTAGCCGCCGAGCTGCACGCCGAAGACGTGGGTGGAAAGAGCATCGCCCTCTGCCATGACTGTCTGTCACCTTTCTTTGCTGACCCGCGGGTCACTCGTCGATGAGGCTGGTGGTGTCGGAGAACTGAGCCAGCCGGAACACCACGAACTCCGCGGGCTTGACCGGCGAGACGCCGATCTCACAGATGACCCGGCCCTGGTCGATGGACTCCTGCGGGTTGTTGTCGCGGTCGCACCGTACGTAGAACGCCTCTTCCGCGGTGCGGCCGAACAGTGCGCCCCTGCGCCATTCCTCGGTGAGGAACGCGGTGACGTTGCGCCGGATGCTCGACCACAGCCGGTCGTCGTTCGGCTCGAAGACCACCCACTGGGTGCCCAGGAGGATTGATTCCTCCAGGTAGTTGAACAGCCGGCGGACGTTCAGGTAGCGCCATGCCGGGTCGGAGGAGAGGGTGCGGGCGCCCCACACCCTCACGCCCCGGCCGGAGAAGGCGCGCACGCAGTTCACGCCGATCGGGTTCAGCAGGTCCTGCTCGCCCTTGCTGAGCCGGAGTTCCAGATCCACGGCGCCGCGGATCACCTCGTTGGCGGGCGCCTTGTGCACGCCGCGCTCGGCGTCGCTGCGCGCCCACACACCGGCGATGTGACCGCTGGGCGGGACGGTGGTGTTGCGTCCGGCGGCCGGGTCGAAGACCCGCACCCACGGGTAGTAGAGGGTGGCGTAGCGGGAGTCGTAGCCCGCCTCGTCGTTGCGCCAGGTGCGCACCTGCTGGGCGGAGAGCCCGGGCGGGGTGTCCAGGATGGCGACCCGGTCGCCCATCTGCTCGCAGTGCGCGATCACTGCGAGCTGCACCGTCCGTACGCCCTCCGCGTCGATGTCGCCGCGCTGGTGGGCGCTCATCAGGTCGGGCACCGAGACCATGGTGATCTCGTCGATGGCCTCCAGGCCGCCGAAGCCGGTACGGGCGGCGGCGTCACCGACGTACTCGGACGCGTCGAGGCGCACCACCTCGCCGGAGCCGGACGCGGCGGGCGGGGCCGGGGCGTCGGGTACGGCCAGGGTCTGCGCGGCGGGCCTGCTCTGCGCGGCGTTGCGCTGCTCGGTGACCGCGATCAGGGTGGAGGAACGCGTCTGGGTGACGAGGTACCCCTTGACGTTCTTGCGGGTCGAGGCCTCGTACGTCTCCACGACCTTGTCGCCCTGGCGCACCAGGACCTTGAAGCGGTCCTCCGGCGGGTTGTCGCCGTCCGCGTCGGCGATCTCCACCGACACCCCGGAGACACCCGGCCTGGCCGCGAACAGGAAGCCGCCGAGCTCGACCGGCTCGGCCGCCCTGGGCTGCGACCCATGGGCGCCGTCGGCCGGGGAGGCGCCCTCGGCGGGTCCGCCGATCCGGACCACGTACGCGGCGCCCCCGCCGTTGGCGAAGTACCCGTAGACCGCGTGGGGCAGGTAGGTGCCCTCGGCGAATCCGCCGAACAGCTGGGTGTACTGGTCCCAGGTGGTCACCAGTGTCGGTGCGTGGAACGGTCCGTTGCGGGCAAACCCCACGAACGCGGCGACGGCGGTGCCGACCCCTTCGATCGGTCGGGCACCGGACTGCACCTCCTCCACGTACACACCCGGGGTGAGGTACGTCGGCATACTCGCTCCTTCGCGTCCTTACGGGTCACCTGTGTCCAGGCCGAGTCTTCGCTGCCGGCCCGCCACAGCGACAGGGACTCGCGGACCTGGCCGGGGGCAAGGCCGCTGCCTTTCCGGGACGCTCCGCGCTGACCGTCCGGGCCAGGTGGCAGGTGGTGACGGCCCGGTTCACGGCCGTACGCGCCTCAGGCGCCGGCGGCCTCGGTCATGTACGGGCCGAACTCGCCCTCCAGGACCAGCCGTCCGAGCTTGCGGTACTCCTGCACGACCGCGGTCACCACCTGGCGCATGGTGAGCGGGCTGCCGGACTCCGCCGCCAGGTACGCCGCGGTCACCGCGCAGGCCCGGATCGAGCCTCCGGCCAGTTCGAAGCGGTCCGCGCAGAAGCCGAGGTCCAGGTCGTCGGCCCGGGGCAGCCGGTCGCCCAGGCACCGGTCCCAGAGGGCGAGGCGCTGGCCGGAGTCGGGCACCGGGAAGTCCGCGACCACGTCCAGGCGGCGGGTGAACGCCTCGTCCAGGTTGGCCCGCAGATTGGTGGTCAGCACGGCGATCCCGTCGAACGACTCCATGCGCTGGAGCAGGTACGCCGACTCGATGTTGGCGTGCCGGTCGTGGGCGTCCTTCACCTCGGAGCGCTTGCCGAAGATGGCGTCGGCCTCGTCGAAGAGCAGGACCGCGTTGACCGCGGAGGCCTCGGTGAAGATCCGCTCCAGGTTCTTCTCGGTCTCCCCGACGTACTTGTCGACGACCGTGGACAGGTCCACCACGTACAGGTCCATCCCCAGGTCGGCCGCGACGACCTCGGCGGACATGGTCTTGCCGGTGCCCGACTCCCCCGCGAACAGCGCGATCACGCCACGCCCCCTGCCGCCGCCGGGCCGCATCCCCCACTGCCCCAGCACCTGCTCCCGGTGGCGGGCGCGCAGCGCGAGTTCGCGCAGCCGCCGGTGGGTGAGCGGCGGGAGGACCAGGTCGTCCCAGCCGACGCCCGGCTCCACCCGACGGGCGAGCCGGTCGAGCCCCGCGCCGTTCTGGGCGCGTACGGCGCTCTGCAGGTCCTCGGGGCGGACCGGTCCGCCGGCCAGGGCGGCTGTGCGTACCGCCGCGTCCGCGGCGCGGCGCAACTGCCCGGAGTCCAGGCGGTGCGCGGCGACCGCCCTGGCGAGCGCCTCGGCGTCGCCGGTCACGGAGCCTTCGCCGGCGGCCCGGTCGAGGGCGTGCCGCCAGCGCGCCGCCTGCCGCTCGGGAGACGGCGCCGGCACGGTCAGGACGACGGGGGCGTCGCCCGCCCACGCCGGGTCCCAGCCGGTGGTGCCGTGCGTGAACAGCGGGATTCCCCGCAGCGCCGCGCACAACGCCGCCAGTGTCCGGGCCCGTTCGACGGGTTCCGCGGGCAGCGCCTCCACGGGGCCGAGGACGACCCCGGAGCCGGTCAGCCGGGCTTCGCGGGCGGTCACCCTGGCGAGTTCCGGAACATCGCCGGAGCGCCGGGCGAGCGCCACCGCGTCCAGGACGAGCGGGCGCAGCCCGGCCGCGCGCAGCGCGGCGGTGGCCAGGCCCTCGGCGTCGCCGCCCCGGCTGCGCAGGTGGACCAGGCCGGTGCCGCTGCCGGCGGCGGCCGCGGCCCGCTGGATCTCCGCCGCCTCCGCGGTCGGGTCCTCAGCGGTGTCGCCGAGCACCCCGGCCAGCCGGGCGTCGGGGTGGGCGTTGCCCAGGAGGTGCCCGGAGACCCGGTCGGGGACGGCCAGGACGCGGGAGAGCGGCGGCCGTTCCGGCTCGGTGACCAGGACCAGACCGGCCTCGACGAGCGGTGCCCCGGGGGCGAGCCGGAACCGGGCGGGCGCGGCGCCGGCCAGCCCGCACAGCTCCAGGGCGAGCCCGACCGTGGGTCGCCGGCGCGTCAGGTCGTCGTTGAGGTAGCCGTAGAACCGTTCGAACCGGGCGTCCAGGTCCGGCGCCACCGCGATCAGGAGCAGGTCCAGGTCCAGCGGGGACAGTCCGAACCGTACGGCGAGGCCTTCGAGCACCGACCCGGGAGCCGGCTGCCATGCCTCCTGGGCGGGTACGCCGAGGCCGCCGGGCTCGTCCAGGATGCGGGTGATCGCCTCGGGGGTGAAGTACTGGCCCCGGTACGGGTCGTCGGGATCGGGGTCGGCGGCGCGACGGTCCTCCACGGCGCGCCGCACCCGCTCCTCGACCAGGCGGAGCCGGGACCAGAGTTGGGGCTCCTCGGCATCCGGCGGGGCGGCGGGGCGGCGCTCGCGCCGGACATCCGGCCGGGCGTCGTGCCGGTTCGCGGGCTCGGAACCGGGCTCGGGCTCGGGCTCGGTGAGGACAGCGGGTTCGGCGGTGTGTGTCACGGCTGGCGGTCCCCCCGGCGGCGGCGTGCGGGGGCGGGCCGCCGCTCGCGCGGTCCGGCGAAGCCGTCCGGCCCGGCCTCGCTCGTCCCCGTATAGCGCAGCCGCCGACCCGGCACCGCGTCGCCGTCCTCGCTCCGGGTGGCGGAGCGCACGACGAGCCCTTCGGTGACCGGCGGCGCGACGACCGTGCTCACTCCGGCGAGCGGCGCCCGCACCAGTACCCCAAGCGATGCCTTCAGCTCGCCGCCGAGCGCCGACCACACGTCCGACGCGGCCGGTGCGTCGAGCCTGCCCCCGGCGGTGTCCAGGCTGACGGTCAGGCCGAGTTCGGCGAGTGTGCCGGTGAGCAGCCGGGCGGGCAGCGTGTCGGTGGCCACCAGGCAGGCGAGCACCTGCGAGAGCAGCCGGTGCTCGTCCTGCGGGCGGCTCGCCCACGCGGTGACCAGGTAGGTCAGCTCGAACCAGCGCGGCGGGGTGCGGCGCGCGACCAGGTGCCCGTCCGCGTCGTACACCTCCCCGGCGCCGCTGCCGCGCCGGGTGGCGTCCTCCCGGATGTCGTACAGGAAGACGCAGACCGTGGGGGCGTTGCGGCGTGCCGCCCAGTCCTTGGTGGGGGCGTCGAAGGCCACTTCGACGCCCGATGCCTCCAGTCCGGACTCACCGAGCAGGCGGCGCATCGCCTCGTCGACCTCGTGGATCACCGGCGGGTCATCTCGCCGGGCGGCTGCCAGTTGCCGATGACGACCAGGAAGTCGGTCTTCACCGCCGAGAACCCGGGGCCCCTGGCCGTGATGACGCGTGGTCCGGTCTCGTCCTTGGCGAGGATGAGCAGCTGGCCGATGAACGTGCCGTCGGGCTGCGGGACGGTCGGCGCCGCCGCCGCGGTGATCCCCGGCTTCCAGGTGAACCGCACCGGTGCTCCCGGCGGGAAGTCCTTGCCGCGCACCGAGGTGACGAAGCCGGGCTTGCCGATCGGCGGGACCGCGACGATGCGGGGCTGGAGGATGCGAAGTGGCTGCCTGGCGGTGTTGTCGCTCTTGTCGGCGTCGGTGCCGGTGGTGGTGAGCAGGCCGGTGACGCTGCTGGTCAGGGCCTTGTCCGGGCTGAGGACGACGCGGACGACGGTGCTGGCGCCGGGGGTCAGGTCCGGCAGCGCGCACACCCACGAGCGGTCGCAGCCCGCCGGCGGTCCGCTGTTCGGGAGGCCCCGGGGCAGGCCGACCTTCAGCCGCAGCCCGGTCGCCAGCGCCTCACGGCCGTTGCGCACGGTGTACGTCACGACGACGCGTCCGCCGACATAGCCGGGGTTGGGCTGCGCCGTGACGCGCACCGCGGGTCCTGCGGCGGGCTCGGGCGGCGCCGGGGGCACGGTGGGCGGTGTGGTGGCGGGGGGCGGCTCGGTGGTGGGAGGCGCGCGGGTGGGTGTCGGGGGTTGCGGTGTCGTCGTCGGGGGCGGGGTGTCCTCGCGCACCGGCACCACGGTCCGGACGGCGTTGTCGCTGGGCAGTGGGTCCTGTACGGCGCCGGTGACCGACCAGTCGAACGGCGCGTCGCCGGGGGTGACCCCGACGAGGGTGACGCTCACCGGGACCGTGGTGCCGGGCCGCACCACTCCGACGTCGCACTGGAGGGAGGCCGCGTCGCAGGTGCCGCCGGGCCAGGTCAGTCCGGTGACCCGGGCACCGGGCGGCGGGGCGATGGTCAGCCGGGTGCCAGGGGAGGCGGCGGGGCCGTTGTTCACCACATCGACGGGGATCGTCGTGGAGCGGCCGACGGCCACCGCCGGGACGTTGCCGGGCGCGTGCACCGCGAGGTCCACGGACTGCTGGACGCTGGGTTCCTTCTGGCGTCCGGGGAGACCTGTGGTGAGCGGGCTGAGGGCGCAGGTCGCGATGTCCAGGTGGTAGAGCTTCTCCGGGCTGTTGGCCGGGAGCGCCTCGCGGGAGCTGATGACCAGGCCCGTGCCGTCGGCCGTCCAGGCGGCGTCGCGCGGCTGGAAGGGGCCGGTGAGCGAGGTGTCCGGCAGCTCCTGGCGGCAGCCGTCGGGGAGGTTGTGGGCGGCCTCGGGCAGCAGTACCTGGCAGCCGCCGTCGGCCAGCGAGGTCAGCAGGATGCCGTTGCGCTGGTCGGTCAGGCCGCCGCCGTTCTTCCGGTTGAAGGCGATGCTGAGCCCGTCCGGGGAGAACGCCGGGCTGTCGTCGATGACTTCGCAGCTCCCCGGGCAGGCCGTGGCGCTCAGGTCGCGCTGCGCGGCCAGATTGTTCACCGGCACGGTCCAGATGTGCTTGTTGCCGCCGCCCCCGTCGATCACCTGGTTGCGGGTGAAGGCCAGGGTGGTGCCGTCGGAAGACCAGGTGGGCTGGGCGTCGCCGCCCTGGGGCTGCCCGGCCGGCGCGGTGATCCGGTCGCGGATCTCGCCGGTCGCGACGTCCGCGATCAGGATGCTGCTGGGGCCCGCCGCGTCGCCGACTCCTCCGGGCGAAGTCCGGGTGAAGGCGAGGTACTTGCCGTCCGGGGAGAACGTCGGGTCGGTGTCCCAGTCCTTCGGTCCGCGTCCGTCGAGTTTCATGTACGCCTTGTTGGAGCCGTCGGCGTCCACCATCAAGATCCGCTCGACGCGGTTGTCGTCCTCGCCCTCGAAACGGGTCACCACGATCCTGCGGCCGTCGGGCGTGTAGTTCTGCCGCTCGGTCCACGGGTCCCCCGTGGCCGGCCGGAAGAGCGGGTCGTGCGTGGGGTCGGTGTCGGTGTCCGCGGCCGGGTCCTCGTTGAGGATCGTCAGGCCCAGGTCGCGGGGGTCGGAACCGTCCGACCGGGCGTCCTGGAGCGTCACCTCGTGCGGACCGGCGGCGGAGATCCGCTCGACCACCACACCGCCGTCCTGGACCGTGCCGGTCCAGGTGGGCGATTCGACCTCCCGGTCCTCGCTGAGCTCCAGGTCCGGTGTGCCGTCGGAGTGCGCGGGCACCCGGAACACGTGGTCCCAGTCGCCCTCGCAGTCGCAGGTGCGGTCCGGGCTCAGGAACAGCACGCCGTCCCCGTCGGGCAGCCACGCTGCCCCGTGGGTACGCCACTCTGCCTGTACGCCCCCCAGCAGCGGCCCGTCGGTACGCCCGTCCGTCACCCGCAGCCGGGGTCCCGGCGGTCCTGCGGCGGTGTACGCGATCTGGTCGCGGTGCGCGGGATCGTCGACCGGGTTCCAGGCCGGCTCGGTGGCCGCGCCGTTGGCCGGGTCTGTGAGCAGGGTGTCGCCGCCCGGGGAAGCCGCGGTGTCGCCGCCCGCCAGGGGCCGTACGTAGATCTGCATGCCGGCCGCAGGCTGGTTGCCGCCGGAGTACGCCAGGCGCTGCCCGTCCGGGGAGACCGTCGGGCACTCCTCGTCCCAGGGGGTGTCGGTGAGCCGGGTGAGGCCGGTGCCGTCGGTGCGCACCATCCACAGGTCGCGCTGCTTGCCGCCGTCCGCGCCCCCTGGCTCCGCGGAGTCGAACACGACGGAGCTGCCGTCCGGGGTCAGCTGGGGGTGCCCGGCGTACCGGCCGCTGGTCAGTTTGCGCACCGACCCGTCGGCGGTCCGCAGGTAGACCTGCGGTGCCTTCTCGTCGCGGCGGCTCGCGAAGACCATCTGGTCCCCGAGCGCGGACGGCTGGAGGTCGAAGTGGGCCGGGCCCTCGCCGAACAGCGGTGCGCTGTGGGTGTCGGTCTTCACCTGGCCGAGGCTGCGGTGGCGGGTACCGGCGTAGGCGATCCGGGTGGCCGCGGCTTCGGCCGCCTGCGGCCTGGGCTCTGCGCTGCCCTCCCCGGCGGCCGTTGTCACCGCGAGCAGGGGGATCAGGAGCAGCAACGACGCCCCGAGTCTTCCCGGGCGGAACCGCCCACCGGGGCCGGCGGTGCGCATCACGGTCCACCTCGCTGTCTGGTGCGGTTTCGGGCTGTCCCCCGCCACCCTGCCGGGCCCTCGTGCGGTGCGGCAGGGCGGCGGGGACGTACCCGGGGGAAACGTGCGGTGCGCTTTCGGGCAGTTCCGCGGTGCCCGGACGCCGTCAGATCAGCCCGTTGCGCAGTGCGTAGCCGACCGCGTGGGCCCGGTTGCGCAGTTGCAGCCGCGTGATGATCTCGTGCAGGACGTTCTTGACGGTCCGTTCGGAGTAGGCGGTCTTGCGGGCTATCTCCACGGTGTCCAGGCCTTCCGACACCAGGCGCAGCATGTCCGCCTCGCGGGTGGTCAGCGTGGACAGCGAGAGGCTCCGGGGGTCGAGCGCGGAGCGCTGGAGGCTGCCCACATGGGTGAGCAGCTTGCCCAGCAGGTCGCCAGGGAGCACGCCCTCGCCGTTGGCTATCGCCAGGACCAGGTGGAGAAGCTGGTCCTGGCCCGCGTCTGCGCGCCGCAGTACCGCGGAGACGCCGCACTCTATGACGCGTTGCAGGGCGCCCGCGCCGAGGGTGCCGACCACGAGGCCGGTGCGGGTGGCGGTGTTGTGCCGCAGCCGGTGCAGGAGGGCTGCCACGTCGTCGTCGACGCTGTCGACGACGACCAGCGACACCTGGGCCTGTTCCGCCGCGTCGTCGTCGAGGAGACTCACCTCGGGCCGTCGGCGTAACTGCTGGACGACACCGACGTGCAGGACCGGGTCGGCGGCGTAGACGGCGATGGTCACCTGGTCCGCGCGGTCGGTCGGGGAGGTCCGGTGCGCGGCCGGTGCCTGGGCGGAGAGACGTGGTGCGGTGACGGACACGGCCGGACGGTACTGCTCTGGGCAGGTCATGGGCAGGGTTCCTGATTCATGAGTCCGTGGGCAGAGGGTTCGTGGAGAAAGAGGTCGTTCGGAGAGGGTTCGTGAGCAGAGGAAATGCGGAGGGTTCGTGAGGAGTGCTTCGTGGGCAGAAGGACGTGGGAGCCGCGGGACGTGAGAACGGACAGCGGCCGTCACGGACACGGGCGGCGGGCTCGCGAGTCGCGCGTACGGATCAACAGCTCACCGTTTCAGTGGAGTTGGTCTTGACTCCCCGGGCACCGCGACTGCCCGGGTCTTGCCCTTGCGCTCCTCGCGGCGGACGTGCGGCGGTTCTAGCGTGACGGTGTGACGCCTTCTGCAGCCCCTTCCGGCCCCAGCGCGCCCGGCCTCGACATCCCGGCGGTGACCGTGGCACCGGGCAGCACCGCCACCACCAGCCTGACCGTCCGCAACGACAGCGACATCGTCGAGGCGTACAGCCTGGAGGTCGTCGGGGACTGCGCCCCCTGGGCCACCGTGGAACCCCCACGGGTCTCCCTCTATCCCGGCACGTCCGAGACGGTGACGATCCGCCTGGATCCGCCGCGTTCGCCGGAGACCAGGCCCGGCGACATACCTCTCGGCGTGCGCGTGCTGCCGGCCGAGCACCCCGAGTCGGTGCGGGTCCCGGAAACCACCGTGCACGTCGAGGAGTTCCGCGAGCTGCACACCGAGCTGGCGCCGCGCCGCCGGCGGGGCTGGCTGCGCGGCCGCTACCGGCTCGCGGTGCGCAACCTGGGCAACGCCCCGGCGCAGGTGGGCTTCGTCCCGGGCCAGGCGGGCGAGGAGCTTCGGTTCACGTTCACCCCCGCGAAGCCGAAGCTGGAGCCCGGCGAGACGGCGGAGATCCGGCTGCGGGTCCGCACGGGCAAGCCGGTGTGGTTCGGCTCCCCGGTGGTGTGGCCGTTCACCGTGGACACCTCGGAGTCCACCGAGTCCGCCGAGTCCGCCGGCCAGGAGGAGGTACGGCGCGACGAGGCCGCCGTCCGGCCGCCCCTGAACGCCGAGTTCGTCCAGATCCCGGTCTTCCCGAAGTGGCTGCTCGCCGTGCTGGCGGCGCTGCTCGCGCTGCTGCTGGCCTGGTTCACCCTGGTCCGTCCGGCGGTGCGCAGCGCGGCGAAGGAGGCCGCCACGAAGGAGGTCCAGGCGCGCCCCAATCCGGGCGGCGCGCAGGACAGCCAGTCGCCGGGCACCGGTTCGGGCGGCGAGAAGGGCAATCCGTCCGGCGGCGACAAGGGTGCGCAGCCCGGAGCGAGCCCCGGAGCCACGCCCGGCGCGGGCGGCGACGGGACCTCGGCGGGCGGCGGGCAGCAGAGTTCGGCCACCATCGACCTGAAGACATCCGGCGGAACGAGCAACGCCGGTACGTACAAGGTGCCCGAGGACCACGCCTTCGGGATCACGGACATCGTCGTCGCCAACTTCCAGGGCGACGAGGGAGTGCTCACGATCACGTTCGGCGGGCGCAAGATCACCACGATCGCGCTGGAGACCTTCCGCAACCAGGACTACCACTGGGTCACCCCCATCAAGATCACCGAGAACGACACCGTGACCGTCAACGTGACCTGTGCGAAGCCGGGGACACCGGCCACCGGACGTCGTGCGCAGGAGTGCCACGAAGTCCTGAACGTGAGCGGTGTGCTCAGTCCCGTCAAGCAATGAACCAGGCCTTCCGGGACAATATCGACCAGTGCGGTGTCGTCCGAAACGGTAGATTTATCGTTTCGTCTGAAAATCGACACCGGACGCGATCGAAGCCGGCGGTCCGACGCAGGGTCAGGGGCGGCGTGGCGGGATGACGGAACCGGTGGCCATCCGGTCGCCGTCCCCCACGTCACGACACATGGTCCGGCCCCGGCGAGCGGTGTCGGCGGTTCCGCGTCCCGCGGCGGGAACGGCCTGCGCCGATCACAAACTGGCCGACTTTCGCCGTGCCAACGCGCGTGTCCCGGACGGGAGACCTGGAGCGGGAACGGAAGCGCTTCGACTCCGCACGCTCTGCGCTTCGGGATGATTCGGCTCGCTCGCACCGGGCAGGCGCTTCGCACGGGTCGCCGCGCCGCGCCCACGCGATTCCGACGAAGGCAGAGGAAGACACATGCGCCGGTCACTGCCCCAGAACCTTTACCTGCTCTGCTACACCGTGGACGACGAGAAATTCGAACTCACCAACCTCCAGGGGCGCGGCCAGCTGCTGCGCGCCGGGGCGCTGACCCAACTGGCCGTCGACGGCCTGCTCGGCGCCGAGGGAGGCAAGGTCGTCCGACGCGCCGCCACGCCGCCGGGCGATCTCTTCCTCGCCGAGGTGTGGCGCGACCTGCCCACGGAGAAGCCGAAGCGCTGGCTCCGGTTCGTGCACAACAAGGCCCACACCGCCGAGAAGCCGGTCCGTGAGCAGCTTGCCGGGACGGGCGCGATCACGGTCCACCACGAGAAGCGACTGGGCCTGGTGCCCGTCGACCGGGTCGTCGTCAACGCCCCGGAACAGGTGCGCGCCCTTCAGGGGCGGATTCGCGACGCCGTACTCCTCGACGGCGATCCGGCATCGCTCCCGGTGGACGAGCTGACCATGGCCGTGTTCGCGGCCGAGGCCGAGGTGACCAGCGTGTTCACCGGTAAGGAACGCCGCGAGCACAAGCAGACGCTCAAGCGGCTCGCCACGCGGTACGACGGCATCGTTCCGGGCCTGCGCGCGGCGCTGCGGGACTCGTACCTGTCGAGCAGGGCGGTCGGCGGCGGCTGGGGAAGCTGAGTACGGCAGACGGTGGCGGGTGCGGTCTGCCGGCTGCAGGCACCGGCAGACCGCCTGTCCCGCTCCGGCTCACGAGTGGAGGTTGTCGAGCCGGCACGGGACCTGCGCAGCGGACGACGGGGCCACCGAAGGAGTTCCGGCTCCTCGGCCCGCTGTCCGAATCCGATGGTCTCGGCTCCGGACGGCGGGCCCGTGCGGTGGCTGGGTCCCGTTGACGGGTCCGGTGCACGTGTGGGGGTGACGCACGCTCAGGGCCGGATCCCGCCGGATCGCCGGCCCGGCCCCGAGCGGCTGAGGCGGACCTCTCGCCGTGAGCCCCGCTCCGTCAGTCATTCGGAGCCACGGGGCCGCCGGATTGGAACCGGAGCTGATCCGGTACCGGCTTCACCTGTACGGCCGAAGTAGTGCCCGACTGCCCTACCCGTGGCCGTGGCTGCCGGTGAGTGTGGCGTACACGACGACGTTGTCGGCGTAGTGGCTGTCGTTCTTGGAGTAGTCGCCGCCACAGGTGATCAGGCGGAGCCCGGCATGATCGAGGTTGCGGTACACCTCGACGGTGGGGAACCGGTCCTTGGGGTAGAGCGCGGTCCGGTCGACGGTGAAATCGGCGGTCCGCCCGTCCGCGCGCCGAACGCTGATCCGGTCACCGGGACCGAGCTTGCCGAGCCCGAAGAACACCCCGGGGGCCCCGTTCCAGGTGACATGCCCCGCGATCACGGCGGGCCCCACGGCTCCGGGCGTGGCCCCGGGCCGGTACCAGCCGGCCTTGTCCGGGTCCCGCGGGGTCTCCATGGCCCGGTCCTTGCCGAGCCCGAGCTCCTCCAGGGTGGAGGTCACCTTGAGCGAGGGAATCGTGATGCTGACGGGCCGGGACGCGGGCAGCGCCTCGGTGCGCGGCTTCCCGGACGGTGCCGGGCTCCGCGCCCCCTGCCGCGTCGCCGGGGGCTGTTCGGTGGCGACCGGGCCCCCCTTCTCTGCGGCAGGGGGTGGAGCGGGCTGCTGCCGGCTGGTTCCCAGAGCCAGCAGCAGCCCACCGGCCAGGAGCAGGGCGGCGGCGAGGGCGATGAGTGTGACGTCGCGCCGCCGGGCCCTCGTGCGGTGCGCGCCTTCGTCGGGTGTCCCATTCATCGCTTCACCTGTCCCTGCGTCCGGCCGTTACGGGGCATCCGACGGTGCGTCCGCCGGTGCGGAGCGCCTCAGCTGTCGTGCCGGGCGTGGGCCGTGCGCGTGCGGCGCCGTACGACGAACAGTCCGCCCGCCGCGAGAACGGCCGCGCCGCCCGCCGCGAACAGTCCGGGCGACTCCACGCCCGCCGTGCTCCCGCTTCCGGTCTCGACGCCACCCGTCGGCATGGAGCCGACCGCGGCGCCCTTGACCATGCCGCAGCTCGCCGGAGCGGTGGCCTCCTGCGGCAGCTTCGGGTCGAGTTCGCTCTTCCCCTTGCCGAAGTCGTACTTGGCGTTGCCGTTCGGGTCGATGCCGTGCTGGACGACGTGCAGATCCTTGATGTGCTCGACGACGGCGTGCGAGACGGGGATCGTCCGGGAGTAGCTCAGCTTCCCGTCCTTGTCCGCCACGGGCATCCGGTCGACCGCGAGACCGCTGTCCTTGGACGTGTCGCCCTTGGTGGTCAGGGAGATGTTGATGTCCCCGTACACCGGCAGCCCCTCGGCCGTGCTGACGATGCCGTCACCGTCCTTGTCCGCGCTCATGTCCGGGCAGTGGAAGTCATGGCCGTCGGTCGAGCCGTGGATGTGCTGCGCGTGCGGCTGACCGGGCACCAGCCCCTCGGCCTCGATCTTCACGGTGAGCTTGTCGCCCTCCACGCTCACCAGGGCCGTGCCACTCGCGCCGGAGTTGTTCAACTGGTTCAGATCGATCTGGTACGTGTCACCGTCTGCGGCTTTCGTCGTACTGCCGGCGACATGGCCGTCGTGCGCCATGGCGGGCACGGCCGCGCAGAGCGTGAGCGCGGCGGGCACGGCCAGCAAGGCGGTGAGACGGGTTGAACGGCGGGCATTCACGAAGACGCATCCCCTTCCGGCGGTTCCGGTCACAGAACCGGAACCGCGTTCGGTCGCTGATGTCGTCTATTCGGTGCCGTCGTCGTAACGGATTGGTCCGGGCCCGTCGCCGAACCAACCGGCGGTCACCGCCAACGATCCGACGCATCGAACGCCCTATCGACACATGGGTGTGTTGAACAGGGGCACACGGGCTGCACCCACACTTCACCCAATCAAAAAGGGAGTCCCGACCATGCTGGGAATCGTCGCAGCTGTGCTCTTCTTCATCGCCTTCCTGATCAACGCCGCCGACATCGCGACGAACGACGTCTTCTCCTCGGTGAATGTGATGCTGCTCGGCCTCACTGCCCTGGCCCTGCACGTGGGCGGCATCGGCACCGGATGGGGGCGTAGCGGTTCGCGCAGACGTTGACGCGAGGCCCGGCGAGCGTGTTGTCCCGGTGCTCGTGAACGCCGGAGCTCATGAACGCCGGGGCTCCGGCGGCCGGCGCGGGTCAGCCCGTGACGATTCCGGCGACGAGGTTGATGGTCGTGGCCAGGATGCTCGCTCCGAAGACGTACGACAGCAGGCAGTGCCGGAGGGCGACCGCGCGGATCCGGGGACTGGAGACGTCGGTGTCGGAGACCTGGTAGGTCATGCCGAGGTTGTAACTGAAGTAGAGGAAGTCGCTGTAGCGCGGCGGGTCGTCGGTGTTGAAGTCGATCCCGCCCTCCGGCGGCAGGTAGTAGATGTACGCGTACCGGGCGGCGTACATCAGGTGCAGTGCCGCCCAGGCCATGAACACTCCGCAGAGTGCCGTGACAGCCGCGGCATGGTTCAGACCCGGGTCGCCCACCAGAAGCAGCGCCACGATGCCGACGAGACCGGACACGGCGGACCCGACGACCGCGAGCTCCTCGATGACGGGCCGGAACTCCTCGCGCCGGGCGTTGTGATGGGTGGCCGCGGCTGTCATGGGCCACAGGGCGATCCACCCCGTCACCACGAAGGCCGTCTCCGCCGCCGCGATCGCGGCGAGGACGCCCAGCTGCGCACTGGTCAGCACGCCTACGACCGCGCCCGCCGCCGCTCCGACGACCGCCGCTCCGACGAGCCGGGGAAGGGCGGAAAGCACCAGCCAATCGCTCATGGGGACCTCGGGAGGGCTGCCTCGGCAACGCGGTGAAGCGAGGGCTGTCTCAGGCTATCCGCGCCTGAGCCGGGCGGCAGTCCGGCAGACCCGGCGAATTCGCCAACCGTCCTGGACGTCGAGTGGCGCGCCCCTACCGGCCCACATATTTTTCCCAGTAGTAATGTTCTGTACCCATTTGCCCGAATGGCGGAAGGTCAACAGTCATGAGGCCCCACCGTGACGATCCGGAACGCCTGGAGCCCGAGGTGGGCCCCACCCCCGAAGCGGGTCCGGAATTCCGCCCCTATCGCCACCCCGCCGCCGGCTGGGGCGCGGCGAAGAGTGTGAGCCAGTTCCTGGTGCACGAGGGCGCGCTCGTGGACGGCCCGCGGGCGATCATGCGGATGAACCATGAGAACGGCGGGTTCGACTGCCCGGGATGCGCCTGGCCCGACGACACCAAAGGCCTGCACCTGGACATCTGTGAGAACGGGATCAAGCACGTCACCTGGGAAATGACCCGCAAGCGGGTCGGGCGCGAGTTCTTCGCCGCCCATTCGGTGACCGAGCTCTCCGAGTGGAGCGACTACGACCTGGAGAACCAGGGCCGGCTCACCGAGCCGATGGTCTACGACCCCGGGACGGACCACTACGTCCCGATCAGCTGGAAGGACGCGTTCGAGGTCGTCGGCAGTGCCCTGCGCGGGCTGGACGACCCCAACCAGGCCTCGTTCTACACCTCCGGCCGCCTCGGCAACGAGGCCACGTTCCTCTACCAGCTCATGGCCCGTGAACTGGGCACGAACAACCTGCCGGACTGCTCCAACATGTGTCACGAAGCCAGCGGACGCGCCCTGCACGCCTCGCTCGGCACAGGCAAGGGAACTGTCGACCTCAAGGACTGGGAGAGTGCCGACGCCCTGTTCATCCTGGGGGTCAACGCCGCCTCCAACGCACCCAGGATGCTCACCGCGCTGGCCGAGGCCTACCGTCGCGGCGCCCAGATCGTCCACGTCAATCCGATGGTCGAGGCCGCCGCCACCCGCACCATCGTGCCCCACGACTTCACCGACATGGCCCTCGTCAAGGCGACACGGACCAGCACCCTGAACCTGCAGCCCCGCATCGGCGGGGACATGGCCCTCCTGCGCGGCATGGCGAAGGCGGTCCTGGAGCAGTCCGCATCCGACCCCAAGGCGCTGGACCGGGTGTTCATCGACCGCCACACCACCGGCTTCGAGGACTACCGCGCCCTGTGCGAGGCCACCCCGTGGAGCGAGATCGAGGAGCAGTCCGGGCTGGGCCGCGCCGACATCCTGAAGGCCGCGCGCGTGTACAGCGAGGCCGACCGCTCCATCGTCAGCTGGTGTCTCGGGCTGACCCAGCACGAACACGGCGTCGACACCGTCCGGGAGATCGTCAACCTCCTTCTGCTGCGAGGCAATCTGGGGCGCGAGGGCGCCGGCCCCTCCCCCGTGCGGGGGCACAGCAACGTCCAGGGCAATCGCACCTGCGGGATCGATCACCGCCCCACCGACGCGTTCCTCGACCGCCTCGCCGCGGCCTGCGACATCGAACCGCCCCGTGAGCACGGCCTGGACACCGTCCGCACCATCCCGGCGATGCACAGCGGCGACGTGAAGGTGTTCGTCGCCATGGGCGGCAACTTCGCCCTCGCCGCACCCGACACCCCCTACACCTACGCGGCCCTGCGCTCCTGCGACCTGACCGTGCAGGTGAGCACCAAGCTGAACCGAAGCCACGTCGTCCACGGCCGCCGAGCCCTCATCCTCCCGTGCCTCGGCCGCACCGAGAAGGACCACCAGCGCAAGGGCGTCCAGAGCACGTCCGTCGAGGACTCGATGAGCATGGTCCACATGTCGGTCGGCATGAAGCGCCCCGCCTCACCGCACCTGCTCTCCGAACCGGCAATCGTCGCCGGCATGGCGCGCGCGGCCCTCCCCGACAGCGCCACGCCCTGGGAGTGGTACATCGAGGACTACGACCGCATCCGGGACACCATGGCCGAGGCGCTCGACGGCTTCGAGGACTTCAACCGCCGGGTGCGGCTGCCCCTCGGCTTCCGCATCATGCAGCCCGCCCGCGAACTGGTCTTCCTCACGCCGTCCGGACGCGCCGAGTTCTCCGCCGCCGCCCTGCCCGACGTCGTCCCCGCCCCCGGCACCCTGGCGCTCGGCACGATGCGGTCCCACGACCAGTGGAACACCACGATCTACTCGGACAACGACCGCTACCGAGGCGTCAAGAACCTGCGCACGCTCGTCTTCATGAACCGGGCCGACATGCGCGAACGCGGAATCGCGGACATGGGCCCGGTGGACATCGCCAGCACCGCCAAGGACGGCAGCACGCGGTCCCTCAACGGCTACCTCGCCATCCCCTACGACATCCCACGTGGCTGCGCGGCCGGTTACATGCCCGAGATGAACGTGCTCTGCGCACTCAGCGACTACAGCACCCAGAGCGACCAGCCGATCATGAAGCACGTCAAGGTCACCATCGAGCCTGCGGCCTGAGCGGGGGTGTGGGCGTCTCCTGAGCCGGGCCCGCTGTCAGCGGCCGCGACGGCTCCGTCCCGGACTGCGCGACCACGGAGGCCGCCACCCGGGAGGCGAACGTCAGCATCTCCGCGGCCCTGTCGCGCGACAGCCGTACGGCGCCGCCGGCGCGGAACGCCCCGGCGTCGCTCAGCCAGTTGAGCATCCCGGCCATGAACGCGTCACCCGCGCCGATCGTGTTGACCACCTCGACCCGCTCAGCGGCAACCGAAGCCCGCTCCAGGTCCGGGGTGAACGCTGTGCTGCCCGCCGCGCCCCGGGTGAGGACCACCAGCCGGTTCTCCCCGGCCAGCCGCTCGCAGGTCTCCTCCGGGGACGCGCCCGGCCAGAGCACGGCCACGTCCTCGTCGCTGACCTTGAGGATCCTGGCCCGTCCGCACAGCTCCCGCAGCCGGCGCACGGCGGACGCCTGGTCGAGGGTGCGGTCCTCGCGCACGTTCGGGTCGACCACCAGGACGGAGTGCTCGGCCCCGGCGCGCGCGGTCGCGGCGACCGCCCCTGCGGCGGGCGCGACGACCGCGGCGAGCCCGCCCGCGTACACGGCGCCGAAGCGGCCCACCTCGGCCGTACGCTCCGGCAGCCGGAAGGTGGCGGTGTCGTCCAGGTGGAAGTGGTAGCCGGTGCCGTCGGGGCCCGGGTCCGCCACGGCCAGTGCGGTGGGCAGCACCGAGCGGGCGCACAGGTCGAGTCGCGTACCGGCGGAGGCCAGCCGCTCCTCGATCAGGCGGGCGAATCCGTCGCCGCCGAGCCCGCCCGCGAACCAGCTGGGGGTGCCGAGCCGGGCCAGCCCGGCGGCGACGTTGGCTGGTGCGCCGCCGGGCTGGGCCCGGTGCGTCCGCGGATCGTCCGCGGACGGCACCAGGTCGATGAGGGCCTCGCCCATCACCAGGACGGCATCGGGACCACCGGTCACGGCTCGACCACGATCTTGCGGCCCAGGCCCGCCTTGAACCGCTCCAGTGCCTCGGGGTACTGCTCCAGCGGCAGCCGGTCGCTGATGAAGACCGCAGGGTCGATGACCCCCGCGGCGAACAGCGCGGCGGCACGCTCGTAGCTGTGCAGCACGGCCATCGAGCCGGTGATCGTGATCTCCTGGTTGTAGATCCGGTACGGCTCGATGACGGCCTTCGTCGCGTAGTCCGCGACGCCGAACTGGAGGAACGTGCCGCCCTTGGCGACCCGGCCGAGGCCGTCCTGGATGGCGCCCGCGTTCCCGGTGGCATCGACGACGACGTCCCAGCCCCTTACCGTCTCCAGTTCGTCCGCGGAGGCGGCGGAGCGCGAGACGCCGAGCCTGACGGCGGTGGTCAGCCGGTCCGGGTTGACGTCCAGGATGTCGACGGAGGCGGCGCCGGTGCGTTTGGCGAGCTCCAGCATCATCAGTCCCATGGTGCCGGAACCGTAGATGAGCACCTTGGCGCCCAGCGTGGAGCTGAGCACGTCGTAGCCGCGTACCGCGCAGGAGAGCGGTTCGATCAGCGCCGCGGTGGCCACGTCGACGTGGTCCGGGAGCTTCACGCAGTTCGCCACCGGGGCGACGGCGAACTCGGCTGCCCCGCCGGGCTTGCTGACCCCGATCGCGTTCCAGTTGTCGCAGAGGTTCCCGCGCCCGCTGCGGCAGTAGTGGCACTCGTGGCAGTGCAGCGACGGATCGACGGCGACCTTGTCCCCGACGGCCAGTTCGGTCACCCCGGAGCCGGTCTCCACGATCTCGCCGGCGAACTCGTGGCCGGGGATGATCGGCAGCGCGGGGGCGAACTCGCCCTGCAGGATGTGCAGATCGGTGCCGCAGAGTCCGCAGGCCCGGACGGCGACAACGACGTCCCGGGGACCGGGGGTGGGGTCGGGGACGGTCTCGACCGACACCTTGCCGATGGACTCGATGATCGCAGCCCTCATTTGACAGCTCCAAGAGAAAGGCCCTGGACGAGTTTGTCCTGAGCGGCGAAGCCGGCGGCGAGCACCGGCAGGGACACGACGACGGACGCGGCGCACAGCTGGGCGAGGAAGAGCCCCTGGCTGGTGACGAGGCTCGTCAGGAAGACGGGCGCGGTCTGGGCCGTCACCCCGGTGAGCACCCGGGCGAAGAGCAGTTCGTTCCAGCTGAAGATGAAGCAGATGAGGGAGGTGGCCGCGATTCCGGGTGCGGCGACCGGCGCCACCACCCTGGTCAGCACGGTCGGCAGCCGGGCCCCGTCGACCTGGGCGGCCTCGATGATGGAGACCGGCACGTCCGCCAGGAAGGACTGCATCATCCATACCGCGATCGGCAGATTCATCGACGTGTAGAGGATGACGAGGAACCAGATGTTGTCCAGCATCCCGGTGTTCTTGGCGAACAGGTACACCGGCAGCAGCCCCGCGACGACCGGCAGCATCTTCGTGGACAGGAAGAAGAACATCACGTCCGTCCACTTCTCCACTCGCTTGATGGAGAGCGCGTACGCGGCGGGGAGCGCGAGTACGAGCACGAAGAGCGTGGAGAAGACCGATGCGGTCACGGAGTTGATCAGCGGCGGCCAGGGACTGGCCCCTCCCCCGGCGCCGAAGAACACCCGGTAGCCGTCGAGGGTGAGGGGCGCGCCGAGCGACGGCGGATTGGTCGCGGCGTCGGCCTCCGAGTGGAAGGAGGTGAGCAGCATCCAGAGCGCGGGTGCGCAGAAGACGATGCCGACGATCCAGGCGACCACGCCGAGGGCGGTGGAGCGGCGCCTGCCCCTGCGCGCCGTTCGTGCGTGTTCCGCGCGGCCCGGCCGGGTGGTGGGCGCGGCGGTCAGGGTACTGCTCATGTCCGGTTCGCCTCCTCGCTGAAGAGGGACGAGACCACGCGCAGGGCGAAGGTGGCGACGACGATGGTGCCGATCACCACGACCACGCCCGCGGCGGACGCCAGTCCGTATTCATGGGCTTGGTAGAAGGTCTGGTAGATCGTGTAGGGGAGGTTGGCCGTGCCGAGTCCGCCGGCGGTGATGGTGAACACCGCGTCGAAGTTCTGCACGATGTAGATCGAGCCGAGCAGCACGCCGAGTTCCAGGTAGCGGCGCAGGTGCGGCAGGGTCAGGAAGCAGAACATCTGCCAGGCGTTGGCGCCGTCCAGCCGGGCGGCCTCCATCTGCTCTGCGGACCGGCTCTGCAGCCCGGCGAGCAGGATGAGCATCATGAACGGGGTCCACTGCCAGACGAGGGCGGTGGCGACCGCGGCCAGCGGCATGTCGGAGATCCAGTCGGGCTGCGCGGGGCTGTCGGCGCCGAACAGTCCGGTGAACCAGGCCCAGGCCCCGTTCAGCAGCCCGTACTCCGGGTTGTACAGGACGTGTTTCCACATCAGCGCCGCCGAGACGGGCACCAGCAGGAAGGGTGTGATCAGCAGGGTGCGCACGAACCCCCGCCCGATGAACTTGCGGTCCAGCAGCAGGGCGAGCAGGAGTCCGAGCACGACGCTGACGATCACGACACTGGCGGTGAGCAGGACCGTGGTGACCACCGAGTCGCGCAGGCTCGGGTCGCTGAACACCTCTTTGTAGTTGGCGAACGCGCTGAAGCTGCGCTGGTCGGGCGAGAGCGAGTTCCAGTCGAAGAACGAGACCACCACGGTTGCCACGAACGGCAGTTGGGTGACGGCGATCAGGAAGACCAGGGCGGGGAGCAGCGGGGCGCGGGTGGCCCAGACGCGCGCCCGGCCGGGGGCCTTTACGGTCCTGCGGGGCGGGGCGGCGTCATCCGGCGCGCCGGGCGACGAGACGTCCGGGGTGGATACGGGGGCACTCACCGCTGCTCCTTGCCGACCTTCTCGGCGAGTGTCTGCGAGGTCTTGAGGGCGTCGGACACCGACTGGCGGCCGGCGATGGCGGCGCTGATCTCCTGCGAGACCTTGGTGCCGAGGTCGGTGAATTCCGGGATGTCGACGAACTGGATGCCGACGGTCGGCCTCGGCTGGGTGCCGGGGTCGCGGGGGTTCGCGCCGGCGATGGCCTGCCGGGTGACGCTCGCGAACGCGGCGGCGTCCTTCAGGTAGTCCTGGTTGGAGTACGTGGAGGCGCGCTTGCCCGCGGGCACGTCGGGCCAGCCGACCTTCGTCCCGACGAGGTTCTCGTACCCCTTGCCGGAGGCCCAGGAGATGAACTTCCAGGCGCTGTCGGTCTTCTTGGAGGCCTTCTGCATGCCCCAGGCCCAGGTGTAGAGCCAGCCGGAGGTGTCGGTCTTCTCGACGGGTGCGGCCACGTATCCGACCTTGCCCCTGACCGGGGAGCCGGAGGCCTCCAGTGATCCGGCGCCCGCGGTGGCGTCGTACCACATGGCCGTCTTGCCCTGCGTCATGTTGTTGAGGCACTCGGCGTAGCCGGACTGGGGCGCGCCCGCCTCGCCGTGCTTCTTCACCAGGTCGACGTAGAACTGGACGGCCTTCTTGAACTCGGGTGTGTCGAGCTTCGCGTTCCAGTCCTTGTCGAACCAGGTACCGCCCATGGTGTTGACGACGGTGGTGAGCGGGGCGATGACCTCGCCCCAGCCCGGCAGTCCGCGCAGGCAGATGCCCTTCATGCCGCTCCTGGCGCCGTCCGCCTTGGCCGCCAGGTCTGCGACCTGCTGCCAGGTGGGTTTGGCGGGCATCTTCAGGTTCTTCTCCGCGAAGACGTCCTTGCGGTACATGAGGAAGGACGACTCGCCGTAGAACGGCTCGGCGTAGAGCTTGCCGTCCTGTGCGGTGAGGGAGTCGCGGAGCGGCTTGAGGATGTCGCCCTGGTCGAACGCCTTGTCCTTGGAGGCGTACGAGTCGAGCGGGTGCAGCCAGCCGTTCTTCGCGTAGAACGGCACCTCGAAGTTACTGATGGTGGCCACGTCGTACTGGCCCGCCTGGTTGGAGAAGTCCTGGGTGATCTTGTCGCGTACGTCGTTCTCCGGCAGCACCGTGAAGTGGACCTTGATGCCGGTCTCCTTCGTGAAGTTGGCCGCGGTGAGCTTCTGCAACTGGACCATCTGCGGGTTGTTCACCATGAGGACGTTGATCGACTCGCTGTCACCGGACGAGCTGCCGCCGCCGGCGCCGCTGCACCCGGCGAGCAGCGCCGTGAGGGCGGCGCCCGTGCCCAGACGCACACTCAGCCTGCTTCGATGTTGCTGAAGGTGGGGCATGTGGTTCTCCTGATCACTCGTCATCGAGGGACTTCTTCAAGTTGTAAGGGTCATGTCAGCCGTCTCGGTCGGCTGGCATGGGGCGGGGCGGTCGGGCTGTGCCGCAGGGTGCGTCAGGCGCGGATGACCTGGGGGCCCAGACGCGAGTAGCGCTGCGCCTCCGCCGAGGCCAGACCGGTGTCGGTGACGATGGACTCGAAGTCACCGACCTCGGCGAAGCGGCAGAAGCTGACGGCGCCGAACTTGGTGTGGATTCCGGCGAAGACCCGGCGCCGGCTGCTGCGCATGGCCTGGGCCTTCACCTCGCTCACGGCCGGGTCGGGCGTGGTCAGCCCGTATTCGCGGGAGATCCCGTTCGCCCCGACATACGCCAGGTCGATGACGAATCCCGCGAGCATCCGGGTCGTCCAGTGGTCGACGGTGGCCATCGTGGAACCGCGCAGCCGGCCGCCGAGGAGCAGCACCGTGGTCTTCTCGGCGTCCGCGAGCGCGGTCGCCACGGCGAGGGACGCGGTGACCACGGTCAGGGGCCGGTCCCTGGGCAGCGCCTCGGCGACGAGCATGGGGGTGTAGCCCTCGTCGACGAAGACCGTCTCCGCGTCACCGAGCAGGTCCGCCGCGGCCGCCGCGATCCTGGACTTCTGGGGAACGAGACGGCTGGTACGGGCGGCCAGCGTCGTCTCGAAGCCCGCGCTCTCCACCGGGTAGGCGCCGCCGTGGGTGCGGCGTACCAGACCGTGTTCCTCCAGGATGTGCAGATCACGCCGGACGGTCTCCTTGGCCACCTGAAGCGTGCCGGCCAGTGCGGTGACGTCCACCGACCCTTCGCGTCTGGCAATCTTGAGGATCTCTCGTCGGCGCTCGTCGGTGTCCACGACACACTTCCCTGCGTTCGCTGCGACTCGGGCCCCGTTCGGGCTCATGAATCGTTTGTACAAGCAGGGGACCCACGGCGACCAGGCTCTTCACCGCGTCACCTGTGCCCGTTCGTGCCCGTTTCCGCGAGGCCGTATCGGCTGGTCAAGCCGCATGGACCGGCCGCCTCCGCCCGGACTCCTGCCCGATCGAGGCCCCGCGTGCGCCCGAACGGCGCCCGTGGCGGTCGGCACTCCCCCGCCGGAGCCCCGGGCCGCTGCCCGTTTCGGGTCGGTCAGAGGACCGGCGGGCGGCCCAGCCGGGTCATGCGCCACACGGTGCGCCACTTCATCGGCCCGCGCGGCCCGCACGGCGTCCGCAGCCCCTCGAAGAAACCGCCCCACCAGGCCCGCAGACCGGCGGCCGAGCGCATCCGTGCCATGGTCAGGGAGATCCAGACACCGAGGTAGACGGGGATCAGCGGGACCGGGAGTCGTCGGCGGGCCAGCCACACCCGGTTGCGGGCGGTGAAGCGGTAGTGGGTCGGGTGCCGGGCCGGGGACGTCCTCGGATGCTGGAGGACGAGTTCGGGCTCGTACAGGATCGTCCAGCCCGCGTCGAGGGCGCGCCAGGCGAGGTCGGACTCCTCGTGCCCGAAGAAGAACTCCGCCGGCCAGTGGCCGATCCCGTCGAGCATCGGCATCGAGAAGGCGTGCCCACCCCCGAGGAAGGCGGTCACCGGGCCACCCTTCATCGGGTCGTCGGCGCGCAGCCGGGGCACCCAGCGACGCTCCGTCACCCCGTTCTCGTCGGCGACCCGGAACCCGACGATGCCGAGCCCGGGGTCGTTCGCGAACAGCCGCTGAACCCGGCGGAACACGTCGGGGGCGATGAGCAGGCCGTCGTCGTCGAGTTCGATGACGACGTCCACCTCCCCCGAGTCGCTCAGCGCCCCGATCCCGACGTTGCGGCCGCCGGGGCAGCCCAGGTTCTCCTCCAGCGGGATCCTGGTCACGTCCGCCGTGATGTCTGTGAGGGGCGTCGCGTTGCCGACCAGGACCACTCGCGCCGCGGGCACGTCCTGCTTCTCCACAGAGGCGAGCAGGGCGGCCAGCTCCACGGGGCGAGTGCCCATCGTGACGATGACGACTCCGAGGCGTGGCAAGGGCATGGCAGTCTGCTCCAGCGGTCGGTGAGGATGCTGATGCTAGCGCCGGACCGAGCGGGACGCGGACGGCCGGTTACCCGAGCGCCCCGATGGCGTCGAGCGCGACCTTCGCGGCGCCGGCGATGAGCGCGTCGTCGCGTTCGGCGTCCTTGGCGTCGCGGCGGGAGAGGACGGCCAGGGTGATCGGGGCGGCGCCGGGGGGCCAGATGACGGCGATGTCGTTCCGGGTGCCGTAGCCGCCCGTGCCCGTCTTGTCGCCCACCTGCCAGTGGTCCGGCACGCCCGCGCGGATCGTGTTGTCACCTGTGGTGTTTCGCCTGAGCAGGTCGGTCAGTACGGCCCGCCTGTCCGCGGGGAGGGTGTTGCCGAGGACGTACGCGCGCAGCCCGGTGGCGAGGGCGCGGGGCGTGCTGGTGTCCCGGAGGTCGCCGGGGGTGGCGTCGCTGAGCGCGGTCTCATAGCGGTCGCAGCGGGTGACGTCGTCACCGAGCGCGCGGAGGGCGTCCTGGAGGGCGCGGGGGGAACCCAGCTCGTGGAAGAGGAGGTTGGCCGCGGTGTTGTCGCTGTACCGGATGGCCGCGTCGGACAGCTCGCGCAGGGTCATCCCGGTGGCGACGTGCCGCTCGGTGACCGGTGAGGCGCTGACGAGATCGTCGCGGCCGTAGCGCACGAGCCGGTCCATCTGCCGGAGCGAGTTCCTGTCCAGTACGGCGCCGACGAGCAGCGCCTTGCAGGTGGAGGCGTAGGCGAATCGCTCATCGGGCCGGTGGGTGACGGTCCGGCCGCTGCCCGTGTCGAGCGCGTGGACGCCGAGGCTGGCGTCGAACTTCCGCTCCAGATCGCGGAATGCCCGCTCGGTACGGGGATCGGCCGGGGGCGACGACGAGGCCGACGGCCTACCGGAACCGGACGGTTTCGGTGATGCCTCCGGGCCGCTGGTGCAGCCGACGAGTGGGAGGGCGGCGAGGCCGGTCAGAACGGCACGGCGGGACAGCGAAGTTCGAGTGTGCATGGCATACGGGCTTTCTGTTCCGATGGGACGTGTCTGTCCCGGATTCAAGTCCGCCGCCGCACCGCATGTCGAATACCATCTCGGCATTGAGCCCATTCATAAGCCATATCGCAGCATGCCAGGAGGTACGGAGTGCTCACCGAACGGCACCTGGAAATCTTCGTCGCCCTGGCGGAGGAGGAACACTTCGGTGCCGCCGCCCAGCGTGTGGGCATGACCCAGCCGCCGCTGTCGCAGGGTCTGCGCAGACTGGAGGCGCTGCTCGGGGTCCGTCTGTTCGACCGTGAGCGGGGAGTGTTCCTCACCGAGGAGGGTGCCCTGCTGCTTCCGCACGCCCGCCGCGCCCTGGCCGCGTTCGCGGAGCTCCGCGAGACCGGTGCCCGTCAGCGGGCGGACGGGCGGCGGCTGCGGATCGGGCTGGCCCCGGAGGTGCCGGCGCCGCTGGCCGCGGAGGTGGCCGCGGCGCCGGTCCGGGCCGGTGAGCGCGCCCGGATCGGCATGGTGACGGCGTCGACGGCCGCGCTGCTCGGTGACGTCGCGGCCGGACGGGTCGACATCGCCGTGATCCGGCACCCGTCCGTGCTGCACGGCCTCGCCGCGGGACGGGTGATCCTGCTGCCGACCTGGGTGCTGTCCCCCGCCGGGGCCCGCGGAACCGGTGGGACGACGGCGTCACGGCTGCCCGTCGCGGTACGCCCGCGTGCCGAAGCGCCCGCGGCCCATGACCTGTTCATCGACACCCTGGCCAGCCGGGGCCGCCGTGTGGACACGGTGGTGGTGTCCGACGAACGCGCCGGGCTCGCCCTCGTGGCGGCGGGTCAGGCGGAACTGGTGACGGCGGACGACGCGCTGACGGCGTCCGGTGTGGAGCGCCGCGCCGCAACGGACCCGCCGCTCCCCCTGCGGCTGCGGGTGGCCTGGGACCCGCGGCGCCCGGGTGCGCGGGAGACCGCCGGGACGGCGCAGCTGCTGGAGGATGCCCTGGCCCGGAAGGTGGCACCGTGACCCGGCCCCGGCACGGCGGCGGCGTGGAGCGCGCCATCCGCGAGATGTTCGACGACGCGGGCGTCCGGGGCTGGCTGCACGTGGCGGAACTGCACCGCCCCTCGGCCCGTGTGGTCATCGAGCCCGGCGAGCAGCTGCCGCTGGGCTCGGTCTACAAGGTGCCGCTGATGGCCGCCTTCTGCCGCCTCGCGGACACGGGGCGGCTCGACCCGCGCCACCGGGTGACCCTGGAGCCGGCCGACCGGGTCCCCGGTCCGACCGGCATCTCCGTCCTGCACGACCCCGTCACCATGTCACTGCGCGATCTGGTGACGCTGATGATGACCGTCTCCGACAACACCGCGGCCGCCGCCGTCCTGCGGGCGGTCGGCGCCGATGTGGTCGACGCCTTCTGCCGCGACCTGGGCATGCCGGACACCCGTATCCACGGCGGTGTCGTCGCGACGTTCAACAGGCTCGTCGCGGAGACGGGGGCGCCTTCCCTGGACGCGGCCCTGGCCCATGTGGCGGACAACGACACCGTGGTGCCGGCGGGTGTGTACGACCCGGCCTCCAAGGCGTCCGGCACACCGGCGGACATGGCCCGGCTCCTGCGGGCGATCTGGACGGACGAGGCCGCTTCCGCCGAAGGCTGCGCGTTCATGCGCGAGGTCATGCGCAGGCAGCCGTGGACGCACCGGCTCGCCTCCGGCTTTCCCTACGACGACGTCACCGTCTACGGAAAGACCGGCACCTTCGGCTCGCTCCGGCACGAAGCAGGCGTCGTCGAACTCGCGGACGGCAGCACCTACACCGCGGTGGTGTTCACCCAGGCGGCCAGGGCCGACAGCAGACTGCCGCGCGCCGACGCCGTGATCGGCGCCGCCGCGCGGGCCGCGGTGGAGGAACTACGAGGGCATCAGGGCACCTGACGGCGTCCGCCTCACCTCTTGCGCCACTCCTCGGCCAGCAGCTCGTACGACCGCACCCGGTCCTCGTGTCCGTGGGTGATCGTGGTGATCAGCAACTCGTCGGCGCCGGTGGCTTCCTGAAGTTCGGCCAGCCGGTCGGCGACCCGGTCCGGGGAGCCGACGAACTGGGTGTCGAGGCGGTCCTGGACCAGGGCACGGTCCGCGTCCGTCCAGATGTGGGCGCGAGCCTCGTCCGGCGTGGGGAATTCGATGGCGCCCTCGGCCGAACGGATGCTGCGGACCCAGGCACCGTATCCGGTGGCCAGTTCGCGGGCGGTCTCGTCGTCCTGCGCGACCACGACGTCGGCGGACACGCTGACGTAGGGCTCGGCGAGGACGTCGGAGGGCCGGAACGCGGCGCGGTACCCCTCTGCCGCCTCCAGCACGGTGGCGGGGCTGACGTGGTAGTTGGCCGCGAACCGCAGCCCGGACCGGCCCGCGACCCGGGCACTCTGCCCGCCGCTGCTGCCCAGGATCCACAGCTCCACCTCGGCGCCCTCCCCCGGGACGGCATGGGCCTCGATGCCGTCCTCGGAACGGTAGGTGCCCGCCAGGAGCGCCAGGATGTCGTCGATCTGCTCGCCGTAGTCCTGCGATTCGGCGTGCGGCTGCTGGAGCAGCTTGCGCTGGAGCGCGACGCGGGGCGAGCCGAGCAGATGCTCGAAGGAGAAGCGGGGCGGGATGCGGAGGCCGCCTGGCGTGCGCCCGTCGACCACCGGGGTCGTGGACGGCCGCGGGGCGGCGCCGCCGGGCGGGCGTCCGCCGGAGCGGCCGAGGCCCAGGTCGAGCCGGCCGGGATGCAGCGCGTCGATCAGGCCGAACTCCTCGACCGTGGACAGGGCGGTGCGGTGGCCGAGCTGGACGGCGCCCGCTCCGAGCCGGATGGACGTGGTCGCGGAGGCCGTGAGGGCGAGGACGACCGCGGGCGAGGTACCGGCCACACCCGGGTTGAGGTGGTGCTCGGCGACCCAGTACCGGGCGTACCCGAAGCTCTCGGCCTGCCGCGCCAGGTCGATGGAGTTGCGGAGCGCCTCCGAGGCGGTGGACCCGGAGGGGACCGGGACCAGGTCGAGGACCCCGAGGGGAATGTCGGACATGACGCGAGGACTCCTCAGCGGTCGACGGCAACGGGCGCGGGGGCGGGTGCGGCCTCGGGCTCGGGTGCGGCCTCAGGCTCGGTCTCGGCGAGCACGGGGCCCCAGGCGAACGGCGGATCAGGGATCTCCCGGCGCAGCACGGGTGCGACGTCCGACTGGAAGAGCGCGAGCGAGTCCCGGTGCTGAGCATCCGTCAGCCCGCCCGCGTCCGCGTGCAGATGGAGGACCGTGTGACCGAACTGCTCGTGGTAGCGGTGCACTTTCTCCAGGATCTGCTGCGGACTGCCGATCAGCGCCGAGCTGCGCTCCACGAAATCCTCCAGGGTGGTGAACACCGGTTCCAGGCCCAGCTTTTTCTGGAAGGCGAGGTTCCCCTCGAACACCGGCCGGTAGGCGGCGAGCGCCTCCTGTGAGGTCCGGGCCGCATAGATGCCGGCCGTCCCCGCGCCCACCGCGATGTCCGCCGGGTCGTGGCCGTGGTGCTCCCAGCGCTC